>CAZTIH010000142.1:0-6049 GCA_964613675.1 uncultured Candidatus Competibacteraceae bacterium
AACGCGATTTTCACCATCTGAAACCGTGACATAAACTTTGTAACGCGGATCAAGCCCCAACTCTCGATCTAAACACGCAATGGGCTGGAATTTCAGACTAACGCGTTGCTCGCTAATGGCGTTCTTAATCTTCTCGGATAACGCATCTTTGGTCTCTGCCCCCGTGCTATCCGTCTGCTTCTCGTGCTCAAAGACAAAAATCTGATTCGCCCCCTTACGACGCGCCGTCTCACAAGCGCGGTCAGCTTGCGAAATCAACTGAGCCGCGACGCGATGGTAAGGCCGCACCTCACAAACCCCAATCGCCGATGAAGTTGCGACGAGCTGCTGATCCCAACGCGAACGGTGTTCCTGAATTTCAGCAGAAATGATTTCGGCGGTCTCTTTCGCCGATTCGAGCGAGGTTTGGGGAAGATAAGCGACAAACGCCGGATCCGAAAAATGCGAAAGTAGGCTGTCGCGATAACTCGTCAGCGTCGATCTCAACGATTTTGAGAGATCAAGCAACAGCATATCAACTGCTTGCAGCCCTTGTTTTTCGCTAATCGAGCGGTAATCCGTCAGCAAAACATACAACACCGCACCTCCGAGTTTTGCCAGTAATGCCGCTTCCAAAGTTTCTAAAAAGTACTGTCGGCTCAATAAGTTGGTAAATGGATCAATCTGATAGGCACTCGCGACCTGCTGTTCTAATGCCGTAATTTTGGCTTCGAGGGCGCGTTGCTGTTCTGGGGTCTGACGAACTTCTGCTTCTCCCTGAATCTGTATCTGCAAACAAGGTTCGTTGTTAATCGTAATCGGCGTACACAACATCCGTAACCCTAAGCGCTTGCCTTGTGACGTCACTCCTTCAATCTCCAAAGGGGCCAGTTGCTTACCGCGAAAAGTCTCGCGCATCGCCGATTTCATCGCATTTTGCGAAGGGGGCGTGATGAGATTGAGCATGGGCACACTGCGCAATTCTTCCTCTGATTCATAACCAAAAAGTCGGAGATAGGCGGAATTTGCGTTGGCATGTAACCCCTCATGGATAAAGGCAATAGCGTCCCGCGAGGTATCCATCAGATTGCGAATGCGCCCATCCGCCTCACTCCATTTCACTTCGAGTTCTGCTAAACGACGACGCATCCGTTGAAATGCCAATTCGCGCTTGATCGTCCGCACAAGATGGTCTTGATCCGACCAGTAAGCCACGCTATCTGCTCCCTGGCGCAACCAATGAGAACTGCTCACATCGGTTTTATCCAAAGCAATCAGAGCACAAAACAACACTTCGCCATATTCGGCCCGCTCGGCAATCACCTGATCGAGCTGTTCGCGCACCGTAGCCAAACTGGGTAATGAATCGTCCTGGTGGTCGCAGCGAACCAACACCAGATCGGTGGGCTTGCTACGTAAGAGTTTATGGAGTTGTCCTGGCTGAGTCGCTCGATAGTCTTGCAATACCAAACCGGCCTGCTGGAGCGTTTTAATAATGGTATCCGCCTCAGAAAGGGCGTTATCTACAAGAATAAGATGGGTAACGGTTGATTCAGACACGCGGCGCGAAGCTCCCTGAAAACACAGGTGTGAAGGGAAAAATGGGCGTTGTCACCTAAACAAACGCGCCATCTGTAAACAAAAGACTAGCACGGGTTAGCAAAAGAGTTGGCTATCATGCGCGGCCAATTTTCGTTCGGAGCATTTTTTGATGGCCAGTTATAGTACTAACGAATTCAAAAGCGGTTTGAAAATCATCATCGACAACGATCCCTATGCCATCGTCGCCAATGAATTCGTCAAACCGGGTAAAGGACAAGCCTTCAGCCGCGTTAAAGTTCGCAACCTTAAAAGCGGCCGAGTGATCGAGTTGACCTTCAAATCGGGCGATACGGTGGAAGCAGCCGATGTGGTCGATGTGGACATGGAATATCTCTACAGCGATGGGGAATTTTGGCACTTCATGAACCCCAACACAGGGGAACAGTTGCAAGCCAACGAAGCCGCCATGAGTGATGCCAAACAGTGGTTGAAAGGCCAAGAAACCTGTCAACTTACCCTATGGAACGGCGAACCCCTGTCGGTCAGTGCGCCCAATTTCGTCGAATTGCAGATCGTCGAAACCGACCCGGGCGTTCGGGGCGATACCTCGGGCGGCGGTGGCAAACCCGCGAAACTCGAAACGGGTGCCGTGGTTCGCGTACCGCTGTTTGTCCAAACCGACGAAATCATCAAAGTCGATACCCGTACCGGCGAATATGTCTCGCGGGTCAGTAAATAAAGATCGTTGACCTTGGTGGATTGGCAACCAGGAGCGTCGTGGGCGGCGCTCCGTCAACGAGCCGCGTGGTTAACAACCCTTCGGCAATTCTTTGCAGAACGACAGATCCTTGAGGTGGAAACCCCGATTTTGGCTCGGGCCGCCACGACGGAGGTCAATTTGCACAGTTTCGTGACTTATGACGGGGATCGCGCTTACTACTTGCCGACATCCCCCGAATTTTTCATGAAACGGCTACTGGCGGCGGGGAGCGGCGATATTTACCAAATTGCACGGGCTTTTCGGCGTGAGGAACGAGGTGCGCGGCATGCCCCTGAATTTACATTGGTTGAGTGGTATCGCGTTGGGTTTAACGACGGACAGCTCATGGATGAAGTCGCCGAGTTGGTAAAATGTCTGCTGGCAGATCCCACTTTAACAGTGTCTCGAATTCGATACGCCGAAGCGTTTCAGCATTATTTGCAACTCAATATTTTCACAGCTGACATTACGGATTTAAAACATTGTGGCATTGCCCACGATCTCATCCCGCCGCGTCATCTCCCCCTTGACGAACTCGATCCTTGGCGTGATTGGCTGTTGACGCACTTAATCGAACCGCATTTGGGCAACTCGGGCCTATGTTTCTTGTATGACTATCCCGCAAGCCAAGCGGCTTTAGCGCGTTTGACGCCCGGTGATCCCTCGACAGCGGCGCGTTTCGAGCTGTATTGGCGAGGCCTTGAATTGGCCAATGGTTTTTGGGAACTCACGGATCCTGCCGAACAACACCGACGTTTTTTGGCCGATAATCAGCGGCGGCGACGCGAAAATCTCCCGGAAATGCCGATTGATCAAGCGTTGTTAGCGGCATTAGCATCGGGGCTTCCCGACTGCGCCGGGGTGGCTTTGGGCCTGGATCGTTTGTTAATGCAGGCGTGTCAGGCGACTCACCTGGGGGCCGTCATCGCTTTTGGCACAGAATGGGCTGAGTGAGAATGTTGCCGTTCTCCAAATTAACGCCATGTTTCCCTACGAAAAATTAGCCAAGGACTCTCTCCATGTTCAACGCTCGCCAACTCGTTATTGATGCCTTTGCGGACTATCTCCAGCGGGCGTACTGGGAGACGTTTGGCAAATCAGACCCCACCGCAAATGGGACGCTGAGCTTTGTTGCCCACATGGCCCTTGAAAGCATTTCCCGTAGCGATGCCCCCTACCACGATTGGGAACACACCACCCTAGTAACGCAGGTGGGCCTTGAAATTTTGCGAGGAAAACGCCTTCACGAGGGCACCATGGACGCAACTACCTGGTGCAATTTTCTGGTCGCCCTGCTGTGTCACGACATTGGTTATGTGCGCGGCGTGTGTCGAGGAGACCAACCTGGTAGCTATGTTATTAACGAAATTGGCGATGTCGTGACGCCCCCGCGCAGCAGTACGGACGCATATCTCACGCCTCACCATGTCGATCGCGGAAAATTATTTGTAAAACAAAGACTTCAGAATATTGATAATCTTGATGTGGAGTTCATTTGTGCAACCATCGAACGGACGCGTTTCCCCATTCCCTCCGACGAGTCATATGCAGCGACCCATGATTTTCCAGGATTGGCCCGTGCAGCCGATTTAATCGGTCAACTAGCCGATACAAATTACATCTCCAAAGTATCTGCGTTATTTCGAGAATTTGAAGAGACGGGCGAATCGCGACGGCTTAATCATCGAGGCGCGGCAGACTTGAGAGAAAGTTACCCCTCGTTCTACTGGAAATCGGTCAGTCCTTACATTCAGGATGCCCTATTTTATTTGCGGATAACGCAACAGGGACGCCAATGGGTTGCCAATCTCAACAGCCATGTATTTGCCGAAGAACACCAATTATTGACATTTAGCGGCCCCGAACGCGGCACAGACAGCGAATTCACCCCCCGATTGGTACGTTAAATGCCGCTACAAAGCGATGTCTCTCCTCATTTACAGGAGCAATACCAAGCCCGATTTGAAAAAATCACAGCTTACCGCCGAAAAGTATGGAAAACCCTCTGCCAAGACTACTTTTCTCAGTACATACCCTCTGATGCTCATATCCTCGATCTTGGTACAGGCTATGGCGAGTTCATTAATCACATCGTTGCAACGAAAAAGTACGCAATGGACTTGAATCCTGACACCGCCCAAAATTTGAACGCCGAAGTTGAGCTATTTCAGCAGGATTGTTCTGAAAACTGGCCATTACCGAACCACTGTGTCGATGTCGTCTTCACGAGCAACTTCCTCGAACATCTTCCCGACAAAATCCGTGTTGCAAAGGCGATCTCTGAGGCCCATCGCTGCTTAAAACCCCAAGGAAAGCTGATTTGTCTCGGCCCAAACATCAAATACGTACCGGGCGAGTACTGGGATTTCTGGGATCACTACGTTCCAATCACTGAACAGTCCCTCTCAGAAGTCTTAAAACTTGAAGGCTTTGAAATCGAACATTGCTTACCGCGATTTTTGCCTTATTCCATGTCCACTGGGCAAACCCCGCCCATCATTTTTTTGCAGATTTATTTACGGCTCCCTTGGGTATGGCCCTTGTTTGGCAAGCAGTTTTTGGTCGTCGGTCGAAAATCTGCCTCACGCCCTCACAATTAACATCCCGCCACTGCACTTGAATTACCCCTGACTCGTGACTAAATCTCCCGCGCCTTTTTTGCGGGAGCTGTCATGATTGAAACTAAGCAACTTACCAAACGTTACGGCCAGTTTACTGCGGTAAATGCCCTCTCGTTTACGGCAGAAGCCGGCCAAGTTCTTGGGTTACTTGGCCCCAACGGCGCCGGTAAATCCACCACAATGCGCATGATTGCGGGATTTCTGGCCCCCACCAGCGGTCGAGCAGCCATCGCGGGATTTGATGTCCAAACCCATCCCATTCAAGCCAAGTCAGTGCTCGGTTATTTGCCTGAAGGGGCACCGAGTTACGGCGAAATGACTGTTCGACAATTCCTCGAATTCATCGGTCAAGTGCGCGGTTTACAAGGCGATTTTTACAAAAAACGGTTTGGTGAAGTTGTAGAACGGTTACATCTCGCGCCCGTACTCGATCAGCCCATCGACACGCTCTCAAAGGGATTTAAACGACGGGTGGGCCTCGCACAGGCCATCCTTCACGATCCTAAGGTATTGATTTTGGACGAACCCACGGATGGGCTTGACCCCAACCAGAAACATGAGGTGCGCGAACTGATCCATGACATGGCTCCTCACAAAACCATCATCATTTCCACGCATATTCTCGAAGAAGTTCAAGCCCTTTGTCGGCGGGCCCTCATCATCGCACGGGGAAAAATTGTGGCCGATGACACGCCATCGGGACTGGAAAGCCGTTCTCGTTACCACGGTGCGGTGAGTTTGCGACTTGCCCCGCAACACGATCTCAAATCTGCCAAAGACGAGTTGTGCAAGTTAAAAATGGTCAATGAAGTTGAAATGGATGAGACCACCAGTCGCTTGACGGCGTTTCCCAGAGGATCTGAAGGTCTGCTCAACGAAATTAATCTTTACGTTCAAGAAAAAAATTGGTCGATAATTGATCTGCAAGTCGAAGCAGGTCGTTTAGATGAAGTATTCAGAACGATTACTGCTGCGGAGGCTGTATGAACGAATTAGCAACTGAATCGAAACTCGAACGCCCACCCCTTAAACCAAATCCTTTAATGGCCATTTTTAAGCGCGAATTACAAGGCTATTTCGCAACTCCGGTAGCATTCGTATTTATCGTGATTTTTCTCATATTAGCCGGCGCATTAACTTTTTATTT
>CAZTIH010000143.1:0-6045 GCA_964613675.1 uncultured Candidatus Competibacteraceae bacterium
CTGTCGTCTCCACCGCTGATTCGGCAACAGACTCTGTCGTCTCCACCGCTGATTCGGCAACAGACTCTGTCGTCTCCACCGCTGATTCAGCAACAGACTCTGTCGTCTCGTCCACGGGTTCTGCCTGGAACGCCAAAGCCTGTAAGTCAATCTGTACGCCCCCTAAAACCGTATCAATCGGTTCAATGGGAACCCGAGGGACAAGTTGCAGATGCCATGCGGCCATTAGCCCCCCGTGAATCAGTAAAGCCCCCACAAAAGCGCTCATAAAACGAAGTGGGGCGCTCATGGCTTCCTCGCTTGGACGCTCAATAAATTCACGCGGGTCACCTGTGCCGCCCGTAATGCCTGGAATACGGTCAACAGTTGTTGCGCGTTCAATCGTTGATCCGCTTTAACGATAACAGGAATCGCCGACGGCACTTCGGCAAGCTGCGCGGTGACTTGGGCGGTCAACGCTTCCAAGGTTACCGCTGCCCCATTCATCTGGAGGTCTCCCGTCGCTGACACTTCGATGCGAAGTCCTTTGGGATCAATCGGGGTTGCGTGATCGGATTCGGGTGGAGTCACGGGCAATGTGGGAGTCGGCGCGAGTCGTCCCGCAACTAAAAAGAAAATCAGCAATAAAAACACGATGTTAATCATCGGCAACAGGCTGTCGTCTAGGGCACGCTTCATGGGGCATTTCTCGGTTCAGAACTTAGTCCCACGCGCTCAATCCCCAGGCCGTACAACCCATCGAGCGTATGAACGATGTGTTGCGTCGTTGAATTTGCGGCGGGCTGTAAAACCACCGGGCGATCAGGCGAAATCAATAAGGTGACCGCCAGGGTCGGCAAATCGTAAGGCTGTCCCTCAAAATAGAGCGTCCCTTGTTCGTCTAGCTGGATGATTTGGGGGGAGCGGGCTACCTGGGCTGCGGTCACCGTCCCCAATCCAATTTCCAACCGTCGCCATTGCACGAATTGCGTCGATAACATGAAGAAAATCAATAGGATAAAAATGATGTCGATGAGTGGAGTCAAGCTCACCCGCACCACACGACGGCGTGGTAAATCGAGTTTCATGAGGCGCCCCAGACGGTCGGGAGAATTCATGGCATCTCAGGGGAAAGCGGACAGGTTAAATGGGCCGCGAAAATGGCATTCACCGTGCGAACCATCCGCTGGCCTACTTGCTCGATGTGCCCTTCAAACAGGCCGTGCAACACCACGGCGGGAATCGCAATCATGAGACCCACCGCCGTAGTCAGGAGCGCAATCCAAATCCCCCCCGCGAGCACGGCTGGATCCACCTGTGACCCGGCTTGTGCTAACTGTTGGAACGCCAAAATCATGCCCTGTACCGTGCCCAGTAGCCCCAATAACGGGCTGATGGACGCAATCAGTTCTAGGGTACGCAGCCCTGTACGCAACCGATTTAGCTCGTCCACCACCATCTGTTGAAGCGTGGCGTGAACGGTTTCATTGGGCGGAATGTGGTTCATGGCAAAGTACGCCACTCGCGACAACGCGCCCCGTTGAGACGCCAACTCCTTGAGCGCGGATTCGGTATCGCCCTCCCGCCACTGTCGAAGAGCCCGTTCCACACGACGCGGCCGGTGATCGAGCCACACCCATTGAGTGACCTTGAGGAGCGTCACCGTCACCATCAATACGGAACACAATCCCAACGGGATCATGACGACACCGCCCGTTTCCCATAACCAAAAAATGTTTTCAAACACGGGGTCAAACATAGAGAAATAGAATGCCTTTCGCTGCTGAGGGCGTTGTTTTCGGGGTTAATGCAAGACGCGCATAGGGTCCTCGGGGTATCGCTGAGGTCTGAGCGGTTTAGCCGATTCGACCGCATGAGGGACGAGAGAGATCGTCGTTAAACGGGGGTCGCGTACGAGACGATGGGTCACAGTGGGGTCATTGGTGCATAACAGTTCAAAGACACCCGGCGGTAACCACCCCCGCAGGACGGCGCTTACGGCTAAGACCGCTAATGGCAATCGACATAGTTGCTCGTAAGTCAGCACCCCCACGACGCTATGGCCTGCTGCCATGATCGGTATGCTCCAGTTCATCAAAACATCCAAACTTTGGGCCCGGTCTACCAGCGCAATGCGGGCGACCATCCCGCTGTGAATATCGTCGTCGGGGGTGGAAGGGCAATGCAACGGGGAGAGTTGAGGATGGGTGAGGGCGTCGATAGCTTGGGTCAACCGTTGTACCGACTGCTTATCCGTTTGAAACACTTGATCCCATTGGCTCCAACTGAGGACTTCGTTGCGCCGCGACCCCAAAAAATGCCCGGCCCCTTGTAACGAACGCAGGCGGGCAGCGAAGGGACGTTGTGCCCAAGTGCGAGCGGCCGTACGGGCTTGTTGAATGGTTTGGTCGAGATGAGCGACGGTGGCGTTCACCTGCCATAGGGGTCTTTCGTCGTCGGGCGGGGCATCGTTGACATAGAGAAATTTCACAGGGCACTCCAAGGAGTTGAGTTAACAGGGAGGCGTCGGCACCGCACGCTTTGGATGCAAGTCATTCTCAACAAGAATGGATCTAAATGCGAGTGATTTTCGTTTTGTTGCAGTGCGGAGAGTCGCTTGTGATTTAAGGGGAGCTTTCAGCACGGTGAGGGCGCAAGTTTGAATTCTAGGGCGATTGCTTGCTAAACGACGATGCGTCTTCCCCCAGGGACGGGAGTTGGTGCAGCACAATTTTTAAGCGCTGTCTTAGAATCCGATCCTTTGAGATTCCCTTCTCGGACACTGCGACGGCGGTCATCGCAGGCGTCCGTTTTTCGCTGATGCTGACTAGTTGGAAACCTTCATGCCCAAAGTTACCTGTCCTCGATCGCTGATCGCCTGTCTGCTCAATGAAAAACCCGACGAAATTCTCCGACGCATTACTGACGCAATCAAAAAGAGTGGCTGTCGTTGGTGGTGGCTACACCCGCAAAAGGAGGATCCCTTGATTTTTGACCTTCACCATCTTGCGCTGTGGCAAGGCCAAATTAACCTCAAAGCACTTCACCGGTCGGAAAACGCCCCACGCCTTTTGCAAACCCTAAGATTGGGGGGACTGGAGGGGTGGCAATTGCCCGAAGCAGCGGCCTTGCGCGACCTCGTCACCAATGGTTTTCCGCTACAAAAAGGTGAAAAACAGCGCCTCGAAAATTGTCGCTACTTCCTCACGCGAGACCGTGCCATCGATCTCGACACATTTCAGTCCCACCCCGAAGGCCGATTGCTCGTGACGCGGCCCTTTCCGACGGCGATGGATCTTTCCGTCGTGGTTAAAGAATGTTTGCAACGGGGGTGGTGGTTTGAAGCCCACAAGCTTAAAACGCTCGTCCCGGATTTAATGAAAAACCTGCGCAATGAGTATCTCGAAGTCCTCAGCTTTGTGCCGGAGAAAAGCAAGCAAATTTCGACAACCGTACTATTTGATGTCTTGCAACAGCTCGACGCGCAGAGCCTGCCACTCCCTGTATTGCCCATTGAACAGCTCACCGACTCGACACGGGGCCTCTGGGAACTGCATACCGAGCGATTGCCTGCGAGTGAGATGATGACGTTTGAAGTCAGTACACCGCTGCGGGCACGGGATCCAGCAGCCGACATTCAACCTGGGTATGTTGCGATTGACTTTGGCAGCAGCAATACCGTCATTGCGTACCGCGAGCGCGGCCAAGATCGGCTGTTGCGCGTTGGGGTAAGCGATTACCGCCTTCCCATCGAATCGGTGCATTACGAAAATCCCAGCGTGATCGAGTTTGTCGATTTAGTGCGCTTTTTGCCTATATGGCAGCGCATTGCATACCGCCCCCCTATTCGCTGGGATCACATCAAAGTGTCTCACGCCGCAAATGAAGACTTTTTAGGGCACCAAAGCGATGCCCTCGTCGTGCGGAGCGTGCTGTTTAGACTCAAGCAATGGGCCCTGCGGGATGCGCAGAACCTGTCGTTATGTGTCACCGATCAGCGCAATGGTTACGAACAGGCGATTGCTCCCCTCCCGTCGTACAATCTGGAAGCGGGTGAAATACTTACCGTAAGTGAGCAAGACGGGTTCAACCCTATCGAGCTATATGCCTACTGCCTCGGGTTGGCGATTAACTGGCGACAGCGGGGGATTTTTTTGCATTACTGCTTGACTTTCCCGGTCACCTATCCCAAAGCGGTCAAGGATAAGGTGGTGGCTTCATTTCACCGCGGATTACAGCGAAGTTTGCCCGCGAGTTTGGCTTATCACAAAGCGGTCTTCAGTCAGTTCAGCGTAGAAGAACGCGCTTCAGAACCCGTCGCTTACGCCGTGGCCGCGTTCGAGACCTTGAAAATCACTCCAACCTCGACGGGGGTTGCGTACGCAGTCTTCGACTTTGGCGGAGGGACTGCGGATTTCGATTACGGTCGGTATCGGCTCGCCGACGACGATGAAGCAGAGGCTGGTTATGAAATTGTGATTGAACACTTTGGTGCAGCGGGGGATCGCTTTTTGGGCGCTGAAAACTTACTGGAGAATTTAGCCTATCGCGTGTTCCAGACCCCCGTGAATCTCGAAGTCTGTCGGCGACAGCAAATCACCTTTCAAAAGCCCTTTGATGCGGATAATTTTCCGGGAAGCGAAGCGTTTTTGGAACGTACCCAGGCCTCTTTAACCAACATGGTGTTGCTGGCCAATGCCCTGCGTCCCCTGTGGCAGTCACCTGACGATTTGCTCTCCGAAACCCTGTCGGTACGCCTCATGAACCGCGAGGGCATCCCTCAACTCTGCACCTTGACGCTTCCCGTGGCTGCCCTGCGCACCTATCTGGAGGAACGTCTGGAGAAGGGGGTGCAGAGTTTTTATCTCGGCTTACACACCGCGTTTGAAGATCATGGAACCTACCCAGAAACGGTACAGATTCTGTTGGCAGGCAATGGCAGTCGCTCGCCGATGGTCGGAACCCTATTTGGGTTATACGACAGCCCCAATGCCCATGAGATGGCGACACGGATGCAGACTTTTCGGACGACATTATTTGCGGATTGGCCAACGCAATTTACGGTTCACGCCCCCCGCGTCGCCGATGAGCAGAACCCGTACCAAGCAACCGCTAAAACGGGCGTCGCTTTGGGTTTATTACGGCTATGTCCAGGCGAACCTATCAAGATCATCAATGCCGCCCAACGCCAGAAAATAGGAAAATTTCAGTATTTCGTCGGAAAAATTGTGCGAAAAAAATTTGTACCCGCATTGTCCCCTCGAACCCCACGAGAAACTTGGGTTGAACTGGGAACCCCGCGGGAAGGGGTATTTTATCTCATCTATACTCCATCTCCTTTGGCCGTGACGGGAGAGATTCCCCACAACGATCCCGATCTCACAACCCTATCCTTGCGCTTCAAGATGACGAGCGACGAACAGCGCGTGTTTGTGCGGTCGATCGAGCCAACCGTCATCGAAACCTGTATCTCGACACGCGCCCAGATTCACGAGCCTGTAAATCGTCTATTTCTCCAGCGCCACGAACTTAGGCGAGATACCTGACGCGGCTGAGGGGCGGGAGACGGGATTTTGAGAACCCACAGCCGAGTTATACGTTAGCTCTTAACCGCCGACGGGGGGCCAAAATGGTTATTTTGAGAACCCACAGCCGAGTTATACGTTAGCTCTTAACCGCCGACGGGGGGGCCAAAATGGTTATTTTGAGAACCCACAGCCGGGTTATACGTTAGCTCTTAACCGCCGACGGGGGGCCAAAATGGTTATTTTGAGAACCCACAGCCGAGTTATACGTTAGCTCTTAACCGCCGACGGGGGGGCCAAAATGGTTATTTTGAGAACCCACAGCCGGGTTATACGTTAGCTCACTAACGCCGCCATCATCGACAGCTTGAGACTTTAAATTCTTCCCTAAATACCGCCATCGGTAAAATTCATCGAACTGTCGCGTAATCGTCATCATTGTTGGCTAGACCTTGAAAGTTCAACGCACACTGTGACTTGAAAGGTTCTTATGTACGCCACCGAATCGCCTGAGAAAGCGTTCTATCCCACGGAATCCTTC
>CAZTIH010000144.1:0-5921 GCA_964613675.1 uncultured Candidatus Competibacteraceae bacterium
CATTTTGGAACCGGGGTTGAGCATTGCGTTTACCCAAGCCCGTATGTTGAGTCCCGATGGACGCTGTAAAACCTTTTCAAATCAAGCAGATGGTTACGGTCGCGGCGAGGGCTGTGGCGTGGTGGTAGTGAAGCGGTTGCGGGATGCCTTAGAGCATCACGACCGCATTTACGGCCTCATTCGGGGCAGTGCGGTGAATCAAGATGGGGCCAGTGGTGGATTTACCGTGCCCAGTGGCCCTGCACAAACTGCGGTGATTCGTCAAGCCCTCGCCCATGCCGGTGCGTTGCCCGAGCAGATCGACTACTTAGAAGCTCATGGGACCGGCACCGCGTTAGGCGATCCCATCGAGATGGCCGCAGCCCAAGCGGCATTGGGTCACGCCGATCGCATTCTGAAAGTGGGGGCGGTTAAAACGCAGATCAACCACTTGGAATCGGCGGCGGGCATTGCAGGATTTATCAAATTGATGCTGGCGCTCCATCACGAACAGTTGCCCGGTATGCGGTTAACTGCCCCGCCAAACGAAAAAATATCCCTAGAAAACATCGAGTTAGTCACAAGTACACGGGCTTGGCCCCGAGACGAACGGCGTCGATTGGCCGGGGTAAGTAGTTTCGGGTTTACCGGCACAAACGCCCATGTGATTGTGGAAGAAGCCCCACCGTTGGAATCTCGGGGTGCGTTGGCTCCGCGTCCTGTGCTGATTTTGCCGTTTTCCGCAAAGACCAAACCCGCAATCGAACAATTGACAGCAGCTTATACGGCGCTGTTATCGCGAGAATCGGGTGAAAAAGTGGCCTATTCAGCAGCCGTCACGCGAGATCATTACCCACAATTTCGGCGGTTTGCATTAGGGGAACACGAGAACGAATTAGCCCAACATTTAGGGCAACCGCATTTTGAACAATCGCCCATTCACAAGACTGCGTTTGTGTTCACAGGACAGGGTTCTCAATATCCTGGCATGGGCGAAATGTTGTATCGCCATGAATCGGTTTTTCGCAATGAAATCAATGCCCTAAACGAGGCATTTTTACCCTATTTGCAACGGGATTTGCGCGAAGTGATGTGGGGTACGCAAACGGATCACTTGAATGAAACGCAGTTTACACAAGCCGCCCTATTCGCTTTTGAAAGTGCCCTGGCCAAATTGTGGATGCACTGGGGAATTATTCCCGATGTCATCGCCGGCCATAGCATTGGAGAGTTGAGCGCTGCCTACATTGCGGGGGTCTTCGATCAAGCGGATGCCGTGAAACTCGTGGCTTATCGAGGCGATTTAATGCAGAACGCCCCCGAAAAAGGAGCGATGGCCGTCGTAAAAACCCAAGAAAATCAATTAGTTGAATGGCTAAAAGACTTTCCGCGCTTGGTAATTGCTGCCATCAATAGCGATGAACAATGCACGGTATCGGGACCCCAGGAAAAGATTGAAGAGTTTTGTTTTGATGCGGAGCAACGGGGAATTTGGGCGTCCAAATTAACGGTTTCACATGCATTTCATTCGCCCTTAATGGCCTCTGCCGCCACGCTATTTACGAAAATTGCAGAAACTGTGAATTACCGCTTTCCCAATCTCCCAATCATTAGCAGTGTGACGGGTAAATCGGTACACGGAGAATTAACCCATTACGCTTATTGGGCAGATCAAATTCAGCAGCCCGTTTTGTGGGGCAACGTCGTCAACCGACTCAATGCGGACGCCATCATCGAAATCGGGCCTCAACCCGTTCTGATCGGTCTATTGCGCGAAGAGAACCGCAACAAAACCTTGACTTTACCGAGTTTGCGCAAAAATCAAGCGCCTTACCGCGTTCTCCTAGAATCGTTGGGTCGTTATTACGCTGCGGGCGGCACGGTCGATTGGGCGCATTTTTACGAATATCACTTCAGCGAAGTCGTCGATTTGCCCCTCTATCCCTTTGATTTACAAACCTATCGACAGGAGACGCTGCCCTCATCACATCCCAGCGAACCTCGTTTACTGGGCGAGCGCGTAAAAGGCCCTTATATCGCTTGGATCACCCAGATTAGTCCTACTTCGCCCGCTTATTTGGGCGATCATCTAATTGAGAACTCGGTACGCTTTCCCGCAACGGGGTATGCCGATTTGGCCTTACAAGCTGCAATTGAGTTGCAGAAAACGACGGTGGCGAATCTCACGATTTTGCGCCCGTTAATTCTGCAAGAGCCTGTAGATTTATTTACCGAAGCCCATCCCCAGGACGACGGATTTCGGTTAACCATTCATGCGCGAATCGATGAAACCTGGACCCCCGTAGCTACCGCTCAACTGATTGAAAGTAAAGCAGAATCCCCCACCTATTTGCGCACCGGGGAGCCCCTAGATCTTGGGCACTTTTATGCCGACTTACACGCACGAGGATTTCAGTACGGTTCGCAATTTTGCACATTGCAGAAACTGTCGCGCTCCGAAAATCTCATCATGGGAAAGGTGGCGTTGAAGCCGAATACGTCGATGTCCAGTGAGCGATTTCATCCCGCCCTGTTGGATGGCGCGATGCAAGCCGTGGCAGCGGCGTTGGATTCGACAGAACGCTACTTACCGGTGCAGATGAAGACTTGGCAGGTCTTTCAGCCCCGATGCGTAAGGGCCCTATTTGCTTTACAAATCAAGGTTGAAAAGAATTTTGTCTTAGTAAACATTGACTTATTTGATGATCAAAAAAATCTAGTTGCCCAGCTAAGAGGGTTAAAGTTGCAGGCGATGGCGGTCGCTTCGCTGCCGTTGTTTCGTCCGCATTGGATTTCGCTTCCCCCGCCGACATCTGATCCCACTTCGCTTCACCGCATCATCGTCGTCAGTGCCGAAAATCAGATCGAAAACTGTCGCAAGGTAATGCAAGAATTATCTACAGACATCAAGCATTTACCGTTGAGCTACTTTGAGACTTCAGACACTCTGTTGCCCGAAGCTGACCGCTGCGTTTTTCTCGCAGATCCCCAATACGATGCGGCCCAACTTGCGAAATATCTGTTGCATCTGCATCGCGCTTTATTGCGTCACCCGATCCCGTTAATGGTGGTGACGCACAACGCACAATGTGTGAACGGATTGGAGCAGGTGAATGCTGTTCAGAGCAGTTTATGGGGGATGACGCGGGTAATTGCCGTGGAAAATCCGGAGTTATCGCCCCGTTTGGTCGATCTCGACGACGATTGGTCACCGCTGGCGCTAGAGTTATCTGTCATTTTTGAAGAAGACCAAGTAGCGTGGCGCGATGGTCAGCGTTTTGGTCTCCGACTAAAGGAGACCCCCCCATCGACTCAACCTACCCAACTCGCTTTGCAGACCTTGGGGCAACTCGATTCTCTCTATTGGAAAGAAATAACCCTGCCTACGCCACAAACCGATGAGGTCGTCGTAAAGATCCATGCCAGCGGTTTGAATTTCCGCGATGCCCTTCATGCACTGGATCTCGTCCACACCCATTCTTCAAGTGAAAATCTACTTTTTGGCTTTGAATGTGCGGGAGAAATCGTCGCGAAAGGGGACGCAGTGACGGACTGGGAAATAGGCGATCGCGTGGTTACCGCGCTCGGGCAAGGTTGTCTTGCTGATTTCGTGACATTAAAACCCCAACAGTTAGCCCAGTGGCCGGAGAAATTGCCTGCCCACGAAGCCGCGACTAGCGCCCTTGCCTACCTCACGGCAGCCTATGCTTTCAACGAACAGTGCGCCGATTTACGCCCCAAGGAACGGGTGTTAATTCATGCGGCGGCGGGAGGCGTGGGACTGGCGGCCGTAGCGTTTGCCCAAATGAAAGGGGCTGAAGTCATCGCAACGGCTAGCCCATCAAAATGGCCCTTACTTCAATCACTTGGCGTGAAATATCTCGCCAATTCCCGCGATAACCGCTTTGCCGATCAGCTTCGTCAACAAGGCGTACAGAGCGTGGATGTGGTGCTCAACAGTTTGAGTGGTGAAGGTTTTATCGAAGCCAGTTTGTCATTGTTAAAAAAGGACGGTAGATTTGTCGAAATTGGTAAACGAGGGATCTGGTCTTCTGAAACGATGTCGCGCACGCGTTCAGACGTTCGCTATTTTCCCTTTGATTTGGGCGAAAAACTGGCCGATGAAGCCCCTTTGTTGCGCCACTTACTCGAAGTGTGTTTGGAACGACTGGCTTCGGGAAAACTACGCAAATTGCCCGTACACATTATCCCTCGCACAAAAATTTCCCAAGGTTTTCAACAGCTTGCTCGTGGCAAGGTCATCGGTAAACTCGCTGTCATGCCTCCCACAGACGCACTCCCCATTTCGCCCCAAAAAACCTATGTCATCGTCGGCGGCTTGGGCGGCTTGGGCTTGATGTTGCTCGAATATTTTGTGAAACGTGGGGCCACGCGCTTGGTAGTCGCTACGGTATCCGCCCCTGATGATGCGAGTACGAATCGTCTTAACGCCTTGCGCAAGCGAGCCACTGTCGAAATTGCGTTGGGCGATCTTTCGGAGAAATCCAATGTCGAGGCGTTGTTGGCTCTAGCGCGTCAAGATCCCGAACATCCCTTGGCGGGTCTCGTTCATGCGGCGGGACGGCTGGATGATGGGGTAATGACCAGTCAAACCTCTGCGCGGTTGTACGCCACTTTTCGCCCTAAAGTGCAAGCCACTCAGTTACTTATCAATGCATTGCGCAAAACCCCATTGGATTTTTTATTATTTTACAGCTCTTCAGCGGGCATCCTCGGCGCCCCCGGTCAAGGGCCTTATGCAGCAGCGAATGCGTTTCTCGATGGATTAGCCGCGAACTTACGCCATCAGGGCTACCCCGCCTTAACCCTGGATTGGGGACCGTGGGCAACGGCGGGAATGTTTGCGCGATTGAGCGAACGGGATCAGCAACGCATCAGTGATTGGGGATGGTCGCCGATTACCATGCCGCAAGCCGAAGCATTATTCGATAATTTACGAACCGATGAAGGACAACTGAGCGTGTTACCCGTCAACTGGGAACGCTTTATTGCGCAATATCCTACCCATCACCTGCCCGCTTTATTGCGCGAACAAGGGCCTCATACCATTGAGGCTTCTCGGAAAAAATTTGAAGAATTCATCGAATTACCGGCAGATAAACGCTTAGACGCCGTGATTCAACATGTGCGATTGCGGACGGCACAAGTGCTGGGCCAAAGTCGGTTAGAAATGATTGGATTACGTCAACCTTTTTTTGAAGCAGGGTTCGATTCCCTTATGGCAGTGGAGTTGAAAAATCGCCTGGAAAACGACTTAGGCCAGCGATTATCGGCCACCCTGATTTTCGATCACCCCAATGTCACGGCCCTAGCCACCTATCTCGATCAACGGTTGCCCCCTCCACCCGAAATTGCGCCCGAACCTGAGCTCAGTGCTGACGATTTAACCGCTTTGTTGGCCGCTGAACTGGGCAATTTCGGTAGCGAGGAAATGCGATGAGTCAGCCCGATGCAAAGCAGGTCATGCAGTCGGCACTTAAAGAAATTCAACGGCTTAAAGCAGAAAATCAGCAACTTAAACAGCAAGAACGTCAGCGAAACGAGCCTATTGCCCTCATCGGCATGGCGGCCCGTCTGCCCGGAGGCCGTTCGTTGTCGTCATTTTGGGAATTTTTGTGTCGTGGTGACGACGCGCTCATCCCCACCCCGCGCAGTCGCTTCGATGCCCAAGCGCTGTTCGATCCTGACCCCGACGCGCCTGGTAAGCTCTATGCCCCGAAAGCTCACTATCTCTCTGATCCCCCTGAAGATTTTGATGCAGCATTCTTTCGCATGACTCCCAAAGAAGCCCAAGTACTCGATCCCCAACAGCGTTTGTTGCTCGAACTCGCCCATGAAGCCCTAGAAGATGCCCAATTGCCCCTCGACACCCTGTATCAACAACGAGGTGGCGTGTTTGCGGGATTGTGCATCGGTGATTT
>CAZTIH010000145.1:0-4421 GCA_964613675.1 uncultured Candidatus Competibacteraceae bacterium
ACCTTCGGGTTATGAGCCCGACGAGCTACCAGGCTGCTCTACCCCGCAATCGAGGCGCGGCATACTAGGGAAACCTTCTACGCTTTGCAAGAGGTTGATCTAAATTATTTTAGTGGCGGCTGATGAGAATGACCCCAGTTACGACACAAACCGCGCCAATCACCTGTAAAGGACTCAAAATTTCGCCCAAAAACCACCCACTGAGAAAAATCGTCATGACGGGGCCAAAGGTTGCCACAATCGCCGTCCGACCCGCTCCTAAGCGTTTATTGGCGGCCGATTGACAGTAAATCGGGATAACTGTTGAAACCATCGCTAAGGCAAATCCCGCTTGGTAAACCTCAAAGGGCAACGCCATCAACATCTCAAATCCGTGAACTACTCCTAGATGCCCCAACGAAAAGGCCGCGGCTGCTGTTGCGGTGTACGCCGTCAAACGCAAGGGGCCGATCCGATGAACCACCGCCGCACTCCCCAAGCTATACGCTGCGAATGTGATTGCGGCCCCAAACACCCAAGCACCCCCAATTAAAGTGTCAAAAGTAAAATTCAGCCGTAAATCGTCCGCTAATGCGAGACCAATTCCCCCGTAACACAGCAATAAAGCCAATATCATGGGTTTGGTGACGGTATAGCCAAAAAAAAGTGCGCCAAATAACAAAATGAGGGTGGGGTAAGAAAATAGGATGAGGCGTTCGATGTTCGCGCTGAGATACTGCAAACCGATGAAATCCAGCAGGCTAGAGAGGTAAAACCCAAGAAACCCTAAGCCGATGAGGGTTAGGCGATCCCAGAGGTTTAATTGGCTACCGCCCCTGTAAAGGCTGTAAATCAGTAGGCCAAGGAAGAGTGGCAAGGCAAAAATCATCCGTAATCCCAACATCACGACCGCATCGCCGCCCGCCAAAATTCCCAATTTCACGAAGATGGCTTTAAACGAAAAGCCCAATGCCGCCGTCAAGGCCAGCGCAATCCCCCAGTAATCCGGCTTAACGGGAACAGTCACTCACGGAACCCCAGTCGCGCCGAGAGCTGTCTTCCCGATTGTTGCAGGAGTTCAATCCATTCGGGTTTGCGTCGGCTAATCAGCGTCGAAATCGACAGCCCCGCCACAATTTTTTGGCTACTGTCCCGAATCGGAACACCAACGCAACCCACGCCTAATTCTGCTTCCTCGTTGTCTAGGGCATACCCCTGTTTCAAGGCCTGCTTAACCTGTTGCCACAAAACTAAGGGGTCGCAGATCGAATTCGGGGTACGGGGCTTGAGTTCAGTACGTTGTGCATACTCCAAACAGCCATCAGCGCCCATCTGTCCTAAAAATAATTTGCCAACTGCCGTGACATGCAAAGGGGCATGACTCCCAATAAGTTGTTCAACTCGCATCATTCGTTGAGTGGGAATGGCGTGCTCGACATACGACACAAAATCGCCCTCTTGAACGATTAAATTGACGGTTTCATCGAGTTGATCGCGCAACGCTTCCAAGATCGGTCGTGCCTCCCGTCGCAAGTCCCGTTGCCCCTGCACCCGACTGCCCAACTGTGCCAACCGTATCCCCAAAGCGTAACGGCCCGCTGTGTGTTCGACCAATTCATGTTGAGAAAGCGATGCCAGGATGCGAAATGCCGTCGAGGGATGCAGCCGAGATTGGGTCGCTAACTCTCGTAGCGTTAAAGGCGTGTCCATTTCCGCCAAACAATCTAATAAGCGAACGGCACGATTGATGACCTGAATTTTACACTTTTTCTCGGTTTCAACATTCATAGCGGCTTTACCCTGTAAAACAAGTTTTTACGATGCGAAATGTCGAGCAGTGTAGAGCGGTTTTTATCGTAAAAATATGGCCTTGACAGAGGGAGCAAACCCTTTTTGTCTATTCAAAACTGCAACCCGCCCGGAGATACCGATGCAAAACCTTTTGCGATATGCGCAAGTGCTGGAAATCGTAGGCGATATTCTTCGCATTGCCGTCCCCACCCCCGAGGGCCGTGTCCGCGACATTTGTTTAGGCGATGTAGCGATTGTCGAAGATCAGTTGCAACAGTCCCTGGCACAGGTGATCCGTTTAGATGGCGAGAAAATTACATTACAGGTGTTCGAGGGAACCCGCGGGTTGTCCACCCAAGCCACCGTGCGGTTTCTCGGACGCACCATGGTGGCGACCTACTCCAGTAATATTCTGGGACGCATTTTTCGCGGCACCGGTGAACCTTTAGATGGTGGGCCAGACCTGTCCCAAGATCCCCAAGTGACGATTGGGGGCCCGTCGGTAAATCCCATGCGGCGACGGCTGGCCTCTAAGCTCATCCGAACCGATGTGCCCATGATTGATGTGTTCAATTGTCTCGTCGAAAGTCAGAAAATCCCCATTTTTTCCGTCGCGGGGGAGCCGTTTAACCCATTTTTGGCCCGCATCGGCATTCAAGCGGATGCTGACATTGTGGTGTTTGGGGGCATGGGACTGATTTTTGACGATTATCACTTCTTCAAAACAGCTTTTGAAAATGCAGGGGTGTTCTCGCGAACCGTGATGTTCGTCAATCAAGCCTCGGATCCCATCGTCGAACGATTGCTCATCCCCGACATGGCGTTAGCGGTTGCGGAACACTTTGCCGTCGAAGAATCCAAGCGCGTGCTGGTGCTGTTGACCGACATGACCGCCTTTGCCGATGCGTTGAAGGAAGTGGGAATCGCGATGGATCAAGTGCCGTCAAATCGCGGTTACATGGGGGATTTGTACTCACAGTTGGCGCGACGTTACGAGAAGGCGTGTGACTATCAATCGGGTGGTTCGGTGACCGTGCTGTCGGTGACTACCATGCCCGGCGATGATGTTACGCATCCTGTGCCCGACAACACGGGTTACATCACCGAAGGACAATTTTATTTGCATGGTGGCGTGATTGACCCCTTTGGCTCGTTGTCACGCCTCAAACAGCATGTCATCGGTAAAGTGACGCGGGAAGATCATGGCCAGTTGATGAATGCCCTTATCCGCGCTTACAGCCAGGCGAAGGATGCAGAGCAAAAGCAAGCGATGGCTTTTGAATTGTCGGATTTTGATCACAAATTACTGCAATTTGCGGCGAAGTTCCGCGAACGGTTTATGAAACTCGATGTTTCGTTGCCCCTCGAAAATGCCCTGGATTTGGGCTGGGAAACCCTTGCCGAGTGTTTTGAACCCGCCGAAGTCCTGATTAAACAGAGTCTTGTCGATAAATACTGGCCCCAGTCCGTCAAACTCAGCAAAGCGAGTTAAACGATGTCGCGGCTTACGCTCAATAAATCGTCGTTAACGACGGAACAACGCCGTCTAAAGTTGTTAAAGCAATTTTTACCGTCCCTAGACCTAAAACGCCGCCAACTGATGGCAGAACGGGCAAAAGCGCGTCGGGTACTGGCCCAGTTGAGCGAACAGCAGCAAGCCCAACACACCGAGGCAGCGGCACAATTTCCGCTGTTAGCCACGCTTCAATGCGATGAACTGGTCACGATTTCGCGGGTTGAAGCGGATGAAGAAAACATCGTGGGCGTGAAATTGCCGCGCATTAAACAGGTGCATTTTGTCCACGCGGACTACGATTTTTTCGCTACCCCCGTGTGGATGGAACTCCTGGCGACGGCTTTAGAACAGGCGTTGCGGTTGGCGGCAGAAAAGGCGTTTGCGGAACACCGTTTAGCGTTGCTTGAAAAAGCGGTCATTCGCATCACCCAGCGCGTCAATTTGTTTGAAAAAGTGCTGATTCCCCGTACCCAAGATCACATCCGCCGCATTCGCCTTTACCTTGGTGAACAGGAACGCGCCGCCGTGATTCGCGCCAAACTCGCCAAAGCCCGACAGGTGGCCCACGCATGATCGTTCCACTACAAAAAATTACGCTTATTGGCCCGCTTTCCGCCCACGAAGCGACCCTCGTCAAGTTGCAGCAGTTGGGGTGTCTCCATCTATTGCCGCTCAACGCCGCGCCAGAGATGAAGGCCTCAACCACCAGCGAATCGGTGCGACAGGCCCTGCGGTATCTGAACGAAACCCCCAATCCTCGGTTACCTGTGCGCGATGAACGGTTGTTTGACTTAGACCAAGTGGTTGAAACCATCCTTGCCAATCGGCAAAACCGTCGCGACACCCTTGACCGTCGGGAGTTTTTGCGACGGCGTCTCAATGATTTGAAGCCGTGGGGGGAATTCCAGTTACCGCCCTTGGAGGCGTTGGCAGGGCAACGATTGTGGTTTTATCGACTGCCGGTCGGTCAACGAAAAGCTCTCCAAAGTCTTGATTTGCCTTGGCAAATTGTTCATCAAGTCGGGCGCTGGTTGTTTGTCGTCGTAATCAGTCCCCAGGAACCTCCTAATGGAATGTTGCCCGTGCCCCGTACCCATACCGGGAGCGCTGCGGTCGCAGAACTGAATGCCGAACT
>CAZTIH010000145.1:4431-5893 GCA_964613675.1 uncultured Candidatus Competibacteraceae bacterium
AACTCGACCACCTCGATTCCTATCTCGAACAACTCGACGCTGAGCGCCATGCCCTGACCCGTTGGCGGTATCTCATCAACCGTCATTTAGCGGATGTGGCGGATACGGCGAGTTTGGCCCAAGCCACCGCGCAAATTTGGCGGGACGAGGCGTTATTTGCGGTCAATGGCTGGTTGCCTAACGATCAAATCGCGAATTTGACCGCTTTCGCGCAGCAACAACAGCTCGCATTGCACGCCGATCCCCCGCAGCAAGACGACAATCCCCCCACCCTTTTGCGCAACCCTCCATTGACCGCCGGTGGGCAGGACTTAGTGGCGTTTTATCAAATGCCGGGGTATCGGGATTGGGACCCATCGGGCTGGGTGTTTTGGTCATTCGCTTTATTCTTTGCGATGATTCTTGCCGATGCGGGTTATGCCGTTGTGTTATTTGGAGTGGTGAGTTTGTACCGCCGAAAACTAATGGCACGTCCCAGTACCCAGCGGTTGTATACCCTGTTGAAGGTGGTACTGGGAGCAGCGTTTGGTTATGGCGTGTTGGTCGGGAGCTATTTTGGGGTATCCCCCCCGCCCGGGTCGTTTCTCGATACCCTCAAACTCATCGACATGAATGATCAAGATTTCATGTTGAAGTTATCCGTGGTGATTGGATGTTTGCACCTGATAGCGGCGAATGGTTATCGCGCTCATCGACAGGGTAATTGGCCGCAAAACGGGGTGCCATTGGGGTGGATCACGGCCATTTTAGGGGGACTCGCGCTGTATTTTGGCTTTCCCTTTGGGGCGTTACTGCTGGTGGTGGGGCTGGGCGTAGTGGGGTTTGCGGCTGCTCAAAACGCCCAAACGCCAATTCAGCAAGTCTTGGCCGCTGCACTAGCGCTTACGGATGTCACGAAATTGTTTGGCGATATTTTGAGTTATTTGCGGTTATTTGCGTTGGGGCTGGCCAGTGCACAACTGGCGATTACGTTTAACAACCTCGCGTCTCAGGTCAACGAAGCCCTTCCTGGTCCGGGATTGCTCCTTGCACTGCTTATTTTGATTTTTGGCCATGTTATTAATTTAATCTTGGGCATCGTAAGCGGGCTGGTTCACGGTTTACGACTGAATTTTATCGAGTTTTTTAACTGGGGCCTCACACAAGAAGGCTATCCCTTTAAGCCCTTTTCCAAACAGGAATCCGAACTATGAACGAATTTGTCCTTGCCCTTGGTTGGATCGGGATTTACGCCCCTATGGCCTTAGGGGCTGTGGGAAGCAGCATTGGTTGTGCGTTGGCGGGTCAGGCCGCGATTGGGGCCATGCTCGATGCAGATGGGGGATATGGTCGTTACATCGGGGTCTCGGCGATGCCCTCGTCGCAGCTGATTTACGGCATCGTGATCATGTTTGCGCTCAATCGGCCGGATTTTTCTGCGGCGGCGGCGGCCGGGCTATTTGGGATCGGGTTATTGGCGGGG
>CAZTIH010000146.1:0-5810 GCA_964613675.1 uncultured Candidatus Competibacteraceae bacterium
CGTTCCCAAGGGCGTGCCAATAGCCACGCGGTTCCCAAGGCCCCCATGAGCAAAGTTCCTCCGCCAAGAGCCCACCAGAAGATCGGCAAAGACACGATGGGGATCACGATCACCCGCCACAACACCAGGGTTTCATCACCCACCGACCACTTTTCGTAAACCAGTTCTTGACCGTCTCGGATAAGGACGCCTTGGGTGGAAGACAAGGGATCGAGGGTAGGCGGTGGCGTACGCAAAGGCCAAGAAATCAAAGCCGTTCCCAACATATCCGTGAAGCTAGGTAGTGCATTGCCTAGCAATTCCTCTGCATTCACCGTCAGTAACAGTCCCCCTAAAGGCGTCCCGTCCGACGCCTGTAACCCTAAAGCCCATTGCAACGGCGATGCTGGACTAGAAACGAGCTGAGGTTGACTTGGATCCGTGGTTAAGCGCGCCAAAATGGCTTCAGAAACACTTCCCGCCCCCAATGTCTGTACCTGCACAGTTGCGCCCTGACGTTGCCACGCCAACCGCACCCGCCCTCTTGGCTCAAACCATTGAATTCGTTGATAAATTATCTTCGATAAAAGAACATTTCTCACGCTCAACTCAATCCCTGGTGGCACTGTCGGCGGCGACGCAGCCCAGTTCAAATCGGCGCGCTGTGCCAATTGCGATAAATCTTGGGAAACATGCTCATGAACCCGTTCGAGGAGACGACGCGTTAACGAGAGCTGCTGTTGGAGCTGTTGGCGCTGAATCTCGCGATGCTGTGGCAACCAATCCAAGTAAAATCCCACTATTCCCACGCTCAATGGCACCGAAAACACGATGAACAGTAAAACGCCTGTGCGGATGAACCAACGATTTATCAAACTCATTCGATAGATGCCTTATTTCAGATAACATGGTGGACCAACAAAACAGCTCCGAAGAACATGGTAGAAATCCCGTAGAGCCAATCTCGATTCTGCAATGATAAACTTAATAAACAAAGCAGATCGAAAATGCCAAAGGAGCCAATTCTCATGTCCTACTCTGCAATTTATCAGCAGTCTATCAACGCCCCCGCGCATTTTTGGGCGAAAGCCGCTGCCGAGCTCCATTGGGAAAAACCGTGGGAGAACACGCTCGACGAAACCAATTCTCCCTTTAATCAATGGTTTATTGGTGGCGAATTAAATACCTGTTTCAACTGTGTTGACCGCCACGTGCGCGATGGACGCGGCGATCAACTCGCCATCATTTACGACAGCCCCGTCACCCATACCCTCCAACGGTTCACTTATCGCGAATTGCAACAGCGAGTGGCCAAAATCGCGGGAATGCTGGCCGAAAAAGGGGTCACGAAGGGCGACCGCGTAGTGATTTACTTGCCCATGATCCCCGAAGCCCTGATGGGGATGCTGGCCTGTGCTCGACTGGGCGCGATTCACTCGGTGGTTTTTGGGGGATTTGCGGCGCGTGAACTGGCAATACGTATCGACGATGCCAAGCCCAAGGTCATTCTTTCGGCGTCTTGTGGCATCGAAACCAATCGGGTGATCCCCTACAAACCCCTGCTCGACGCCGCTATCGACATGTCCACGCACAAGCCCGATGCCTGTTTCATCGTCCAGCGGGCACAAGCAGAAGCGTATCTGGTCGAGGGGCGCGACTTCGATTGGCTCGCGCAAGAAACCCTGGCTGAGGAAGCGGCTTGTGTTCCCGTCCTCGCCACTGACCCGCTTTACATCCTCTACACCTCCGGTACGACGGGCCAACCCAAGGGCGTGGTGCGCGATAATGGCGGCCATGCGACGGCGCTCCTGTGGTCCATGAAACACATTTACGACATTGAGCCCGGTGACGTGTATTGGGCGGCTTCAGATGTCGGTTGGGTGGTGGGACATTCGTACATCGTTTACGGCCCGCTCTTGCAGGGGGCAACCACCCTCGTTTACGAAGGCAAACCCGTCGGTACGCCAGATCCCGGCGCGTTTTGGCGGGTGATTACTGATCACAAGGTCAAGGTGTTGTTTACGGCCCCGACGGCGTTTCGCGCCATCAAAAAAGAAGACTCCACCGCAAGTTATCTTCAGAAGTACGACCTGAAGGCGGCGGGATTTAAGGCTTTGTTTTTAGCGGGTGAACGCTGCGATCCAGACACATTACTGTGGGCGCAAAAAATTCTGGATGTCCCCGTCATCGACCATTGGTGGCAAACGGAAACCGGATGGGCGATTTGCGCTAACTGTGCGGGGATCGAACTTCTGCCCATCGTGCCCGGTTCGCCAACGCGCCCAACGCCGGGTTACGACGTAAAGGTGCTCGGAACAGACGGACTGCCCGTCCCCGTGGGAGAAATCGGCGCTCTAGCCATCAAGTTGCCGTTGCCGCCCGGGACATTCGTCAATCTATGGAACGCGCCAGAACGCTATCAAAAGGCGTATTTCAGCAACTATCCCGGTTACTACGAGACGGGCGATGCGGGCTTCATCGACGAGAATGGCTATGTGTTTGTGATGTCGCGAACGGACGATGTCATCAATGTGGCGGGCCATCGACTGTCCACCGGGGCGATTGAAGAGGTTTTAGCCGAACATCCCGACATTGCAGAATGTGCCGTCACGGGCATTCACGACGAACTCAAAGGGCAGTTACCCCTGGGATTTTTGGTGCTGAAATCGGGCGTTGATCGTCCCGAGGCCGAAGTCATTAAGGAAGTGGTGCAGCGGGTACGGGACAAAATCGGGCCGGTGGCTTGTTTCAAAACTGCGTTGGTGGTCAAGCGCTTGCCCAAAACGCGCTCAGGTAAAGTGTTACGGGGCACATTGCGCAAAATTGCCGACGGCGAAACCTATACCGCCCCCGCCACTATCGACGATCCCACCGTGCTGACCGAAATCACGACGCAAATGAACGATTTAGGTTTGATCCATACGGCAGCGAACTAAAAATGGCCACCTTATTTAGTGAATTTCCCAAGCCAACGGCGGAGGATTGGGTCAACCTTGCCCGACAAACGGCAAAGGCCGAAACCCTCGTCATGCAACTCCATGATGGCATTGCAGTAAAAGCGATTTATCACGATGGCCCGTTCCCTCCACGGCCGGGCCAGTTTCCCTACACCCGCAGCACGACCGCAGATTCCCAGGGTTGGCGCGTTGCCCAATCGTTGCCCTACCCCGATCCCGTCGCAGTGAACAGCGCCTTATTGACGGACTTATTTCGCGGACAGGATGCGGTGTTGGTCGATTTATGCACGGCGACGCGGGCGGGGTTGGAGACGCATCATGCCCCCACAACCCTATGTCAAGACGGCACCCTCGTGAACCATCTCGGCGATCTCACGGCCCTGTTGCGCGACATCGACCTCACCGCCGTACCAATCCTCGTCAATACGGGGGCCTCGGCGTTGCCCTTAGGGGGGATGTTGCGGGCTTATGCCGCACAACAGCGCTTCGATTTGGCCGCGTTACACGGCTATGTGGCGGCAGATCCGTTGGGTCATGGCGTCCAAACGGGGTTGTTGCCAGCCCCTCTACCCATTCTGGAAGACCAATTGGCGTTGTGGACGCGCTGGCATCTCAAAAATGCGCCCCAACTGCGCACGATTTTGTGTGATGGCGTGCCCTATCGCGAAGCAGGCGCGACCTTAGTTCAGGAACTCGGCTTTGTGCTGGCGACCGCACTGCACTATCTGCGGGCATTGACCTTACGGGGATTGACCGTCGATGAAGTGGCGGGCGCCATTCAGTTTCGTTTGAGTATTGGTGGCCATTTATTCAGCGAAATCAGTCGATTAAGGGCCGCACGGCAGCTTTGGGCAAAGCTCGTCGCGGCGTGTGGGGGAGGGGAGTCGGCGCAAAAGCTCAGTCTCCATGCGATGACGGCGCGGTTTAACAAAAGCCGTCTCGATCCCCACACCAATCTGTTGCGAACCACTACCGAAGCCTTTGCAGCGGCGGTGGGGGGCGCACCTTTCATTACGGTACAACCCTTTGACTGTCTGAATGGCCCGCCCGATGAGTTTTCTCGCCGTCTTGCCCGCAACACCCACGCCATCTTGGCCGAAGAAGCGCAATTATCGCGGTTAGTCGATCCGTTGGGCGGTTCGTGGTACGGCGAAAGTCTCACCGAAGAAATCGCAGCGGCGAGTTGGCGTGAGGTCCAGCTCGTGGAGGCCCAGGGCGGCATGGGACGGGCGTTGCTGAAAGGCACGATCCAAGCCCAAGTCGATGAAAAGTCACGAGCGGCGCTGTTGCAGATTTTTGCAGGACGCGAAGGATTGGTCGGGGTTAATCGCTATCCCAACGCATCGGATCGACTGTCCCCGTCAACCCATTCCTCCTCGTTACCGGCCTCGTCCCCTCCCCGCGACGAAGCGGCGGTTAAACAGGCCCTCGACGCGCTAATGGTGAGCAATACGGTTAAAAACTTGAGCATCGCCAGTGAGTTAGGGGCGACTGTGGGGGAATTAACAGCATCGTTGTCGCAAGGACACGGTGCAGCGTGGACCGTATTGAAACCGATCCGTTGGGCGGCGGCCTTTGAAGAATTGCGACTCAATGCCCAGCGCTACGCCGATCAACACGGTAGCCCACCTCCCCTGTTGCTCTTAGCTATGGGCAAGTTGTCAGCCTTAAAACCGCGCATTGATTTTGCGAAAAATGTCTTGGGGGTCGGGGGTTTTCAGGTCACGGAACAGCTCGTCGAGACCCCACAAGAAGCGATGTCGGTTTTGCAGACTGCGGAAAATCCCTTGAAAGCGGTGTTGCTATGTGCCGCCGATGCTGATTATGGGGAACTGGTTGCGTCCTTGAGTCCACAGTGCAAAGCGAACGCAACGCGATTAATGATTGCGGGGGCTCCCAATGAAACGCTGAGTCAATTAGGCGTTGAGCTGTTTTTGCACGCCAAAGCCAATCTGTTGAATATGCTGGACGAATTACAGCGCCAACTAGAGATCGTTCAATGATTCCCGATTTTAGCCAATTGACTTACCACGACCTCAATCAGCACCCCGCGCCCACCGCTCACGCACCTACCCCTCATCCCGCCCGTTACGCCACGATGGAAGGAATTGAATTAGCGGCCTATTACCAAGCGAACGACTTAACAGCGGCGGAGCATGTGGGATTTACGGCGGGAATTGCCCCCTTTTTGCGCGGTCCGTACGCGACGATGTATCTGCAACGCCCTTGGACCGTTCGCCAATATGCGGGATTCTCGACGGCGGAGGCGTCCAATGCGTTTTATCGTCGTAACCTCGCGGCGGGGCAGAAGGGCTTATCGGTGGCGTTTGATTTAGCGACCCATCGCGGTTATGACTCGGATCACCCGCGGGTAGTAGGGGATGTGGGCAAAGCGGGGGTGGCGATTGATTCGATTCTGGATATGAAAATTCTGTTCGACCGCATCCCGTTAGATCAGATGTCGGTCTCCATGACGATGAACGGGGCGGTTCTGCCAATTTTGGCCTTTTACATCGTGGCAGCGGAAGAACAGGGCGTAACGGCAAAACAGCTCACCGGTACCATTCAGAACGATATTCTGAAGGAATACATGGTGCGGAACACCTACATTTATCCGCCGCTGCCGTCGATGCGCATTATTGGGGACATTTTCCGCTATACCTCCCAGTACATGCCCAAATTCAACAGCATTTCAATTTCGGGCTATCACATGCAGGAGGCGGGCGCGAGCGCGGATTTAGAACTCGGTTACACCCTAGCAGACGGTTTAGAATATCTGCGGACGGGTCTTCAAGCGGGAATTCCCATCGACCAGTTTGCGCCTCGTCTATCGTTTTTTTGGGCGATAGGAATGAATTATTTTATGGAAGTCGC
>CAZTIH010000147.1:0-5787 GCA_964613675.1 uncultured Candidatus Competibacteraceae bacterium
AATTGTAATGAGGGATCTTAACTTCGTGAGACCCAATCGCCGTGGCTAAAGCGTGTAACTGTTGCGCTTCCCCCGTTCGGTACCCGCGAATCACCCAAGTTTTTGGGGGCCACTGGGCTAGGGCCACAGCAATTTGAGCGCAAATTGGCGTTCTGTCACTTCTTTGATCGCCCACGCCACCTGTCCGGCCACTACGCGATTCTCTTGCATCATCCAGCCCATCCCGTCGCCCGCCCCCAAACTCAGAAAATAGCCGATTTCTCGATGCTGATAGGTTTCCATTGTTTGGCCCCGCGCATGATGTCGCACATTAGCCGCCACGATTTTGCCTTTCCTTGACGCGGCCTGTGCAGAAAGTCGGTTTAGGCCGGGACCGTCGAATCGTGCACAGTCGCCCGCCGCAAACACTCCATCAAGCACTTGATTTTGAATAATAATTTGCCCAAAGCGGTCGCATTGCAGATTGGGATTTGGCAACACGCCAATAAATTGCAGAATCAAATTAGCGTGGATGGAGAACGATTCGTTGCCCTGTTGCAGCGTAAGTTGGTGTTGATCCAGACGTTGACATAAGGTCGCGGGAAAATAATGAATCTGTGCCCGTTGCTTCAGTCGCTCCTGAATCCCTTGGTGGAAGGCCGAGGGAAACCCACTTAAGAGCTGTCTTTCGGCGTCAATAAAGTTAATTTCCACCTCATCGGGTTTGAACGCCGTCGCCAGCTCGAACAAAAACTGGATCCCCGTCGGCCCCCCACCAATCACGGCAATTTTCCACGGTTTGGGCTGTTGTCGCAGCGACGCTAAGTAAGGCATGGCCCCCGTTTGCTTGAGCTGTTCGAGATTAATTGCCGCTTCAGAATTCGGTAACACAGCTCCTTTTGATCCTGTCGTCACAATTAGATAATCGAAGGAAAGCGATGTGCCATCTAACGACAATGCCCGCTCGCGATGCCAGTTCACCAACGCATCGGGCGTCACCGTCACATGGGCTTGAATGAACTGCCAATGGTGGCGAACGGCCAACGTTTCAAAAGGAATTTCCAATTCTTTCAAGGGCTTGTTGACGCTCAACTGCAACCGCGCAACATCCAAAAACGCCGCCCGTTGATCGACCAAAATGACCTCGTACACCGCCGGAGGAAACTCAAGGGCTGCGCTCAATCCCGCATAACCTCCCCCCAAAATCACGACTCGCGGTCGATAACGCGGCAGATTCATCGTTGATTCTCCAAAAGTTTTGCGAGGTCGTCCGTCGAAAACGGCCACGCTAGGGATTGGTCATTCGGGGCGACGACCACTGGAATCATTAACGCGTATTGTCTGAATAACGCTTCATCGGTTGCGATGTCGATGGAGATAAACGGAATCTGTAGCGTGCCCAACTGCGCTGCTGCTTGCTCGCAAAGATGACAGCCTTCCGTACCGTATAAGCGCCACATTATCCGTCGCTCCCCGTCACGCAGCCTTAAACGCCAGGTTCTCAACGCGCAATTTGACTATCGGTGCCACGATGCTCGGCAAAGCCTGAAGTTCGCTCAATGCCCCATTCATCGCCCCTTCCCGAACGCGCTGGGTCAGTAAAATGACGGGCACGCTGCCCAGAGAATCCGCAGGTTCCTTCTGCAAAATGGCTTCAATGCTGATTTCTGCTTTCGCCAGAATCCCCGTGATGTCCGCCATCACGCCCGGTTTATCGAGGGCCTGTAACCGCAAATAGAACGCCGTTTCAAACTGTTCAGAAGATAAAATAGGTAATTCTTTCAATGCGTTAGGCTGGAACGCCAAATGCGGTACGCGATGTTCGGGATCGACCGTCATTGTCCGCACAACATCGACTAAATCCGCCACAATGGCCGAACCCGTCGCTTCTGCCCCCGCTCCAGGGCCGTAAAAAAGCGTTTCCCCTACGGCATCACCCTTCACCAGAACCGCATTCATCACACCATTTACATTGGCCAGAATCTGATGAGTCGGCACGAGCGCAGGATGTACCCGCATCTCCACCCCTGTTTCACGGCGCCGCGCAATGCCTAAGTGCTTGATGGTGTAGCCTAAATGGGCGGCATACCCCACATCGACAATCTGAATCTCAGTGATGCCCTCGATATGGACTTTCGGAAATTGCAACGGAATACCAAATGCAATCGACGCCAAAATCGCCAATTTATGGGCAGCATCTACGCCTTGGATGTCGAAAGTGGGATCGGCTTCGGCGTAACCCAGGGTTTGGGCGGTCTGCAAAGCCTCTGCAAAGGACTTTCCCTGTTGCGCCATCGCTGTGAGGATGTAGTTGCTGGTGCCATTGATGATGCCTGCCACCGCTTGCAGATGGTTTGCGGCTAGTCCCTCCCGCAGCGCCTTAATCACCGGAATTCCTCCCGCTACCGCCGCCTCAAAGGCCACCATCACCCCCTTTTCCTGTGCGGCGGCAAAAATTTCATTGCCGTGGTTGGCAATCAGCGCCTTGTTGGCCGTCACGATGTGTTTACCGTTCGCAATCGCTCGCAATACCAGCGTACGGGCCGGCTCTAACCCCCCCATCACCTCCACAACAATGTCGATTTGTGGATCATCGACCACCGCTTGGGCATCAGCCGTCAAGGTTAGCTGGGTCGGATTAGGCCACTGGGGATGCAAGGTTGCCGCGACGATGGGTTGAATCCCCCGCCCTGCCCGTCGCGCAATTTCGATTTGGTTGCGCTGCAACACCACCGCTGTTCCCCCGCCCACAATTCCTAGTCCCAATAGCCCCACCTTCACTGCATTCATAAATTGCTGATCTCGTCAAATAAGAAGTAATTTTTACGCCACAATGGGCTGTTCTTTACGCAAAAACGCTTTAATTCCGCGTAAGGCTTGACGGGTACGATGTTCATTCTCGATCAAGCTGAATCGCACAAATTCATCGCCATAATCGCCAAACCCAACCCCGGGCGAAACGGCCACTTTGGCATCGGCAATCAGGCGTTTCGCGACTTCAAGCGAGCCTAACGCCTGCAAATGGGACGGAATTTTAGCCCACACAAACATTGTCGCTTTGGGCTTATCCACCGACCATCCCATACTGTTCAATCCATCACACAGGACATCGCGACGGCGACGGTACAGGTCGCAAATCTCGCGGACACAATCTTGTGGTCCCTCCAATGCCGCAATCGCTGCCACTTGGATGGGCGTAAAGGTGCCGTAGTCCAGATAAGATTTGATTTTGGCCAACGCCCCCACCAACGCGGGGCTACCACAAGCAAAGCCCACTCGCCAACCGGGCATGTTGTAACTTTTGGACAAAGTGAAAAATTCGACGGCCACCTCTTTGGCATCGGGCACCTGCAAAATCGAGGGCGCTCGATAGCCATCAAACACCAAATCCGCATAAGCCAGGTCGTGAATCACCCAAATTTTGTTTTCTCGCGCAATCGCCACGATTTTTTCAAAAAACGTCAAATCGACACACTGCGTCGTCGGATTAGACGGAAAACTGAGCACCAACATTTTGGGACGCGGCCACGAATTACGGATGGCCTGTTCGAGCTCGGCGAAAAAATCCATCCCCGGAATCAGGGGAACATGGCGAATGTCGGCCCCCGCGATCACAAACCCGTAGGGATGAATTGGATAGGCGGGATTGGGAACCAACACTGCGTCGCCTGGCCCCAGCGTCGCCAACGCCAGATGCGCTAACCCCTCTTTAGACCCAATTGTTACAATCGCTTCAGTTTCTGGATCTAATTCGACTTGAAAGCGCTGTTGATACCAACGAGTAATGGCCCGTCGCAACCGCGGAATCCCCCGTGAAACGGAGTAACGATGCGTATCCCGCCGCTGCGTCACCTCCACGAGTTTGTCCACAATATGTTGTGGCGTTGGTTGATCCGGATTGCCCATGCCAAAGTCAATAATGTCGTCCCCCTTCGCCCGCGCCTTTGCTTTGAGATCGTTGACGATGCCAAACACATAGGGGGGCAAACGTTGGATACGAGAAAAGTCAGCGTTCAAAGAGGCATACTCAGGCAAATTGGTTAGGGCTAAAAACACTAACGAGGCGTGGATTACACTGTCAATTCAGACCACTACGCGACACGATGCAGAGGGTATTCGATTATGCAATTGGGCCTTGAAAAACATCTCGGACAACTCGCCATCCATCACTACGAGATCGGCAAAATTGTTCTGAACGATGGCCAAATTATTCAGCAAAGCTTCTTTATTTTTCGCGAACAGCTTGAGACGGCTTGGTCACCCCCCGCACCTAGTCAATTGCGCGTGGAACATTTCCGCGAAATCCTAGCCCTCAAACCCGAAATCGTCATTTTAGGGACGGGAAAGCGGCTGATTTTTCCGCCCGCCGCCGTTATGCAGCCGTTTGCCGAACACCGCATTGGCTTAGAAGTCATGGACACCGGCGCAGCCTGTCGAACCTACAATTTGGTTTTATCGGAAGGTCGTTCGGTGTGTGCTGCCCTATTCCCCATTGAACCTTAAAAAGGCGTTGAAATGACCGATTCCACCGCGTTACGACAGACCCTATTTCACCAATTTGAGTTACTAATTCGTGCGTTAGACGAATTCTGTGAAGGGGTATTGGAGGATCGGGATTATGCGGCGTGGGTCGCTTTACGAGACGAAGAAGTGGGCCGCGACATGCGCGAAAAAGCCGTAAAACTCTACCAATCTATGTGGTATGAAGACGGCCAAGATGGGCGCGACACCCTCACTTGTCCGGGAATTATCGGCGCAAGTCCCGCGACGATAGAGAAAGCCCAAGTTCTGAACGAGGTCAAAGCGTCGTTTAAGACAGCGGTGTTAGAACTCAAGCGATTGGCAAAGTCAGAAAACCGTCAGTTAGTCAATGACTTACACGCCCGCAGTCTTTCGATTAACACGCTGATGCGACAATTCGGAGCGGCTCGTCTCAATCTTAAAGAAGCCTACCGCCGCGTCCCGATTTTGCCGCAAACTCCGTTACGGGTAGGATTTACATGGTCGCAATTTGGGCGCGTGATTCAACGAATGACCCTCACTGAGGTGCGTGAAATGCTCGAAAATCGCCGAAATACGCCACAAGTCCTAGCCGATCGCGAGAAATTAGCCGAAATCGTTCAAGACGAACCCTTTGCCCGAATACGACCGGTGCGCCCTCATCTGCGCGCGAATGTGATGTACCCTTCGGCGGAGGGTTCGACTTTTCGGAAACTCATTCAGACCCCAGTTCCCGTCATCCTACCGCTCAGCATTCACCAACCTTTACCCGATTATCTGGACGCACCGGCCGATCCCCCCATGATTCAGCGCAATCAGCGGCGCGACGCTCGGATCGAAAATGAACCCTTTTTGCCGTCGCTCCGCATTCATCGCTATCGGTCTCCCTACCGAAAATCTCCCGCCCCAAAGCACATTAAATCCTAGAAAATATTAGGCTTTCTCTTGCTGCGTGACGCCCTCTAGACTTTCTAGTGGCTCATCGAGATGGGGAAGCTCAAGTCGTTTTAAGAGTTCTGAAGGAGTGTGTTCTTCGGGGATCAGACACAAGCGCCGCGCTAACAACTCTTCTCCTAATTGGGGATAAGATGTGATGCAGGCAAAAGGCACCGCCAAGCTCAATCCTAATATCAGGGGTAACGCCCAAATCAATGCGCCAGGTAGGGCATAAATCAAGACGATTAACGCCAAAACACCCGCCCCCGTCTGTGGCCACAAGCCTCTGAAGGCTTCTCCAAAAGTCACCGAATGCGTATCGCGAATCTGTGCTGCCCAACGCAGTTTTCGCCCCTTGGTCAGACCGGCAAT
>CAZTIH010000148.1:0-5773 GCA_964613675.1 uncultured Candidatus Competibacteraceae bacterium
CCGACCAACGTTGTTGCGGTAGCCAGTTTCAATGCCCTTCAAAGCGGGCGTTCGAGTTAACCCCCGAAGCAAACTCATGGAGAGAGTTGGGGTATGTTTCAATGCCCTTCAAAGCGGGCGTTCGAGTTAACTCACCTGTGGATAACTTTTTCCAATAAAATCAATACCTTAGCATCACTTGCAGATGCACTGTTTTGGTGCAAAAAATTTAGCTTTTTGGAGGTCAAGGGAAATCCGTAGGAAAAATGATCTGCTTGCTTCATTTATAAAACACACCTTTATCAAGAGTTAATCTTCAAAACCCTTGCGATCAACATAAGGACGTAAGTTTTTAATCAGCAGCGCCAAAGCATGACGCGAATATGAATGCAGCCGATTATCACCACAATGCGCCCACATGCCAAAATAAATTTGACGACCTTCCTGATTTAATCGCGTCCCATCCTGCTTCGAGTGCGTAAAATGCGATGGCAATAACACACATTCCTCACAAATTAGCTCCCGTACCCAACTGTCTATCTCCGATCTCAACGGCTCCAGTAAATCCAATGCCAATGCCGGTCGATTCCGCAACGGTCCATGTAAATAGCCCACATTCGCTTCCAATCCTCGACTCGCTAATAAATGAATCACTTTCGTCGTCGCCATCGCATAAGACAACGATAACAACGCATTCACCGCATCCCCAGGCGGCTGACGCTGACGCCCCCCAAATTGCCACGGCGGCGTAATTAACTCCTGCCAAACCTGAAAGTAACGCGCCGTCGCCGCCCCCTCGACTCCCATTAACCCATTGAGATCCTTCGCTCGCTGCACGCTGTCCAGAAATCGTTCCAATGGCAAAAATCGCTGCTGCTCAGCCAATACCCGATACTGCGCCATCAATTTCGCGCTCACCATCTGTTTTGCCAACGAAAACCGCAAAGACGGTTCGTGAAACACCCGATACTGCGCCAATCGCAATGCCATCCCCCCATTTAAGGTGGGTAATAAAAAAATTGGCTCCTTCCGGCCCCGACCCGCCAATAACACAACCTCCACCCGTGACTCGCTCCACGCCCGCAATAACCCCGCCGAAACTTTAATGTCTCCCACTAAAACTACCGTCCGAACCGCGTTTAATCCCGCTTTTTCCGTCTGGCCATCGGCATAACGAATCTGCATCACCTGCGGAGAAACCAACGATAACTCCACATCCCGTTTATCAATGACAAGCGTCGCGCCCACTACCGATTCCCCCGCCAATAACGCACCAAACGCTGCCAAAGACTAGGTTGCGTCACAGGCAACGGCGCGACATCCACAATGCTCGGAATCGCCCCACTCGCAAACCAGATGTGTTGAGCGTCCCGCAACGAATACAAGCGCAAATCGTCTTCCCGACGCTTAATAATTCCCATCAAGTCATTTAATAATGCCACCAATATTTTCCCGTCCCCTTTGAATAAATACACCGATTTTTGCGCCGCTAAACAATCGGTTGCCACCCGCTTCCGAACACGCTGTAACCGCTGCGGATCACAAATATCGTAAGACACGACATACCACCCGCTTGGCAACTGCGGCGGCACCGCAACCACCCGATCCCATCCCAAAATCGGCGTCTTGCGCGGAGATCGAGACAAAACCTGAATGGGGCGTTGGGCCATCAATTGCGCGACAAGCAGTAAATCTCGGTCACGATCCAGAAAATCCAATAGTTCTGTGGTGAGCGCCTGAACTTGGCCATGAGTCAACAGCGTTTCGTGTACCGAATACTGTCCACTTAATCGCCACCGTTGCAGTACCCGTCGTACATTGGCGGCCCGCCGCGACCCTGGTTGATCCACAGGAATATCATAAGCAAATAAGTAAGTTTGCTTGGTCACCGTAAAGGGCAATTTAGATTCAGACGCAGGGCGCTCTGTAGGCTTGATCGGTTTCATGGGCGAAATCTCGGTTTTTTCAGGGGAAGCGGAAATCCTAAGAATCGGTAGCGCGGATGAGACCGAATTACCTGCGTTTTTTCAGGGTGAATTTCTAATTTGAGCTTGTGCAGAATCTGTTGTGTGAGCTTTAACGCGGTATGTGCCTCGACTTCAGAACGAGCAAAGACAATAAAATCATCCGCAAACCGGACAAACGGCATCCCGCGCCGTTCAAAAAACCGGTCCATTTCATGTAAGTAGAGATTGCAAAGAAACGGCGATAACACCATGCCCTGAGGTAAACCTCGATCCGAAGCCACTCGATATTCCGAAGGAAAACTCTCAATCCACAATGCGACTAATCTGACTAACTTCCGATCCTTGCAGAGTTTCTGAAGTCGTTGCAACGCCGCGTCATAGGGAATTTGGTCAAAACACTTCCGAATGTCCGCATCGACCAACCACTCCCAATCCCGTTTAACCCAATGGCGAACCTGCGAAAATGCCATTTCCCGATTGCAAAGGGGACGATAACCGTAGCTACTCTCTGAAAAAATCGCTTCGCCCATCGGTTCTACCACAGCTAAAACCGACCGTTGCAATAGTCGATCTCGCAATGCCGACACGCTAATAAGTCGCTTACCGCCATCTGCTTTGGGGATTTCGTGACAGGCCATCGGATCGGGTCGGTAACTTCCATTGCGCACACTTTCCGCCAATTCCCCCAAATGCCGCACCATGTCACGCCTCACCTCCTCCAGCGGCACGCCCCGTACCCAACATCCCCGATCCCGCGAGATGGTTTGCCACGCATAATTCAACGCTGCGGGCGACATTGCCCGCTCCAAACAATCGGTTTGTCCCCAATTAAACAGCCCCATAACCCCGCTCCCGTGACGCCAAGTTTGGGGGATAAAGATGGCAGATTAATTAGGGAAGTAGAGGGAAAACTGAGGGAAAAGCGCCGTAAAATCGGGTTAACGCAAGGGGCTTTGCCGATGGGATTTCGTCTGCGCCCGTACCGAAAATCCACCCAACCCCACCGTCGTTTGTGCGCCCGCGTGCAGATATTGGCCCAACGCTAATAATTGACGTCCCAACGGCGTCAACGCTTCGAGCACGAGTTCGCCCCGCCACCCCCGCACCTTACGACGCTCATCAATGGGCTTTACCACAAAACGCAACTCATTTTTCGCAATCTGCCAACAGGGTTCTTGATAATCCAAGCGGGTTCCGTCCCCATATTCGTTAATCAATCGCTGAATGCGCGACCGCAACGCATGTAAAAAAACATCAGCTTCATTGTGTTTGGTCACGAACGCATCGACGATTTTCACGATGACGGTTTCGCCGTGCTGTGGAAAAACTTGCACAGGTGTTAAGGGAATTTGCTTCAGAAACTGGCCATCGTAAATCACGCCCTTACTCTGCAAATCCTCGATGTGAACCAATTCAAACGCCCCAAATGCCCCAAAATTCCCGCGATAGCCATGCAGCGCCACTAACCAATCCAAGGCAAAGTGCAAGATCGCATCCATCAGGATGAGCGTGAAGGTCATTTCGTGTTGGGAGCTATCGAGCGTCCAACGGTGAATTACAAAAGGTGGAAGACGCTGCGAATGAATAAGTTCGGGCTTAAATACTTGAGGCACCGGACAGGTGTGACTCCGATCGCAGCTTAAACATTGAAGTTCGTCAAATGGACAAAAAGCGTCGATTAGCGCCTGCCCAAGCACGCCCCGTAAATGATTTCCGTGAAATTGCATCACCATCGGCTTTTCAGTGCGCAATGTAATGACGATGCCGTAAAATCGCAGTTTACCAAGAGATTCCATGAAAAAGCCCCGATAGATGGCGTACAGGTGAAAATAGCCTAACTGTAGTTCATCTCATCGGGGAACGAGGTGCGACAATCTTGTCGTTACGAATCAATTGCCGACTGAATTTGCTTTAGGTAGCCCGCAAAATCGGGGGATTTTGGCGTGGCATAGTTAAAGTTCTTAAACGTGTTAGTCAGCTCGATAAAGAAGTGACGCGCCGCTTCTTTATCCGCAAATTGATAGTCTTTTTGCGTAATTTTATAAACCAAATCAAAGGCTTGCTGTTGACGTTCGAGCGAAACAGAAGCATCGACATTGTCAAACGCATCCTGTTGCAGATAAACCATGTCCACAAACAACGCCTTCTGATACTGCACAAAATCTTCTAGCGAAACGCCCTCTTCTCCCGTCACCTGCATCATCTGCAAAATGCGGTCGCCCTCGACGAGAAGACTTCGCAATGTTTCAACCCGTTCGGTCCAGTCGGGTGATAGATGTTCTGCATACCACGGGGCAAGCTGCTTTAAGTAACGCGACCACGAAATTAACGGATCAACTGCCGGATAAAATCGCTTGTACGCCCGCGCATACGACAGCCCCAAAAAGGTTTTCACGGTGCCTAATGTGGATTGGGTGACGGGTTCCTCAAAGTTTCCGCCCGCTGGAGACACCGTACCAATCATCGTCAAGCTGCCCATGCTCCCGTCGGCCTGCTGAACCACGCCCGCGCGCTCGTAAACACTGCGAACGGCCGAATCCAAATAGGCGGGAAACGCCTCTTCGCCCGGAATTTCCTCCAAACGCCCCGAGGTTTCACGCATCGCTTGTGCCCAACGCGAGGTGGAGTCGGCGATTAACAGCACATCCAAGCCCATTTGACGGTAGTACTCCGCCAACGTAATCCCGGTGTAAATCGAGGCTTCCCGTGCAGCTACGGGCATACTGGAGGTGTTGCAGATGATGATGGTACGGGACATCAGCGAACCGCCCGTTTTGGGATCCTTCATCGCGGGAAACTCCGTAATCGTCTCGACCACCTCCCCCGCCCGTTCGCCACAGGCAACGACGACCACTACATCTACCGCCGAAAATCGCGCAATTAACCCCTGTAACACGGTTTTACCGGCCCCAAACGGGCCAGGAATACAGGCTGTGCCCCCTTTAGCGATGGGAAAAAAGGTGTCGATGAGCCGTTGCGTTGTTAACAGCGGGGCATCGGGAAAACACCGTTCGGCACGACGCGTTCGCAACAGATAACTGGGTAATGCCCGCCGCACGGGCCACGATTGACACAAAGTCATCGGCTCTTCTTGACCGTTGGCGTGCTTTAAGCGAGCAACGGGGGTGTCCACCGTGACATTGCCCTGTTGCATCCAACTAATCGTCGAGGTTCCCACCAACCCAAAAGGTGCCATAATTTTATGACGAAGATGGCCTTCTTGCACGGTACCGATCACATCGCCCGCTTGAACGGTTGCCCCGACCTGCAATAGGGGGGTAAAGGCCCATTTCTTTTGTTGATCCAGGGGTTCTAGCGTGATGCCCCGAGGTAAGAAATTACCGTGATGGATGGCGAGGAGTTCGAGGGGGTTTTGTAACCCGTCATAGACCTGTCCCAATAGTCCCGGGCCAAGTGTGACGGATAACAACTCGCCACTCTGCTCAATCGGATCTCCAACGGCCACACCTCTTGTACTTTCAAAGACTTGCGCGTCGGCAAATCGTCCCTTAACCCGCAACACTTCTGCTTTAAGCCGTTCTTTACCGGCGACTCGACGGGGACAAATATAAATCACTTCGTTTTTCATTAAGGTCACCCCCTCATGGGCTTCGAGGGTGACGAGATCATCTTGTACGGCGATCACGTGGGCAGTCATGCGGCATCTCCTTCAAAGGAAGCATCAACAGGCGCGTAGGTCGCCAACTGTGTAAATTTCGCCGCCGCTGCCGGCACGGGGGATTGGAGCAATAACCATTGACGTGCCAGTCGATAACGGAGGGCGTAAGCAAAAACGGCATAAAAATCAAATAAATGCAAACCCTGAT
>CAZTIH010000149.1:0-5768 GCA_964613675.1 uncultured Candidatus Competibacteraceae bacterium
TTGACCCATGAACCGTCGCTTGTCGTGGCGAACGATAATGGGGTTCAAAAAATTCTGGCGGGTCCGCAGGCGGTGATCTCGCGGTTGGGACAAACGGCTTATGGCCTGGCTTTGACCCCGTTACCGGTTTCGGGGGCATTTCACTCTCCGTTGATGGCGACGGCGGTAGCGCCCCTTGCGCAGGCCCTCGATGCCACTGACTGGGGTCCCTTGCGATTTCCCGTGTACCGCGCCGAGACCGCCACATTGCACGACTCCGCACATTTAGCCGCCGCCATGACCAACCAGCTCACGGCCCCCGTTCGATTTGCCCAAACGGTTCGTCAAGCCTATGAAGACGGCATTCGGATTTTTGTGGAAGTTGGGCCTTCTGCGGTGCTGTGCAAGTTGGTCAAGGCGATTTTAGGGGACTTACCTCACCACACAATTCCGTTGGATGTCCCGCAACTTGACGCCTTTGTGGAGGCACTCCATCAACTCCAGGACTGGGGCGTGGCGTTGGATTTATCGCCGCTGACACCCCCGTTGAAGCGACCTCGGGGTGTGGGAAAGGGGCGCGTGATGGGGCATCGACTGTTCTTGAATGCGCCCGCCGCGTCCCAACAAATCCCGTTTGTGTCGTCATCTCACGAGGATTCGCCACGGCCCGCACTGTCCCAACAAATCCCGTTTATGTCGTCATCTCACGAGGATTCGCCACGGCCCGCGCCTTCCCCGTCAATCGCATCCGCCAATAATGTTGATGAACAGGAGCCTGTTATGTCGTCTGATCGGAAAGCCGCCGAAGAACGCGCTGTGTTAGCGGCTTATCAAGAAACCATGCGGCAGTTCTTACTGACCCAGGAGCGAGTGATGTTGGCGTATCTCGGTCAAGTCACCGAGCCGTCGCCAGTGACCGTGGATCCCACGATGACCGCCATGCCGCGTCACACGGTCTCTCCCCCCACTCACAATCCTTTGCCGTCGGAAGTATCTCAAATTCCAGCGGATCCCTACGAGGTTCCGTTAACTGCCGAACGGCTGTTGTCGTCATCACAAGGGATTGCCACAACTCACGAGGCTCCGTTAACTGCCGAACGGCCGTTGTCGTCATCACAAGGGATCGCCACAGCTCACGAGGCTCCGTTAACTGCCGAACCGCTCCCCTCGCAAACCCCATCTCTGGTCGTTGGTTCCCCCTCGCGCAGTCCCACGACCGAACTCCTAGAGGTCGCCGCCGCACGAACCGGTTACCCCCCCGAAATGCTCGACCTCAATCGAGACATGGAATCCGATTTGGGCATTGATTCGATTAAGCGCGTGGAAATTATCGGCGCCTGGACCCAACGACTCTCCCCCGAACAGGCCGAAAAGTTCCGTCAATTTGGTCCGACGGACCGGTTAACGACATTAGGTGAACTCGCCCGCATCGTTGAGGAGGTCGATCAAGGCCCTTTTGAGGAAGCCGAGACGGTGTCACCGATGGATTTGCCGCTGTCTCGGCTGCTGTTTAGCCCTTATCCGTTACCGTCCCTTGTCGAAGGGCAACTCCCGTCACCGTCCCTCGAAGGGCAACTCCCCGCTTCGGTACAGGAAATTTCCTCCGAAATAGCCCCTCCCTCTGCCGATGTCCCCCTGCGACTGAAGTGGCTGTCCCCCGAAACCCTCACTGAATTTTGTCCAGAAGCAACTTCAGGCCCTCTCAACGCCCTGCTCGACCTTCGAGCTGTTGACGATCAACAGGCGTTATCGGTGATCGTCGCGTTGTTCGCTCATCTCTCCACCCATTACGAACGCTGGACCGCCGGGGGACGCCTGTTGTTGGTCACGGGCTTAGGGGGGCATTTGGGACGTGCCGCTCTCATCGAAGATCGTCATTGGATTGGGGGCGTCACCGGACTCGTCAAAACCCTTAACCGCGAATGGGGAACCCACGATTTTGTTGCGCGGGTCGTCGATGTGCCCATGACCTGGACGGCGGACAGTCTCTCCCCGTTACTTGCCGCTGAATGGGCGGAGTTGCAGAGACCCCGTCCCCCCGTCGTGATCGACGAAGTGGGGTACCTCGCGGATCGGGGAACCGTGCGACGACAGCATTGGCGATTGGTCCCCCAGCGGAGTTCGCGAACGGCATTGTTGTCGGTGGACACGTCCTGGGTCGTTTTGGTGACGGGAGGGGGGAGAGGCATTACGGCCGCATGTTTACCGAACTTGGCGGCGACGGGTTGCACTTTGGTGGTGGTGGGCCGTACCCCTTGGACGACCGAAACGCCCGATTTCATCGACCGCTCCGCGTTACGCCAAGCCCTGCTCGTGGAAACCGCAGACAGCACATTAACGCCCGCTCAAATCGAAGCGCAGGTGGAACGGCGATGGCGCGAACAGCTATTGCGTCAACAGCTTGCCGAACTGTCCCGTCGGGGCGCACGGGTGGACTATCGCGAAATGGATCTCGCCGATGAAACCGCGTGTCGCGTGCTAATTGGGGGGATTTTGTCCCAGTACGGGCGCCTCGATGGGGTAATTCACGGGGCGGGCCATCTCGAAGATCGGTGGTTGCGCGATAAAACGGCGGCGTCCCTGGAACGGGTGTTAGCCACCAAGCTCACTCTCGTCAAAGTGCTGGATGAACTCCTGCCGATGGCGCTTCAGCGGGTGATTCTGTTTGGGTCGATTGCGGGATGTTTTGGCAATCCTGGCCAAGCGGACTACGCCCTCGCCAACGAGATTTTGGCCCGTTACGCGACGGCGTGGTGGCATCGCGGCATTCGCGCCACCGTCATTCATTGGTCACCGTGGCAGTTACCCGACAGCGGCATGGTGACGACCGCTATTGCGGATCAATTTGCGAAACAGGGCGTCACGCTCCTGACCGCCGAACAGGGTCGATTTTTCTTCGATCGCGAGTGGGTACGTCCGACCGCGCCCGAAGTGATTGCAGGGCCGTGTCCCTATGCGTTTCGCGAAACCTCACCGCGCTTGGACGGCCCCATGTTACCCACCGATGTCCATCCGCTACTGCGCGGGGGCCAGCTCCTCGCGTTGGGGAAGGGGGAGTGGCGGTTCCATCGGACATTGGACTTTCACGACGTCCCGTATTTGGATGAGTGTCGAGAAAACGACGAACCGTCGTTGTTGCCGATGGTGGCGGTGGCGTACGGAATAGCGTTGTTACAACACCTGTTTCCCCACCAAGCCGTGGGGTTGACGCAATGGGAACGAGTTCAGCGAACCCAGGTGCCGCGAAGTGGAATGGGGTGGGTCATCGAACTACATTCCCTCACCAGTCGCCAACCAAACACCCGACGCTTTGGCCTTGGGATGGGGCCGACCGTTGGGGCGGGACCGTGGTATCGGGGTTTTGCGTCGGTTCAAGCCGAGCCACCGCACTGGGTTCCTTTTGAGTTCACACCCCTGTCCTGTGAACCTGTGTCGCGGTCGTCGATTTACGCCCAACTCGACGATGGCCCCTTGTTCCACAAGTTAACTCAGGTGATGCGGGGAATAGACCAGGCCGTCGCGCACATGACGGGAACACAGGGTGTTTCAGACGAGGTGATGGTCCTCCAACCCTTTGTAGCGGTGGATCAGTGGGTACGCTGGTTTGCCCAGGGTCCCTCAACGCAGCGCAGCGGAATCCAACGCATTGGACAAATCCACGGCGTACCGCAACCGAAGGGGCGTTTTGAACTCCGCCTCGAACAACGATCCCAGGGCAACTGTTTTTCGGTGCAACAAAGGGATACGCAGGGCATTCCGATCTTTTTGGCGCAAGACATCGAGTTGACATCCCTGTAACGCCTACTGAGTCCTCAATAGACTCAGCTTAAACAAGGCCAGATCCCCGTCTTTTAGGGTGACGAGGATGTTAATGAGACGCTTTGCCATGCCGTAAGCCTTCTCAAGCGAACGACTTACCCTCCAAGATAAACCAACCCTGTCACAACACTGCATCCACAAAAATAGAGGTTCGTCCTAATGAAAACTACGCCGATTACGGTGGCTAAAGGGGATGGCATTGGGCCAGAAATCATGGACGCCACGCTCCATGTGATACAGGAAGCCGGGGCGGCACTCGATCTCGAATTTATTGACGTGGGGGAGGCGGTCTATCAACGGGGTCACAGTGCCGGGATCGAATCCGCCGCTTGGGAATCTTTGCGACGGACGCGAGTATTTCTCAAAGCCCCCATCACCACGCCGCAAGGAGGGGGATTTAAGAGTCTCAATGTCACGATTCGGAAAACGCTTGGGTTGTACGCCAATATCCGTCCCTGTGTGGCTTACGCGCCATTTGTGGACACAAAGCATCCCAACATGGATGTCGTCATTGTTCGCGAAAACGAAGAGGATCTCTATGCGGGGATCGAGCATCGCCAGACCGATGAAGTCTTTCAATGTCTGAAACTCATCAGCGTCCCGGGCACGGAGAAAATCGTCCGTTATGCCTTTGAGTACGCTCGGGCACAGGGGCGAAAGAAAGTCTCGTGTTTCACCAAAGACAACATCATGAAACACACCGATGGGCTGTTTCACCAGATTTTCGACCAAATGGGGGCCGAATATCCCGATCTCGAAAAAGAGCATTGGATTGTAGACATTGGTGCCGCCAAACTTGCCGATACCCCCAATGTGTTCGATGTCATCGTGTTACCCAACTTGTATGGCGACATTTTATCGGATGTGGCGGCACAGATTGCGGGGTCGGTGGGTTTGGCGGGGTCGGCCAACATTGGAGATTTAGGGGCAATGTTTGAGGCCATTCACGGCTCAGCGCCTCGGCGAGCCAATCAAGATTTGGCAAACCCCTCGGGGCTGTTGTTGGGGGCGGTGCAGATGCTGAATCACATCAACCAACAAGAGGTAGCGACGCGCGTTCACAATGCGTGGTTGAAGACCCTCGAAGACGGCATCCACACCTACGACATCTACAAAGCCGATGTGAGTCGTGCACAGGTCGGGACAAAAGCCTTTGCCGAAGCGATTGTTCAGCGTTTGGGCCAGCGCCCCGAGCAACTACCGAGCGTGAGCTATGGAGAGAATAAATTGTTGAACTTAAAGCCTTATGTGCCCAAGCCCCCCGCGAAAAAAGAGACGGTCGGAGTGGATATTTTTCTCAACGAAGCCCAACGGGACGCTCAACGCATCGCCACCCACTTGCAGGCGGCAGCGGGGGAAGATTTTGAACTGTTGATGATTACCAATCGAGGCGTGAAGGTATGGCCCGAGGGGTTGCCCGAAACCTTCTGCACGGATCATTGGCGGTGTCGTTTCATGGCGAAGGCGGGGACGGTTAACAATCGTCAAATTGCGGATTTAATCACGCGAATTTCGGCCACCGAACTGGACTTTATTAAATGTGAAACGCTGCGCAATTTCGATGGCGAAAGAGGCTATTCGCTGGGACAGGGTCAGTAATTAACTCACCAGCGGGACTATCGGTTAGGGCGGCGGTGACCAAAAACCCCGTCCTTCAGGGCGGGGAGGATGTCCACATGTCGTTGGTTCACTTTCATCAAGGCGCACAGTGTCCTGGGACCTCGCTCAAAACGATGGCACACATCACGCGGTAAAAGCGGTGTGAACCACACACCACGCCGACATAACGCCATGTCGGATCGACCAAACTCATACGGTGACTTCGGTCGCTTACGCCGTCGTCGATGAGTAAGTCAAATACCAGTTCCCGTGCGTCCTCGATCCCGTAACTCAAATTTTCCGCAAATACCGTGAGGCCACATCGCGCCATGCGTTGATGCACATTTCCATGACCAGTAACACCCCGTTGG
>CAZTIH010000150.1:0-2407 GCA_964613675.1 uncultured Candidatus Competibacteraceae bacterium
AAGCCGCGCCAGTGATTATTACCAACCCCGACTAATAGTCAGTTTTGTCGAATAGCTTTACAGAAGGCTGGCCTCCGGGCTGGCCTTTTTTGTGTCGGTGATGCAATCACGCCTTCCTTGGCAGACGTATTTTGCAGCTATTGGGAACTGTCGTTTTTTATTCCCAAGCGCTGCGACATAAAGTGATTCCAAGAAACATGGCCATTTTCGATCAACGAACGGTCGTAATTCGGCTTGGCAAACGCGGCCCAAGTCTGACGAGGGTGCAGCCAGTTCAATATCTCAAAGGTTAGGCCTGCTTGAGCAGCGATTTGCGCTATTGTCTCAGGTCGGTACTTGACGCAGCTCGGATAAACCCATCCCTCTCCTGCGAAATCCTGATCGTCAATGAGAAAGGTCGCGAACAATACCCCATCTTCCTTCAGATAAAACGCGATTTGCGACAACCATTGCTCCAGTAAATCTTTACCACAGTGGCTGAAGATGGATTGCGCTACGACATAGTCCACGGTGAGCGATGGGGATAATGCGGTTAACGAATCGCTAAAGATGAAGGTTGGGCATTTTATATTCACGAGGTCTTGCCCAATTTCGCGTTCGATACCTGCCTGAACCAACCATGAATTGGGTTCAACACCGATGTATCCCTTGGGGTTCAAGTAGGGAATCAGTAACCGCCCAATGCGGAGTGAACCACATCCGATATCCAATACGCGATGGTGTTGGCGGAGTCCTGCACTGGTCAGCAAATTGAATGTCATCGCGGCAATTAAATCGTAATCGCGCGGCGGTCCTACGTAGGCGCGATAGTGGTCGTCCCCTGCATTCAAATCCCACCCCAAATCGGGCGTATCGGAAGGAATGGGGGAAATCTCTTCAGAAGGGGAATCCTTGACCCATACCGCGACCGATTGACGACCGAACGCCGCAAGCTGCTCCCAACGGGTTCCATCTTCAAATTCAATGGGTTCGGGAATGGGGATATGCAATGTGCCTCCGCCGTAAATCCGTTCTACACGAAACCCCGCGTGCTTAGCCCAGGCATAGATGGCATCTCGTTCGACGAATTGATTTAAGTGTTGACCGAGTTGGGCGTGATCTACAGAACCCATGAAAATTTCCCAGTGCATGGGAACCTTAAACTCTAGAAACGACATCACGAGACGTCCGCCAGGTTTTAAGACACGGGCCGCTTCTCGGCAATACTTAAAGGAGTCTTCGTGCAACAAATGCGTAAACACGGAGAAAAAACAAACAAAATCAGCCACTTCATCATCGACTGGGATGACTGTGCCTTGGGTGAGTTTGAATTTGAAATCTTCGCGGGCGCAGCGTTCGCGGGCGTACTCAAGTAAATCACTGACGACATCCGTACCTAAGTAGCGAATTTCGTTGAATGGGGCGAGTTGATAGGCCAATCGACCGCTTCCACATCCTATGTCAATGACGAAATGCCCGTCGGAAAGCCCAAGAGATCGCAACAGATGATGTTCTAATTTTCCAACAGCAATGAAGTTACCGCCGACAGCTTGGTGCATGGCCTCATCCCGCGGCATTCGTTGTTGCAGATCGGCGACGAGCTTTGTGTAGGCGGCGACGGGATCGGTGTTAATCATGAAAGGCTCCGAGGTTGTTGTAAGCATAATCAATCTTCTGCAACGGTTTCGGGAAAGAAATTGTCATCGAGAAGCTGTTCTGAATTGTAGGGACAGGCGTCGGGAAAAGTTGCTTCAGATAGCAGGGTTTCATCTGCGGCATCAATGCGAGCTAAGGCGTAGTTGTCGTTAATCTCCTCAGATAGACGGGGAACCAAACTGGGGTTGTCTCGTAAAAGTTTAAGCAAATCAATGCGTTGTATGCGAATAGTATTTCGCCAACTATTGCCCTGACGCTGGGGTTGATACTGCCACTTGAGCAGATGAGAGATCAGGATACGTAAGCGACTGGCTAACTCGCGTTTTTCAGAACGGCCCAAACTTTCGATCTCCTCGATGAGATGGATAAGGTCGATTTCAGATAATCGCTGTTGTCGCAATAGATTTGCTTGCTCGTTACACCAACCGTAGAAATCGCGTTCGTAATCAATCATTTGCAATCGCCTCCGGAAAGAAATCGTCATCGAGAAGCTGTTCTGAATTGTAGGGACAGGCGTCGGGAAAAGTGGTTTTAGGTAAATGGGTTTCTTCTGAAGCGACGATTTTCGCAGCGGGATACACATCGAGGATTTCATCGTGCAATCGCGGTTTCAGACTGGGATTTTCTCGCAGCACCTTTTTGAGCTTAATCCGTTGATGTTCTAAGGTATTTCGCCAACTATTGCCCTGACGCTGGGGTTGATACTGCCACTTGAGTAGATGAGCGATCAGAACTTCTAATCGACTGGCTAACTCGCGTTTTTCAGAACGGC
>CAZTIH010000150.1:2507-4793 GCA_964613675.1 uncultured Candidatus Competibacteraceae bacterium
AGAAATTGTCATCGAGAAGCTGTTCTAAATTGTAGGGACAGGCGTCGGGAAAAGTGGTTTTGGGCAAATGGGTTTCTGTGGAAGCAAGCAACCGAGCTTTAGGGTAAACGGTTGCAACGGATTGATTGAGTTGAGGATTGAGACTGGGGTTATCGTCAAGCACACCGCGCACTTCTAGCCGCTGCAATTCGATGGTATTTCGCCAACTGTTGCCCTGACGCTGGGGTTGATACTGCCACTTGAGCAGATGAGCGATCAGAACTTCTAATCGACTGGCTAACTCGCGTTTTTCAGAACGGCCCAAACTTTCGATCTCCTCGATGAGATGGATAAGGTCGATTTCAGATAATCGCTGTTGTCGCAATAGATTTGCTTGCTCGTTACACCAACCGTAGAAATCGCGTTCGTAATCAATCATTTGCAATCGCCTCCGGAAAGAAATTGTCATCGAGAAGCTGTTCTAAATTGTAGGGACAGGCGTCGGGAAAAGTCGCTTCAGACAGCAGGGTTTCATCGGCGGCGGTGGCGCGACCCTCTTCGTAGGCATCTTGCAGCACGGTTTCGAGGGACAGACTCGGATTATCTTTGAGATGACGGCGCAATTTTCGGCGTTGTTCGCGAATAGTATTTCGCCAACTGTTGCCCTGACGCTGGGGTTGATACTGCCACTTGAGCAGATGAGCGATCAGAACTTCTAATCGACTGGCTAACTCGCGTTTTTCAGAACGGCCCAAACTTTCGATCTCCTCGATGAGATGGATAAGGTCGATTTCAGATAATCGCTGTTGTCGCAATAGATTTGCTTGCTCGTTACACCAACCGTAGAAATCACTGTCATATAGGGACATTTTTTCACCTCGATTGCGGAATTTTTCCGATAATATCCGTGATTTCTCCCTCAACTTCGACTTTTCAAGAGACTCAGAACATGCCCGTTTTTACCCTTCCCGATGGCAGCCAACGCGCTGTCGATCACGCCGCCATTGGTGCAGAACTCGCCGCGCAGATTGGTCCGGGTCTGGCCAAGGCCGCCTTAGCGATGACGGTCAACGGCCAACAGTGCGATTTATCGACGACGCTTACAGAAGATGCGGCGGTGCGATTTTTGACCGCAAAGGATGCGGAGGGCCTCGATGTTTTGCGCCACACGATCACCGCACAGACTTTAGCGCGAGCGGTTAAGTTGCTGTATCCCAAAGCAAAATTGGCCATTGGACCGACAGTTGAGCATGGTTTTTACTACGATATCGCCTTTGAGACGCCCCTATCGGTGGATGAATTGGGGAAAATTGAAGCGAAAATGCACGAAATCGTGGCGACGGACGCGGAGGTGGTACGGGAACTGTGGCCGCGTGCACAGGTACGCCAGTATTTTGCCGATCAGAACGAAATCTACAAAGTTCAGATTATCGACGATGCCCCTTCCGAACAAACCGAGTTGTCGGTGTACTGCCAGCGCAAGAACGGGGAGACGGTGTTTGTGGATCTATGCCGAGGGCCACACATTCCGCGTTTGGGGTTGATTGGGAAGGCGTTTAAGTTGACGCATCTGGCGGGGGCATACTGGCGGGGTGACAGTCGGAATGAGATGTTGACGCGGATTTACGGCATCGCGTTCGCCACGGAAAAGGAACTCAACGCCCATTTAGCGATGTTGGAAGAGGCAGCAAAGCGGGATCATCGGAAGATTGGTAAAGAACTCGATCTTTTTCATTTTGAAGAAACCGCGCCAGGGCAACCATTTTGGCACGCGAAGGGATGGACGATTTACACCCAACTGGTTGATTACATGAGACAAAAAGTCAAGGCAAGAGGGTATGTAGAAGTCAATACGCCACAACTTCTGGATGCGAGTTTCTGGAAGTATTCGGGGCATTGGGATAAGTATCGCGACAACATGTTCATCATCAATGCAGATGACGAGCTGCCCTTTGCGCTCAAGCCGATGAGCTGTCCGGGGAATGTGCAGGTTTACAAACAAGGGATTAAAAGTTACCGCGATTTACCAATTCGGATGGCGGAATTTGGCAAGGTGTTCAGACAAGAGATGACGGGGACGCGCCACGGTTTGATGCGGGTTCAGGGGTTTACGCAAGATGATGCGCATATTTTCTGCACGCCGTCCCAACTGGAAAGCGAAATTATCGAGATGTGCGATCTGATCCATGAGGTCTATCGCGAATTAGGATTTTCGGATGTTCTGGTGAAGTTTTCTGATCGACCCGCGCAGCGAATCGGAAGCGATGCAGATTGGGATCAAGCCGAGGGGATTTTGCGGCGGGTATG
>CAZTIH010000150.1:4803-5627 GCA_964613675.1 uncultured Candidatus Competibacteraceae bacterium
AAGGTGGGCTTTAATTGGGTACACAATCCGGGGGACGGTGCGTTTTATGCGCCAAAACTCGATTTTGTTCTGAAGGATGCGATTGGACGAGATTGGCAATGTGGCACGATTCAGGTCGATCTGAACTTGCCGACGCGATTAGACATGCACTTCATCGACGAACATGGCGAAAAGCAGCGTCCTTGCATGGTTCATCGAGCGATTTTGGGGTCTGTAGAGCGGTTTATGGGGGTTCTGATCGAACATTTTGCGGGACACTTTCCCTTATGGTTGGCACCGGTACAGATAGTCGTTGCAGGAATTAGCGAAGTGCATAATGAGGCAGTTCAGAACTTGACAGCTCAACTGGTTGCAGAAGGGTTCAGAGCCGAAGCCGATGTCCGCAACGAGAAAGTGTCGTACAAATTGCGGGAACATTCGTTGCAGAAGGTGCCCGTGTTTCTGGTGTTGGGCAATCGGGAAATCGAAACGCAATCGGTAACCTTGCGGCGATTTGGCAGTACTTCACAAGAGAATGTGGGGATTAACGAACTCATTACGCGCTTAAAAGCGGAAATCAAGGGGCGTCAATTACCGAACGCATAAACCAATCATTATGCGCCCAATTATCCTGTGTACTGATTATGGAATGCGGGGGCCTTATGTAGGCCAATTAAAGTTAGCATTAGCCCGCATTAGCCCATTAACGGTCATTGATTTGTGCCATGATTTAATGCCATTTCAAATTGACGCCGCTGCGATCTTATTAAGTGCGTGGTGGGGTGAATTACCGCTTGACGCGGTGTTATTAGCGGTGGTCGATCCGGGTGTGGGTGGCCCACGGG
>CAZTIH010000151.1:0-5621 GCA_964613675.1 uncultured Candidatus Competibacteraceae bacterium
CCTCGGCGCAGGAACGCGGCATTATCTCCAGCTTTTCTTCTCTGTCAAGGAGTTTTCTATGTACGACCTCTATTTTTGGGCTACACCAAATGGCTACAAGCCTTTGTTATTTCTCGAAGAAATTCAGGCCCATTACCGACTCGTCCCCATCGACATTACCGCGAATGCGCAATTTGCCGCGTCTTTTTTGAAGATTGCGCCCAATAATCGAATTCCGGCCCTCGTCGATCACACTCCCGATCAAGGAGACGAACCTTTTAGCCTGTTTGAGTCTGGGGCTATTTTGCTGTATCTCGCGGAAAAAAATCGGATTTTTCTCCCCGAAACGCTACGAGAACGGCATCTCGTGTTGCAATGGTTATTTTGGCAGATGGGGGGACTTGGCCCGATGTTGGGACAAAATCACCACTTCGGGACTTTCGCGCCAGAAAAAATTCCCTACGCCATCGAACGTTATCGTCGTGAAACCTCACGGCTCTACAGTGTGCTCAACCAACAGCTAATCGACCGCCCCTTCATCGGCGGGGACGACTATTCGATTGCCGACATGGCCTGTTACCCGTGGATTGTTCCTCACGAGCGTCAAGGCATTGATTTATCGGATTTTCCGGAAATCGAACGCTGGTTTCTAGCCATCCAACAGCGTCCTGCAACTCAACGGGCTTATGATAAGGGGGCAACTGTTCTGTCCACGAAGGCGTTTTAAAACTCCTATGCCCCAACAACTGTTAGTCGTCGATGATGAACCCCGCGTGGCCCAATTGCTCTGTCGTGTCGCTGCACGAGTAGAAGGTTGGGAAGCGATTGCGGTTCACAGCTTTCACGGTCTTCAAGGTAGTTTGAATGAGGCGGTACGGGTATTGGTGCTCGATCTCCACATGCCCGACTGTACCCCCGATGAAGTGTTTGAATACCTGGCGCAACAGGTCGCTAAACCCAAAGTATTGCTCACGAGCGGTATCGACCAAGGGACCTTGGAGAGCATCGCTCAAAAGGCCCAGCAACAGGGTCTCAATCTCTTGGGCGTGTTGCCAAAGCCCTTTTCGATCAATGATCTAAAACAGTTTCTCGATCAAATCGAATGAGAAAACTTAATTCGGTCGTAACTTTTGCATCGCAAGCCCCAAACTGCGTTGCATTCGCTGAAACGACACGGCCAGGATCGCAATTTCATCTTTGCCGCGAACGTCTATGGGATGGTCGAGCTTGCCTTGGCTAATCTCTTCTGCCGCGATGGATAAAAGGCGAATGCGTTGACCAATACGTTGCCCTACCCCGTACACCAACAAAAATAGCAAGCTCACGCCCACAATCCCGACAGTAACCGTTTGTACAACGATGCGCTGTAATAGGGCGTCGATGTCGGGCGGTGTCCAATCGGGCAGCGTTGGTGTGGGGAGGTCGATGGTAGGAGGGGGGATATTGAGGGCCACTTTCCAGCCACTTCGCGGGGCGGTCGCCCAATACACCTGACGGACTTCGCCATTTTGCATGAGCTGCGTGATGCCTTGGGGGTGCTGAGCGATCTCCACCCCGCCTTCACCGGGTAAATCCCTTAAGTGTTCCCCCAATAATTGCCCATCGCGTCGCTCGTTCGGGCGCAACATCCACTCCGTGCGGGGATGGACGATGAGGTTGCCTTCCCGACTGGCTAAAAAACCGTACTCCCAACGTTGCTGTTGGGGGTCATCGCTCACTTTTATCTGCTGCACGACTTGGTTGATCTCTTGCAGTTCGAGATCAACTGTCGCGATGCCAATTAACTGACGGTCGGGGGTGTAAACGGGGTGTGAAATCGTAACCATCGTTACATTTGAACCGCCTGCATCGAAGTAAGGTTCGGAAATAAACACCTCCCCTGTGCGCTTGGGTTCGCTAAACCACGGCCAACTGCCATCTGCGTAGTTGTATTCCACTACGTTGAGCTGTGGCCAGGTTTGACGATCAACCCAAGGCATACTCAGTGGTGAATCCCACGGCACAAAGTCGTAAGCGATGGTCGCGCCAAAGGCTTCGGGAACAGGGGTTAATGCCAGCAAATTTGCGATAAACGGAACCATTTCCCCATCAACCTCCATCCCCACCCCCTGTTGTCGGGCGGCAATGGCCCGAGGAATCATTTCAGTGCGTCGCAGGAGGCCGTCGATTTGGTGCGCTGCATCCTGAACGCGAGCAAGCGCCGTGTTGTGCATCTGGGTGATCAGTCGTTCCCGCGCCAAGTCGTTTTGGGTCTGCAAAGTCGCCTGTTGTTGGTTCGCAAACTCGACAATGGACGCGGTCGTATTCTGGGTGTGTTGAGTGAGTTGCTGGTAAATCTGCCAATAGGTGATTCCAAACGTCACCCCGGTCAGTAACACCGTTGCCGTCCCCACATACCCTACAAGTTTGGTGCTGACATGATTAAACATCATCGTTTTTCCACACAGTGAAAAATCCAAGTTTCTCCGAAGAAACGGAAAAATGGTTTATAGAACATCGGAATTTTATTACTCTTTTGACTCTTCATTTTACAATTAACACTACAATTCTTATGACAAATCCCGCTCACCACCACGGGCCAATCATCGCGCACAATGTGGATGAAGAACCCGTTGCCGATAACGAACGGCAATTTACCGGCTGGCAATTGGGGCTATTTTTCACCCTCGGTATTGTGTACACGGTTTTTCACCTCGTAATACTTAACATTTATCCGTTGGAAACCTGGACATTCCGTCTGCTCCATGTCGCGGGGGCGCTAGTATTAGGGTTTGCCCTAATGAGTGCTTGGACCCTCGATCATCCCCCCACGCCCTTGGGCAAAATCGGCAAAATTCTCCTTACGCTTAGTGCTGTTCTGGTGATTTACAGTGCGTTATGCGTGATAGGTGCCTGGGCCTGGATGTTGACCGAGCAGGGCGGGCGGCCTCCTGCCTGGTTGACGGCTTATCTCGGGCCAACACTGTTGATCGGTACGCTCACGGCGTTGGGGTTGACTTACTGGATTCGGGGCGCACAGGACAGAGTGATGAGCGCGGACTGGGTATTGGTTCTGGCATCGCTCGTCGTTATGGGATTTGTACTGTTCAGCCTCAACTACCTTGCGTTGCGGATGCGGGCGGGGACGCCTTTTGCTGACCTTCAGAATGCGTACATCTCCCTCGTTGGGGTCATTCTGATTTTGGAACTGACTCGACGGGTAGCGGGACTGGCGTTGGTGATTGTGGCTTCGGTTTTCATTGCCTACGCCTTTCTGGGGCCTTACCTGCCGGGGTTTCTGAACCACACTGGTTACGACTGGAAGCGGTTTTTTACCTATCTCTACACCGATAACGGCATTTTGGGCGCTACCACCGCCGTCTCCAGCACCTACATCATTTTATTCATCATCTTTGCGGCATTTCTCCAGGCATCCAAGGTGGGGGACTATTTTGTGAACTTCGCCTTTGCCCTTGCGGGACGGGCGCGAGGGGGGCCAGCCAAGGTCGCGGTGTTTGCGTCGGGCCTGATGGGGATGATTAACGGAACTTCGGCGGGAAATGTGGTAGCGACCGGGAGTTTGACGATTCCGTTGATGAAGCGGGTGGGGTACAGCGGACAGTCCGCAGGAGCGATTGAAGCCGCCGCGTCCACAGGAGGACAGATCATGCCGCCCATCATGGGGGCCGGGGCATTCATCATGGCGGAAATCACGGGCATTCCGTATTCAGAACTACTCATTGCGGCGATTATTCCGGCGGCGCTGTACTTCATTTCGATTTACTTCATGGTGGATCTGGAGGCAGCGCGAACGGGGATGCGCGGGATGCGTGACGATGAGTTACCCCGCTTGAAGCCTTTGTTGATGCAGGCGTACCTATTCATTCCCATTGTGATGTTGATGGGGGCGCTGTTCGTCGGGTACTCGGTGATTCGGGCCGGCACTTACGCCACGATAGGGGCTATGGTCGTGAGCTGGTTCGCGCCCCACAAAATGACGCCTAAAGGCATCCTAATCGCCTTAGAGCTTGCCGCACGGATGTCGATTCAAATTATTGTGGTGTGTGCCTGCGCCGGGATCATCGTGGGAGTGATTGCGTTAACCGGGGTGGGGTCGCGATTTTCGTCCATGCTGTTGGGGATTGCGACTAGTGGCTTGTTTTCGGTGGACATCGGGCTACTGCTGGCGATGCTGTTTGCCATGCTAATCGCGATTATTTTGGGAATGGGAATGCCGACGACGGCAGCTTATGCGGTTGCGGCAGCGGTTGTGGCCCCTGGATTAGCGCAAATTCTTAAGCCCTCATTTGCCGACGCCTTAGATCCAGAGCGACTGTCGTTGTTAACCGCTCACTTTTTTGTCTTCTACTTTGCGGTGGTGTCCGCGATTACGCCGCCGGTGGCCTTAGCTTCCTACGCAGGAGCGGCGATTGCGGGCGCCAATCCCATGGCAACCTCAGTCACTTCATTCAAATTGGGGTCAGCGGCCTTCATTGTGCCGTTTATGGCCTGTTACAGCCCAGCCATTCTGATGGAAGGCGATTGGCTACGCATTCTACAAGTGTCCATTACCTCGACGGTGGGGGTTTACCTATTGGCGAGTGCAGTACAGGGGTGTTACTTTGGGATCGCTCAGTGGTGGGAACGATTATTACTTCTGCTGGGGGCGTTGGCGATGATTAGCGGGGGTTGGGTGACGGATTTAGTGGGGATGGCGATTGCGGGCGGATTATTTGCGTTACAACGACAACTTCACCGTAAATCGCCTGAAACACCTATTCCTACAACCGATTCCTCATCAGAGGTTTAACTAATCCCCTCAACGTGCGTGCGGAGGACTGAGTTCAGCCGTGCGCGAATTTAATTAGATCAAACCCTATAACAGCCAGAGGAACACGTATGCCCGTTATTACCTGTATTGAAGACTTGCGTCGATTGGCAAAGGTGCGGGTGCCGCGCATGTTTTACGACTATGCCGACTCGGGGTCTTGGACCGAATCGACTTATCGTGCCAATGAAACCGACTTCCAATCCATCAAGTTACGGCAACGGGTGGCGGTCGATTTGGAGAACCGTTCCCTCAAAACCACGATGATCGGTCAACCGGTCGCTATGCCCGTCGCCATTGCCCCCACCGGGTTCACGGGGATGCAACATGCGGATGGCGAAATCCTAGCGGCGCGGGCAGCGAAGGCGTTTGGGATTCCGTTCACCCTCTCGACCATGAGCATTTGTTCGTTGGAGGCAGTCGCGGAGGGGACGGATCGCCATCCCTTTTGGTTTCAGCTCTACGTGATGCGCGACCGTGAGTTTGTCGAACGGCTCATCGAACGGGCTAAGGCGGCTAACTGTTCCGCGCTGATTGTCACCTTGGACTTACAGGTGTTGGGGCAGCGTCACAAAGATGTACGTAATGGTTTGTCGGCCCCGCCCAAGCCCACCTTGTTGAATTTTCTCGATATTGGGTTACGGCCCCGTTGGGCGTTAAACATGTTGCGCACGAAAAACCGCAACTTTGGCAATATCGTGGGGCACGTGTCGGGGGTCGAGAATATGGGGTCGCTCTCGGCGTGGATTCAGCAGCAATTCGATCCGCGTTTGAGTTGGGATGACATTGCGTGGATTAAAGAAAAATGGGGCGGTAAATTGATTTTGAAAGGCAT
>CAZTIH010000152.1:0-5616 GCA_964613675.1 uncultured Candidatus Competibacteraceae bacterium
GGGGGTGTCGATTGGCGATTGCATTTGTTGTGTGTGCATTTGCAACTCGATCCTTCCCCTGAACAGCCGCTGTTGGCGTTGCATCTCTATCAGCGGGGACGACAGGGATGGCGAATGAGTTTGCAGCAGTCGGCCGTGGGGTTAGCGCCAGAAGGGGAAAACAACCCTTAATCCCGTGAACGCTTTGGAGAGAAAGCGTCGCGGGAGGATGTCAAGAACCAACAGCATTAAGCCTCACGGGTTATAAACGCCGCATTGCCTCCAGTTGATCGGCGTCAAGACCGTAAATGTCGCGCCGCGATTGCAATACGCCGTCGTGGTCCACCCAAAGTGTGAGATAGACCAAGTGAACCGGCAGCGTTTCCTCCAAATTGACGCGCCGTTCATTTCGCCCAGCCTGCGAGACCCGCACGATTTGCTCCATGCTCCATCCCTGTCGTCCCAACAGATATTCGGTTAACTCGTAGGGTTTTGCGACCCGAACACAGCCTGCACTCAAATGCCGTTCGGTCTGGTTGAAGAGATTTTTGCTTGGCGTGTCGTGGAGATACACGCTATGGGGATTGGGAAACATAAATTTCACTCGTCCCAACGGATTATTTGGCCCGGGGGGTTGCCGCATCGAGACGTAGTTTCCTTGCCGCGTCACCGTCATTCCTCGGCGTCGTGCGGCATCGGCGGTCAGGGTGCGCTTGATCGAGGGAGGGACATACCAAGCCGGGTTGAGCACTAAGTAATTCATTTCACTGGAAAAAGTCGGTGTGCGAGCCGAGCCTTGTTTGCCGACGATCACACGGGATTCCAACACGACCTTATCCGCTTCAACGACTTGCATTTCGTAGCTAGGAAGGTTGACGAAAATGTGACGTGCGCCGAGGTCGTGGGGCATCCACCGCATCCGTTCCAAGTTTAAGCGTACAAGCTCCAGGTTCTGACGCGGTCTGGCGTTCAACAAACTCAAGGTTTGCGGTCCAACGATGCCATCCGCGCTGATTCGATGGCGACGCTGAAACCGTTTCACGGCCTGATCGAGGGATTCGTCGAAGAGGTCACTTAAATTTGCACTCACCGCGTCACTGGCATGGGCACTCGCAATCACACCGCTGTTGACCTGTTGCACCGGCGCCGCTTCCAAGGGTGGGGCATCGTTGACCGGTGACAAATCTCCCGTTGCTTTCAACCGCTGCCGTAATTGCACTACGCGGGGGCCACGACTGCCCAACCGCATGACAGGGCCTGCCGACAGTGTGGGGCCTACATTGCCCTCCATTCCACTGCGCAGGCGGATGTATTCGTCCCGCAACGCCCAGTACAACGAAAACTGCGGTGCGGTTTGTCGAAGCGCCGAGGCAAGCTGTTGTTTTTCCAGTCCGTCATGGAGGATTTGCGCAATATCGACGGCTTTCGGCGTTGGTGACCAGTCGCGGTAAAACCGCCGAGGGTCGAGTTGACCGTGAGTGCGTTCGTAGGCATAGCGAACCAGGGCAGCACTCATCAAGAGATCCTGCTCAACCGCGTTACAGGTTAACCGCTCGGTGAGTTGCGCGAGGTAATACCGCTCGGGTTTCATCCCATCATCCGCGCTGGCCTTAATCTGTTCGACAAGCTGTTCTCGCAACGCAGCCTGGCGATGCCAACGCAATTGGTAGTTCCCCGCCGCATACAGCGCCTGCAACAACGCACCATGACGAGGGGTCACGCCACATACCGCCGTCAACGGTTCTGCGTGAAGGTAATCGAAGAGTTTCACCGCATCCCCGCTCAATTGAGCGCGTCGAGCCGCGATTTCGGCCTGACGGCGGGCAGCTTCGGCGGCGGCGAGTTCTTCTGGCGTCGGCTCGGCGGTGTCGGGCGTTGCGGTGGCTACGGCGGGATCGAGTTCATCGGCGGCGAGTTCTTCCGGCGTTGGCTCGGCGGGATCGAGTTCATCGGCGGTCGGTGCGGGAACCGATAATCTCGGGGTTGCGGGAATCGGGGGGTCGGTCGGTGGCGTTGCGCCTACCGTTCCCCAGCTGCATAAAAGAACGCCTAACCATAAAATTTTCATCAGTCATAACCTCTCACAGTGTCCTAAATTGTTGTTTGTGTGCAACAAAAACTTAAGTCAAGAATAAAACAATGCTTCGTATGCCTTTAGACTCGTGGATTTGAGCGTTGATCAAAAGTTGTTTTTAAGCAACACGCAAAAGTACCGAAAAAAATCCGTCACCAAGGGAGTTGAATTCAGCATGAATCGGTCTGCTGAATGATTGTTTTAGCAGATGAGTTCGATTCATGTTGCAAGTCATTGATTTGACCAAGCATTACCAAGAAGGTAACTCGCGGCGGCAGCTTTATTCTGACGTCAATTTCACGATTTCAGCGGGAGAGACCGTATCGCTTGTCGGGGCATCGGGGAGTGGTAAAAGTACTTTGTTACATCTCATTGCGGGACTGGATCGTCCTACCAAAGGAAAAATTCTGTTTGAAAATAGCGAGTTAACCGCCCTATCTGAACGCCAAAGAACCGCTTGGCGACGTCGGCAGGTGGGCATGGTATTTCAATTTTTTAACCTCATTCCCAGTCTAACCGTCGCTGAAAATCTGCAACTTCCCTTACAACTCAACGGGTTAAAGGACGACGGGGACGTCGCTTCATTGCTCAACGCCGTGGGGCTGTCGAACCGATCGCGGGCGTTTCCCGAACAGCTTTCCGGGGGGGAACAGCAACGACTGGCCATCGCACGGGCATTGGTGCATCGGCCTGCCCTGTTGCTCGCCGACGAACCTACCGGCAGTTTGGACGAGGAAAACGGCGATAACGTCCTCCGATTATTGGCCCAACTCTGTCGCACTCAGGGCGCGGCGTTACTCCTAGTGACCCACAGCCCGACCCTCGCCGCCCAAACGGATCGCCAGTTACAACTGTGTCACGGGACGGTGCGCGAGATCGTATCCACGACCGCATCGACAAAAAATCCTTTGCGTTCTGAATCGACCTCGGCACCCTGATTCGTTTTACAAAATCCTAGGAAAACTCCATGAGCGATGTCCTTTTTTTAGTATGTCATGTGCAGCGCACCAGTGCCCGCGTGACCTTTTTACGCCATCCCAACGGCAGTTTGAGCTGGCCGTTCCCCATCGACGAAGACGCCCAAATCGTCCCCGAACCGACGACAACCCTCAGCGTACATCCCGGCGCGGCATTAACTCAGTTGCGCCAATCCCTGGGGTTGAGCGATCCCAACGAGCTGGTGGTTGAGGGGGAGTTTCGGGAATGGCTATCGTCGGGAGAGACCACTTACCCCGTGTTATTGGCCCGACTGACCGCCATTGACCCGCCTTCAGGGGTCGCTGAGAAGGTGGAGGGTCGATTTGTCACGTTGATGGAGGCCCGTCGTCGGCCGGCGGCGGAAATGGCGCTCTTACGTAGTGCCTACGAAACGCTGTTGACGGGTTGATGCGATGGGGCGTTGTTACGGGTGGGGACTGCTCTTGTGGCGACAAATCCTCCGTCAACCCGCTCAGGGGGGATTAGCTGCATTGGGGATTGCGGTGGGCGTGGCGGTGGTGCTGGCGGTGGAGTTGGCCAATCAGGCGGCACAAGCCAGTTTTACCCTTGCCATCGACCGCACCGTGGGTCAGGCCACGCATCGCTTACATCCGGCCGGTCACGCGCCTTTATCTGTAGAGATCTATCGCCAGTTGCGCGTTGAAGCGGGCGTTCGTCCCAGTCATCCCGTTGTGACGGGACGGGTTCAAACGGCGGACGGGCGAGGTTGGCAAATTTTGGGGACAGATGCGTTGAGCGGGCAGGCGTTCCAGACGGGTCTGGGGGAGCTTGCCGGGGAGGGAATCGACTGGTTTGCGCTGTGGACGAACCCCTACGCCGTGCTTCTCCCCCCCGACTGGGATCAGGATGCGTTCACCGTGAGGGCGGCGGGTCGCACCGTCTCGTTGTACCCAGCAGGACGCCTCACGGATCCTCGGTTTAACGGCGCATTACTGATGGACATCGCGGTGGCCCAACGGATTTTGGCGATGCCCGACCAGTTGAGCTATGTCGATCTCATTTTGACGCCGACGGCCGCAACGGACTTGGCGGCCCGTTTACCGCCGACGGTGCGCTTGGAAACGGCGACCGCGCGAGAACAGGCGCAATTGCAGATGAGTGCGGCGTTCCGACTGAACCTACGAGCGATGAGTGGGTTAACGCTGCTGGTCGGCGGATTTTTGATCTACAACGCGATGGCCGTTGCCGTAGTGCAGCGCCGACGCCTCTTTGGACAGCTACGTGCGATGGGACTGAGCCGATTCCTATTGTTTAGCGGGGTACTCGCAGAAGCGGCCATTTTAGGGGGGATTGGCAGCGTGGTGGGCATTGGCTTGGGGTACGGCTTGGCGGTGGTTTTGTTGGGCTTGGTGAGCCAGACCCTCAACGATTTGTACTTTGCCCAAGCCGCTACCACCCTCGTGTTGACGCCCCTCACCGCCATGACTTTAGGGCTTTTGGGCACTTTGACGGCGATGGTGGCCGCGATTCCCCCGGCGCGGTCGGCTGCACACACGGAAGTGGTAGCGGTGTTACAGGGTCGCGATGGGGAACCGTCGTTTGCGCAAAACTATTGGGGGTTAATCGCGCTGGGCGGGGGGTTGATGGTGGGGGGACAGCTCATCGTGGCCGCGACGACGGATCTAGTGGGGGCGTTTGTGGGACTGTTTACGGCGCTGTTGGGCGGCGTGCTTTGGGTACCCTTGCTGCTCTATCCGTTGACGGCCTGGGGGGCACGGCGCGGACCTTTCTTATGGCGCTGGGCGTTACAGGATCTACACCGCCACAGTTACCGAACCGCCGTGGCCAGTGCGGCCCTGACAATGGCTTTAGCAACCAGTGTCGGGGTTTCGGTGATGGTGAGCAGTTTTCGCGGTGGGGTCGCGTTATGGATCACGGATTTGCTGAACGCCGATGTGTACGCGGTGCCCGTGGTGTCGGGAGCGGATACCCCCCCTTTGAATCCGTTGATTTTAGTGGACATTGCCCACCATCCCGGGGTGCAGGCGCATCATGGGCTGTCCATGCAGACGGGGCGGGCGGGTGACGAACCCGTGATCCTGTTGATTAGCGATCTTCATTCACCGGCTCGGTTGGGGTATCGCTTTGTGGACGGCGTGCCCACGACGATTTGGGTGGCGTTTGATGGGGGCGATGTCTTAATTACCGAGTCGTTTGCACGACGGCGAAATTTGCGACGAGGGGACATTCTCGCGTTTACCGGTGCGGTGGAGACGATTGAGCGACGGATTGGGGGGATTTACTACGATTACAGCGGCCCGCAGGGACGGATTTTATTGACCCCAACCAGTTACGGTGCACAACCGCCCTTGACCTCGCTAGCCGTGTATCTCGCCGAAGACGCGCCTCCTTCCACGGTTGCCGATCTGGAACGGCTTACGGCCCACCACCAACCGCTCAATTGGCAAACAAGTGGGGCCATTCGCACGCTGAGTTTGGCGATTTTCGACCGCACCTTTGCCATCACAGGGGTGTTACGGGGATTGCTTTTGGGGGTGGCGGGGATTGCCTTAATGGGATGTTTGTTGACTTTGGCCCTGAACGGGAACGGCCGTTTGGGCGAT
>CAZTIH010000153.1:0-5605 GCA_964613675.1 uncultured Candidatus Competibacteraceae bacterium
AGAACCGCCGGAAAATGTCGTCAATGCCGACATGACCGAACTTGTAAGATGAACTTATAGCGTTAAATCGGGAATTTCTCGCCCAAAAACAGCCTTGGCTCCTCGTTAAACCGACGGGCATTACGCCGTGGATTGGCCCGCTATTTACAACCTAAACGGGATGTTGGGAATGTGCAGCCCAAAGATTGCGTGCCAATCAGCAAATGGAACAGTACATTTTGCAACGCCGCCCCGCCGATGTGCCCATCATTACCGCAAAAAGTCAATTTACGGGCGGATTAGCGTTGATTTTCCAGTGGTTAAGTCACTTTTTACACGAGTGGCAACTGGGCAATGGTCAGGCTTTACAGGGAAAACTGCTCTCTTGGGATCTCAATCTCCATAAAACCCAATTTCACACCCTCTTTCGACGCCCCCAATGTTCGGCGTGTGGCGACACGAATTGGCAACGTAATTCCCCTGAATGGCGCCCTTTCCTGACTTCTCACCGAAAACGCTTTCGCGTGGATGGCGGTCATCGCATTTTGACGCCCCAAGAAACCTTCGATAAGTACGAACCCCATATCAGTCCCATTTTAGGCGCAGTGACCGAACTCGTTCCCGCATTAGGCCATCATCACGAACTGACACCTTCTTTCGTAGCAGGTCATAATTTTTCCATGGGCGTGGATAGCATCGTGTTTTTGCGGGAAAGTTTACGGGGAATGAGTGGCGGTAAGGGGGCTAGTGAAATTCAAGCGAAAGTCAGTGGATTGTGCGAAGCCATCGAACGTTATGCCGGCCTCTATACCGGTAATGAATACATCTTACGTAGCACCTTCCAAGCCCTAATTCCCGAAGCGATTCACCCCAACGACTGTCTCGGGTTCAGTCAATCCCAATTTGAACAGCGCGACGAATGGAACCGTTCCCAAGCCCAATCCCGTTGCGTTCTCATCACGCACCCCTTCGACGAAACCGTGCCCTACGATTGGACTCCGCTGTATTCACTCACCCACGACCGCGTGCGTTATCTGCCCACCGCCTACTGCTACTACGGCCATCCCGAATTTAAACAGGGCAAGTGGTGTGCCCCGGACTCCAACGGCAGCGCGGCCGGCAATACCTTTGAAGAAGCTCTGTTGCAGGGATTTTTTGAACTCGTGGAACGGGATGCCGTGGCAATTTGGTGGTACAACCGCATCGAACGCCCCGCCCTGGATTTGGCCTCGATTCCGCTCCCCTATGTCCAGTCGATTGCGAAGTATTACGCCAGTCAACACCGCGAAATTTGGGTACTCGATCTCACCCATGATCTCCCCATCACCACTTTAGCCTGTGTATCGCGCCGCACAGACCGCGAATGTGAGGATCTTTTATTGGGGTTTGGATCCCATTTCGACCCGCAAATTGCCCTGTTACGAGCGATTACCGAGGTGAATCAGTTTTTACCCTCGGTTTCCTTGCAAAACTCCGATGGCTCGACACGCTATCTCTTCGGCGACGATTTGGCGAAAAACTGGTGGCGTACGGCAAAACTCGCCCAACATCCTTACTTAGCACCGCATTCCCCGAAAGCGTGGTCCAATCTGACCGACCGCTCCACCGACGATCTCAAAACTGATGTGGAATTGTGTATCGAACTTTGTCGAGAGCGTGACTTGGAGCTGCTCGTCCTCGATCAAACGCTGCCCGACATTGGGTTAAATGTGGTGAAAGTCGTGGTTCCACAGCTTTGTCACTTCTGGCGACGGTTAGGGAAACGCCGTTTGTACGAAGTACCGGTTCAACTCGGTTGGCGCGACGCCCCCCTGACGGAAGCGCAACTCAACCCCGACAGCATCTTTTTCTGAGGTCCCCCGTGACGACTGCATTACCGGCTAAACCCCGCATCAAGGCCCATTTCGCCGTAGAAACTTTGGGTGAGGTGCTTTTTTTGCTCTCGGAAAAGAAGCAATTCACCTTTGAAGGCCCCGTTTTTGTGGCACTGGCACCGCTGTTGAACGGCCACAATGGTTTTGCAGATCTCATGTTGGCGGTCGGCGCGCAATTTTCGCCCCCCGTTCTCTTTCAAGCCTTGAACCTCTTTGCGCGACGGGGCGTGTTGGCGGATGGCCCTGCCACAGATCACGCAGCGTTTTGGGACACCTTCGACCGTACAACGAGTTACGCGTCGGCGACTGTTGCAGTGACGAATCTAACGGAATTAGATGACACCATTATTAGTACGGCTCTGAGCGCGGCAGATGTGACCGTTCATGCCGATGCGCCCTTGCGTCTCGTTTTGGTGAACGATGAACTCGATGAACGGCTTGTCGAAATCAACCGCCAGCAACGCGAACGGCAACAACCGTGGCTGATCGTCAAAGCGGTTGGGATGGTGCAGCTCGTGGGGCCGCTGTTTCAGGGAGACGGCGCGGGCTGTTGGGAGTGCTGGCGACAGCGGCGGCGGGTCAATCGGCAAATCGAACAGCATGTCACAAAGGCATCGTCACAAACGCCTACCGTGACGCGCACGACGGTTTCCCATCATCTGGCCCTGTCGTGGGCCGCCCTTGAAATTGCGAAATGGCACCGACTGGGATCGACGGCAACGCTGGGTCATCGCGTCTATGTCTTTGACGGTCTCACTTTACAAATCAGCGAACACCTTTTTATGCCCCGTCCGCAATGTGGGGTATGTGGGGATGGCGGGCGGGAAACCCTGGCATTTCGGCCCTTTGAATCGGTTTCCCAACCCAAAGCTGCGGGACAGGATCGGCAACATTCCCCCCACGAAGCCTTTCAGCGCCTTCAACCGCTGATTAGCCCGATTACAGGCGTCGTCACGAACTTACAAGCACGCGGCCCAAGTCATCCGCTCGTTCACAATTTTGTCGCAGGGCATTACTTTCCAGTGCCTTTGGGCGATATTTCCCAACTTCGCCTAAATCGCATCGCACGCAGTGGCGGTAAGGGAAGCGACGAAATTTCTGCCAAAATGGGGGCGTTGGGCGAAGCCATCGAGCGGTATTGCGGCATTCGTTGGTTGGACGAACCGATTCAGCGGGGAAAACGGCGTGATTTTGGAGCAGACGCCGTTCATCCCCACACCCTCCTCAATTTCAGCGAAGCCCAGTACGCCCACCGCGAAACCCTCAACCGTCATTACCAAAGCGATCAGCAATTTGTGCCCGCCCCCTTTGACGAAGATCGGGAGATTGCCTGGTCGCCAGCCTGGTCGCTCACCCACCAAACGACCCGCTATCTCCCGACGGCCTACTGTTTTTACGGGCACCGCGACGAGGGCGATTTGTTTTGTCGCTGTGATAGCAACGGATGTGCGGCGGGTTCGACGACCACGGAAGCCGCTTTACAGGGATTATTCGAGCTGGTGGAACGGGATGCCGTCGCGATTTGGTGGTACAACCGCCTTCAATTTCCCCGCATTGACGGCGCGACCTTTGGATTGCCGTTGTGGCCCGCGATGCAACGTTATTACACCGCGATGCAGCGCGACCTCCATCTCCTCGACTTAACTACGGATTTACACATCCCGGTCTTTGCGGCGGTGTCGCGGGCGTTAAATCGGCCCACCCAAGACATTGTGATTGGGTTTGGGTGTCATCTGGATCCGCAAAAAGCGCTTCACCGCGCTCTCACCGAAGCCAACCAGTACCTCCCCGCGCTTCAAGAACAGCATCCCGATGGCACAACCCGTTATCGCTTAAGTCACGTCGAGGTTATTCGCTGGTGGCAGACGGCGACTTACGAGGATCACCCCTATCTCATTCCCGACCTCACCGCCGCAGAACGCACCCTTCACGACTTTCCTTCCCTCACCACGGAAGATCTACGGGACGACCTTCACGACTGTGTTGCGAGACTGGCACAGCGGGGATTAGAAACGCTGGTGGTCGATCAAAGCCGTCCAGACGTTGCGCTCAAGGTAGTGCGCGTGGTGGTACCGGGGTTGCGGCATTTTTGGCGACGGCTCGGGCCAGGGCGACTGTACGAGGTTCCCGTCCAACGAGGTCGCCTATCGACGCCCCGTGCCGAAACCGACATGAACCCCATTGCCTGCTTCGTTTGAACGGGCGTTTTTCTCAAGCCGACCGAAACTCAACTTGACGACTTTATTTGAACTCTCCCTTTTCCGACGAGGCTTCGTCCGATGAATGCAACAATTAAAGTGTCATTGATGGCGGGCGCAGCGTGGCAACCGACCGAAGACGGTCAACTTCAATTGCAAACGCCCCCTGTGGCGCATCGTCCCCCGCTGAAATTGGCCGTCACCCCGACATTGAAAAGTGCGTTGATGCAGCTGGTGACGCCCGTTGCGTCGAGTGAACTCATTGCCCAAGCCCTACAACAGGAAGGTATGGCGGGGATGGCCAAGCTCAATGCCTATCTCACGCGGCTCAATCAATTTGGCTGTCTCGATCACACGCTATTCATAGGTGATGTGCCCGTTGCGACTTACCGCCCCTTGGCGATGTACGGGCGGTTTCAAGCAGGACGGGTCAAGCCCGAAACGACCTATCGGTTATCGCGGTTTGCGTACTTGCGACGGGTGGACGGCGAGTGGTGTTTGGAATGTCCCAAGGGACACGCCGCGATGGTCGGATTGTCGCCCATAGCCATGACCGCCCTACACGCCCTCGCGACGGGTCACGACAGCGCGACATTGGCAACGACCCTAGACGGATCGGTGGAGGCTGCGACCCTCTTTCTCGATCTCCTCGCCAACGCTCACGCCCTCACCGAGGCCGAGGCCGATCCCGAGATCACAGACGCTGCGCAACTGCCGTGGGATTTTCACGATTTACTGTTTCACAGTCGCAGCCGCTTGGGGCGTCATGCCAACCCATTTGGGGGCACCTATCCGTTTCAAGGGCGCTTTGCAGCGTTGCCCGTCATCAAACCCCCGATGTCAGATACCCCAATTCCGCTCTACCGCCCCGACCTCGACGACCTCGCCCAACACGATTTTCCCTTTACCGCCGTCATGGAACAGCGCCAGTCGGTACGCGAATACGATGTGGCGAATCCGATTGGTGTGGAACAGCTTGGCGAATGGCTTTATCGGGCGGTGCGGGTGAAGAGCGCGTCGGAAGAGAAGGGCGTGAGTTTTCGCGTGTATCCAGGAGGTGGGGCGCTACATGAACTCGAGATTTACGCAGTTATTCAGCACTGTGCGGGGCTTGACGCGGGGGTGTATCACTACGATCCGCTACACCACGCCCTCCATCGCCTGAGCGACCTCAATCTATCGGCGCAAACGCTCATCCAGATGTACAGCGCGACGGCCAAGCTCGAACAACCGTTGCAGGTGGCGCTGGTACTCACGGCACGTTTCCAACGATTGCAATTTAAGTATCAATCCATGACCTACGCCGCCATTTTGAAACACGTCGGGGTGGTGTACGAGGCGTTGTACTTGGTCGCAACAGCGATGAAATTAGCGCCCTGTGCATTGGGCGGGGGCCACGCTGATCTTTTTGGACAAATCGCCAAACTCGATCCTTGGCAAGAGGCATCGGTGGGGGAATTTTTGATTGGAAGTCGTGCCACATCACAAGCCGAGGATTCCCGAACCCGCATTGCCCAAGCCCTACAAGCCGCAACGACTACGGGTTACTTGGTT
>CAZTIH010000154.1:0-4713 GCA_964613675.1 uncultured Candidatus Competibacteraceae bacterium
GGGGGGTCTTTTGCGTGTTTGCGATACCACGCCTTTAGCCAATCCACATGTCGATAAAATTTCTCGTGAGTCGCTTCCAGATGCTTGCGATATTCACGACGTGTCGCGAGCGTGTGACCGCACAGCACGATGTGGTTGAGTTCAACAAGGTCAGCAAGGCGGTTTGTCGTTAGCAAATCGCCCGGGGCGTCAATGAGAGAATCTATAAAGCGATAACCCGCCAACATGTTCTCAACAACGGGAGAAGTCATTTCGTCGCGTTGAAGTTTGAGACGCTTATTGATGTCGGGGAAAACCTTTTGTACCGCCAGCAAACTCGTGGTGATGGCGTCTAAATCTAGGTAAGCCACTGAACTAAAATTATCGCTTATTGCGTTGTCGCTGAAAGACAATCGAATCCGGTGAGAAGCCCATCACTATGCGGTCAATAAAGGGCACTAAATCTGCCGCCATCGCTAAAGAAGGCATAGCATTTTCGAGTTCATCGGCTAAGGGAGGAAGCTCGGCCCGCCGTGACTTCAAGGCGTAAACCATAAAAATGGCCGGCGCGTTTTGCATGTGAAGTTCGAGGTTCACATTGTATTCCTGCTGAATCAACGGACGCATTTTCAGCATGATCATGGCAACTTTGGTGTCGAGGGCCATCGGGTTTGGGTCTCCGTATGAAGAAGGCCGACGGTAAGGATCGGCCTGTAGTAGAGGGTTGACGAGAAGAAAGCCTTTACTCAATCGGGGGTAAGGAAAGAATCCAATTGACGAGTTTATGGCCATCTTCGGGCTTGAGCGCTACGTTAGGCGGCATGGCCAAACCGCTAGTATCTTCTTTCCAGTGACGGTTATAAGGATTGGTTCCGCCCATAACGAGATCAAATAACATGGACTGTGCGTTCGGATCATCTTTGTAACGGGTCGCAACCTTCCGCCACGATGGCCCGAAAGGCAGGACTTCACCGGGGGCAACAACGCGAGGATCAAGGCTGTGACAGGCGAAACAACCACTCGTCGCCGCCAATTGCAACATGTCTTCGTGGGTTTCGTCGGCAAGCACGGGTAGCGTCGCTAAACTGAGAGAAAGGAGCAAAATAGATGAGGTTTTCATAGGAAATTCCTCTGGGGGTTGTGGAAGGTCCCAATGATGATTGGGATGGTTCCATCATATAGCGTTTTTTCCGCCGACAGGTTGATTCAACCAGCGAGCAAAGGGTTTTGAACGACGCCACTTTTGCCACCAGCGGGGTTGTTCGGTGGAGCGAAGTTGGTAACGCACCTGATTCAAAGGGTCAATGACCAATTGAGTCAATTTTCCCCGCCGCCAAAGATGGTAAAGCAGCGCAAAATAGCGTTCATCCCACGCGGTGACGGTCGCTGCCCAGGTGGCCCAGTCGCCCTGTTGCCAGGGGATCCAAAAATCGGTCGCCGCCAGTAACCCCGTGGGTTCTTCGAGAGACTGTTCAAACCAAGACTCTGCATCTTCAGGTACGGGGCTGTGTTCCACTTCGGCCAACCGACAAAGGCCGTGCATCACGACAGTTTCGCCGTATAACCCGATTGCGGGGGCATTGACTTGGGGGGGTAAAGGGCCACTTCCCCAAAACCATAGGCTGTTAATGGGGGCTTTTCCCGCTTCGGTGCGGTGCTGATTGACGGGGTGATCGTGAAACAGGAGCTGCGTTTCGGTTAACCATCGGTTCCATTGACGCCCTGCGGCCCCTTTTGGCAGAAAATGTTGAATGTCACGCCCATTGACTTGCCATATCGGCGTCGTTTGCAGGTCAGCAAGACGGTCTAGCGCGGTGCCAGTCACACGCAATACCCCCCTTCCTGGCAAGGTGGGTTCCCAATGGAGGCCGTCTTGGGCGAAATGGGCGTTGAAGGTATCGGCTAACGCATCCATTTCGGCACCGCGTACGGGATTTTGTTGACAGTCGATGAGGGTGAGGGCACGGGCGTCGGCGCGTAAATACACCGGATCGGCCCTTAACCACGCCCCCGTTTCGGGCTGACGTTGAGCGTCGGCCTTCGCCGTAATCGCGCCAATGGGACGGTCGCTGCCTTCGGTCGTCGTGAGGCTAAATCGCTGACACAGCCTGTCGTCTAAATCGTTGGTCACCATCGTGGGGGACGGCAAGGGATTGGCCCACTGAAGCAGGCGGCTCAAATAAGGGGCATTTGGCAAAGCGGAAGACGGGAGATGGGGCCACGGTCCCAGTAACCCGGGGAGCAGTAGTTCGAGTTCGCGGGGGGGGTGGAAACGCAATTCGTCGTCGTCAATCACAAGAGGTCTCCTAAAATCCAGACCATAGACCGATTGAATCCGATTTCTCTTCATGTACCGCATTTTTTGCAGAGGTTTTTGTGAACGAAACTTGGCAGCTTTCCAAATCCGCCGTGACGACAAACCGAGGATTAGTTGTAAGTCAACACCATGTGGCGTCCGCGATCGGGGCCGAGATTCTCGACCAAGGGGGAACCGCTATTGACGCCGCAATTGCGACCAGTGCCGCCATTGGCGTAGTTGAGCCGTGGATGAGCGGTTTAGGGGGCGTAATGGTGGGGGTGTACTACGAACGCGCAAAAAACCAAGCCTATGCCGTACAGGCCCCTGCACGGGCACCCTATGCTCTTAATCCTGCCGATTACCCACTCAGCGGGGGAGTTGACCAAGATTTATTTGGTTGGCCGTCCGTCGAGGGGGGACGAAATGTGTATGGCTACACGGCGATAGGGATGCCAGGGGTGGTGGCGGGTTGGCAGATCCTTCACGAACGCTTCGGGCGTTTGCCATGGCGAGAAGTGTTGCACGGGGCCTGCGAACAGGCACGACAGGGCCTCATCGTCGATTGGTTTAGCACCCTCAAAATCGCTGCTGCGGCCAAGCTCTTGACCCAGGACGAAGTGAGTCGCAATTGGTTTTTGCCCGAGGGCTTTGTTCCAGCGGGGAGTTGGGCGGGGCCACCGCCGGCGTTACATAATCCCCGTTTGACGGCTACGCTCGATTATCTGCGAGAGACCGGGCCAGGGGCGTTTTACCAAGGGGATTTAGCGGACTGTCTCGTTCGGGATTTGCAGGCGGGGGGAGCAGCGTTGACGGCGCGGGATTTTGCGGACTATCGCGCCTCGCTGGTGACGGCGGCGGCTACTGACTATCGGGGACATCGGGTGTTTTATGCGCCCGAACTCAATGGCGGGCCGAGCATCGCCTATGCGTTACAACAGCTCGCGACGCAACCGTTTCCTGGGGATTGGGCGGGGCAATATCGTCGTTACGCCGAGGGGTTACAGGCTATGTGGCGACAGCGACTGACGCAGATGGGGCACGAGGGCGGGCAGGAGAGTTGCACGACGCATTTGGCGGTCGTTGATCGGTTTGGGAATGTCGTGTCATTGACGCAGACGTTGTTATCGGTGTTTGGGAGCAAGGTGACGTTGCCAAGCACGGGGATTCTCATGAATAACGGGATCATGTGGTTTGATCCACGGCCAGGTCGCCCTAATTCGTTGACGGCAGGGGCAACGCCTTTGGCGAACATGGGGCCGGTGGTTTTAGCGCGGGGAGATGGTGAATGTTTTGCGGTGGGGGGATCGGGCGGGCGGCGGATTTTGCCCGCCGTGGTACAGCTCGTGAGTTTTCTAGCGGACGACCACTTGACTATTGAAGCCGCCCTCAATCGACCGCGCCTGGATGTGAGTGGCGGGCCGACGATTGCTGTAGATGATCGGTTAGAAGTTGGAATTGGGGTCGTTTTGGAAGGTTTGGGTTTGGGGCGCGTTGTAAGGGTCCACGACGGGGTTTACCCCAACTTGTTCGCTTGTCCCAACCTGGCGGTTGCTCATGTCGATGGGCGTCAGAGCGGGATCGCTTTCCGCAACTCCCCCGTCGCTGGCGTCGCTGTAGGACGGGGGTGAGGGTTCGGAGACGGTGTTGATGTTGATGTCGTTAAGAGCGTCTAGGTTGGCCTGCACGGCGTCGTCAAAGACATTTTCGGGGGCATCGAGGGCTTGGTTGACGATGTTTTGCGTGACTTCGACAGCATCGTTGACGAGGGTTGGATCGGGTTCGACAGGCTGATTCGACAAATTTGGGGTCACTTCGGCGATGTCATTGACTCGATCCTGGTTGGCGTCCATGGCCCGATCAACGATGTTTTGCGCGACTTCGACGGCATCATTCATGAGGGTTTGGGTGTTATCGACGGTATCGTTCATGAAATTTTGGGCGGCACCGACGGCATCATTCATGGCTTTCTGCGTGATGGCCTGTGTTAACTCGATGTTTTCTTCCAGGGTCGCGTTGTCGTCCTGCTCATTCCAGCGACTCGCCGACCAGGTTAAATCCCCGGGCAGGGTGGGGCCTCCACCAAACACCGATTCGTGCCACTGACGGCGCCACCACACGGCTTCATCACCGCTCAGTACCCACACTTGGATTTGATCGACGGCGGCATCGCGCCACCAATCCACGCCCCGTAACCAGTAATCTAAAGGTTGGCTACTGCGGTCGCGCCCTAAGATGGCCATGGCGGCTTCCATGGGGCGACGGGCATTGCGCCAGTACTGCATTTGCAACAGGGTGCCGCAACGTAAGCTCCAATCGGCGGCCATCGCCCCCAACATCACGCCTGCGCGGGTACCCTGATTTATGGGATTAACGGATTGAGTTGTCATAAAAACCTCTTGATTTGTGATTAACTGTTATTAGTCTTCGGGGGACTA
>CAZTIH010000154.1:4723-5551 GCA_964613675.1 uncultured Candidatus Competibacteraceae bacterium
ACATACCACTTTTTAAGCAAGGTGACAGCGGAAGTTAAAAAAGATCACATTAGATTTTGGAGGGTAAGTTCAGTTTGTGGCGTAGCTGCGCGATGACTGCGGGTAATTCGTCGGGAAGCGGAGCGGGGGGGTGGGGCCAAGGTTGACCTAGCCACGCGGCATAGTGTTGGTCGATGAGGGCCTGATGGAACACGGCAAGTTCACGGGGATACCCTAATCCTAGGTGATGTACGCCAGGCAGCCGTTGTAAGTACGCCAACCCATTGAAGCGACGGGTTAAGGGAATTAGCAACAGGGGCTTGCCCAAACGGGCGACCTCCGTGGCCATCGAGACACTATCGGCGGTCACCAAGAAGCGGTCGGCTTGTCGCAACAGGCGTTTGAATGGATTCGTATTCGGATCGTCGAGGCCCCAAATGTAGGTTTGCAACGAACGGTTGAGTGTCCTGCCGTGATTAGATAATTTTTCGATAAAATTCAAAGGGGTACGCCGACTCGTGACGAGCCAAACGGTCCCGTCGAGGGTGTCCAGGAGTTGGCATAACCGTTGGTAAAGCGCTTCATCAAAACGGTAGGGCGTTGTAGGGCCACCGATAAATAAGGCAGTCCACGGGCGCGGCAGGAGGTCATTGGGGGCAAGCGGGGAGTGATCGTGTGCGGTGAAAGTGGGGTGAAACAGGGGAAAATCCACGGAAATAACGCGAGGATCAGGGGGTAATCGGTAGTAGCGCGGGCACACCACCCAATCAAAATCGCGCAATCGCTTCGGTCGCCCCAAGAGGATGAGACGGGTGCTGGGGTGTTGGTGACGAATCCAGGTCGCGACCA
>CAZTIH010000155.1:0-5535 GCA_964613675.1 uncultured Candidatus Competibacteraceae bacterium
AGCGATGACGAGGCTGGTGAGAATGTCGTACACCACTTCCATCTGTTGCCGCGCCACAAAATCTGCATCTACCGCCAAGATGATAAATGCGTTCACACTTAGCAATGACGCTCGATAGATCTCAATAGCCCTCAGCGGTTGCGTACTCGGTCGCGCAGCCTCAAATAACACCTGCCGATTCTTTTCGATCCGCACATAAGCCAATTCGGGATGATCGACCAGCACTTGTCTCAATATCGGATCAACCCCCACCAACCGTTGCAAGGGAATGCCAAAGCTCAATGCGTTATTGAAATTATCCCGTAACTGCTCTCCCAAAATGCGCGACTTCGTTTCTAGCGCCGGAATCATTTGGGTTTGAAAAATACTCATTGCGGAAATCGACAAAACTACCAAGACCATCAGCACCACACATCCCGCAACACTGGCGAGTTTTAGGGCCAATCGACTGAGCTGGTTATCGGAATTTATTGTTTTTGCGGTCATGGGTTTGGCTTCTTGGCGCGATTAGAGAGGGTGCCGGTAATGTAACTAAACCCCGAGTCGTAAGGGCGGCTATGAATAGGGATGTCACGGTTTTGTTGCTGTTGCCAGATCGTGAGCAGATAACGCCGTAGCTCTATTTCCAAGGGAGAAGGCTGTCCCTGTGCTTGAGAACGGCTCGGACGCTGCCCCTGGGAGACGGCCTCAAGCTGTTGCCCCATGCGGTCTAAATCGCGTAGTACGCCACTCAACAGCATCCTCATCAACAACATCGCGATGACCGCGCCAAGGCCAACGGAAAGTCCCCCTGCAACGGTTAATTGACGCCACACTTGGGCTAACGAGTCTTCAAGTGCCTCGATTCGGTAGTACACAGCTACCTCGCCGACTAAGTCTCCTGCATTTCCCGTCACTGTTTGTCGATCTGCCCCCATCCGACCCTCTTGCTGACCATCTTGGACAATGGGCTGGCCCCGCTCGTCGGTAACCACGATGGCAACAATGTCGGGATCGCGTTGACGATAGCGTGCGACGATAGTTTGGAGATTTTGTTCGAGATCACGGAGTGGCAGTCCTAAGGCGAGGCCCCGTTCGAGGGTATTCACCACCTCGCGACTCACCACACCGAAGCGCGACTGAAACACATCACTGTAAGTTCGCTGGTACTTTCCAAATTGAATGTAGTTAACCAGTCCCATTGCCGCTGACAGGCTGATAATCAGCGCCAACACAAGACGTGTGTAAAGATTCATAAGATTTTTCCAAAGCGATAAAAAATGGGGGTTATCGAGAAGATGAAAGTCGCTATCTGCACCACGGCGGATCTGACAGGTTGGCTCTTGCTTTTGCACTGTTTACCTTGGTTTCACGGTCATGCGATTCGTATTTTACTCGCCCAACGTCGTCGCGAAATCGACCGACAATGGCCTTTGCGAAGTGTATGGCATGTGGAGCGGACGGCCCCACTGTTTTGTTGGCGTCACAATTCGGAAGATCGAACCTTCCCTAGCCACTTTCACGCCTTAGCGGCCCGCCATGGCGTTTCGCTCAAGAGCTATCACCAGCCCCAACAATGGCGAGGGGGTGTGGACCTGCTAGATGACCCCCCCGATTTACTCTTAACGATGCGTTTTGGGTTTGTGTTGACCGCGAGGGTACTTGCGGCCATTCCTGAGGCTTACAATTTTCATCCCGGCGCTTTACCCGATTATGCGGGCCAGTATCCCGTGCTATGGGCGCTACTTGACCGCGTAGATCGTTTGCACTGCACCGTTCATCAACTCACACCCCATTTAGACGGCGGCCCTGTAGTGGCGGTGGGAAAACAAGAAGCCCCCCAAGAGATGAGCCATTTTATGTTGCGTTACCAATGCTACCTGGCGGGATTTCGGGCTTGGCGACGGCGACTCCCCAATACTTTTCTCACTCCCCCTCAACCCGTCGATCAATGGCATTCGTGGCCTGATGAAAGGGCTTTGACACGCTTGCGGACTTTAGGCCACCCCTTAATGACCCCAACGGATTACGCCGACATTTTGGGCACTTTGGGACTTTCCGCAAACTTAGTGACGCAGATTAGTAACGATATTCCACCGACAGCCCGTAAAAACTTTGGGCTTCTCGATTAAGCAGATGATCCGCCATAGCTTGTACGACCCAATCCCGTCGCGACGACTGCCATTCCCCGCGCAATGCCATGTCCCATCCAGCATCCAAGGGCGATAAATTGCCCTCATCTCGGTAGCGCGTTCCTCGATAAATGGCACGCGCCGACAACTGAAAACCCGCGACTCCATGCCACTTCACCCCGATAGCCCCCGCATGACGGGGCAAATAAGGCAAGTCCAGTTCGCGCAAAAACTGATGATCCCCCGTGTTTTGACTGGACAGATAGCGGTAACGCAAAAACCACGACCATTGCGCACTCAACCCCTGATCTAAAGCGGCTTGGATTCGCCATAACTCGCCCGTGTCGTAACGCGGACTACCTTCGAGGTCGTCCCATAAATCGCGGTCGGCCCGAAATAAGTTTTCCAACGACTGCAACCGTTCGGCTTGTTCGCTTTTGATCCCCACCTGTTGTTGGTTGTCGAGATCAAAGGTGTCGATGAGCAGGCGCGTGAACAGTGCCTCATGCCACTGTCGTTCCCATACCGCCGCCAACCGCCGTAATCGCCCGCCCGGTTCCACATAACGGCTCTCGATGGGAATGCCCGCTAATGTCAACGGTTGCAAATCAGCGCGGGTGCGATAACCGTCTTGGTACGCAAACCGCAGGACATCTTGCGAATTAATTTGCCAGGTCAACCCCAATCGAGGCCCAAAACGCGAATTTTGCTGGACGACCTTGCGAGTGACGCCCCGCCCGCCGTCGGTTTGGGAATTGGGAGACGTAGACCGTATCTCGATCAGGTCGGTTTTGCTCGTGTCAGAACGACTTAGCACATCTTGTCGCCGAATATTTTGCGCCACCAACCCCCATTGAATCGTCACCCCTGGGGGTAGCCCACTCACACCCCTTCGCCCTTCAATCCATCCCGTCAACAGCCGTTCCCGCTGCTGTTCGTAGTCGCGCACAGCTATTGAACTCGCTCGACGTTGCTGGTGGAGCAATTGGTAGCTGAGGCCCCATTGCACCGTTTCGTTGTCCTGACGTAACCCTGCGGTCCAAAGCTGCTGGCTGCTGTAATCGACGACCGACGTTTGCTGCTGGTAAATCGTGAGATCTTGCTGCAACAACCATCCAATGCGTTGACTGGGATTCCATGTCCACTGTCCCCCTAAAAACCCTTGATGATGACGGGCCGATTGGTCGTCCAAATCGAGCTGTCGCCGCTGTCCTCCCGTAAACCCGTTGACCGCCCCGCCATTCGCCACGCCCACTTCCCCTTCAATCTCCCATCGACGTCCCCCCTCAAAAAACTGCGTTGCCGAACCTTCTAAAGCGTACGCCAACCAGTCCCCCGTCAACCTTCCCCGATGCGACGCCCCCAATCGCGGTCCCCACGCTGTCGATTGCCCTTCGACCGCCATCGTCAAAGCGGAAAGCGTTCCCGCTCGCCGCAATAGTTCATCGCGCAACGGATCTTCTCCCACCGTCAACGGGTCACGGAAACGCCCTAAACGTTGAGCCTGTTCGCGAAAATCCCGCGTTTCCCCTAACGTGGCCCACAACAAGGGATTTTGTTCGGTTTGCAATGACTGTGCGAACGCCAAGGCGGTCAAATCCCAATGCGCCGCCGTTGCCCCTGGATCGGTAAGCCCCGCACTCATCCCCCACGCCTCCAAAGGCAAGCGATAATCCCAACGTGCCACCACTGTCGCGGCCGTCTGCAACCCGTCGAGCAATTCGTTTTGTTGACGATGGAGGCGCGTCGCGACCTGCCACGACAACGGATCCATCCCCGCTGATTCGTGAGCCTGCCGCAAGAGATCGCGGGCCTCGTCCACCTGTTTCAAGCGGTACAGCGCGATGGCGGTGTAACTCAGGATGCGGGATTCACGAGGCGATTGGGCCAAGGCACGACGTAAATAAGTCAATGCCGTGACATCGTCCCCCTGGCGCAAAGCCAAATACCCCCTAGCCATCAACGCCAACGCATCATTGGGGAACTGGGCGAGATGCTGCGTTAAATCGCGTTCGGCATCGCGATAACGTCCCAAACGCACGAGCAATAACGCCATTTCTCCCAAATATCCCTCCCCCGTTGGCTGTAATGCCAATGCGCGGTGGAGCTTATCGAGGGCTATTCGCGTCTCGCCTTGATATTGGTCGAGCATTCCCAATCGTAACCACACTCGCCCATCTTCTTCGCGTTGCACCCGTGCCTGTTCGTAAAACTGCCGCGCTTCAGTCCAATCGCCTTGTTTCCACGCCCAATCTCCTCGTAGCAAGGCGAGTTCCAAGGTTTCGGGATCGCGTTGCTGGAGTTGATCGAGTAGGGCACTGGGGTCGTCACCCCGACAAAACGCAATCCGCGCCTGCATAGCGATTACCGCTGGGTGATCGCGCATCGCCGTGGGTAACGCCGCGATCATCGTTTGCGCCGCCAACGGATCGTCCAAAAACAACGCTCGCTCGGCCTCAATCAAAGCCACAGCAAGCGGAAATTCGGTGTGAGTTAACTGGTTTGTGACCTCGGGACGCTGACGGATCGAAAGCGCCCATTGCCCCAATTGCAATCGTGCGTCCAAACGACGTTGTTGCGTCAACGCGAGATGTTGAGATCGCCGAAAGGCCGCCGCAGCTTGGTCCCAGTCACCCTGATGAAACGCTAGAAAACCCAGATTGCGTTCGGTATCGACCTCATCGGGGGACTGCTTCTGTGCTTGTTGCAACACGCTGCCCGCATCAAACCAGCGTCCCAACCCCATCAAGATCTCGGCCCGCCGATTTAACTCCGTGGCGGTCCCGGTCAGCGAGTCGAGTTCAAAAAAGCGTTCGGGATCAACCGGTCCGCCGTGAAAAGGAATATGCCGTAACGGCTCAAGGCTACGACAGGTGGGCGGCGCAGCCAGCAGTAGTGGTGGCCACCACAGCACCCCCCACAATACGATGCTGCACCCCCATTTCATCCCTCAAGCGCTCGGTGTACCCGATCCCGGCCCCATAAAGGTACCGGTGAAGTCCCGACGCGCCGTCGCCAGCGAAATAATGAAGCCCGCCACGACATCAATCATGGCCATTACCGTGATGAGGAAAAAGACCGAGGTTCCTGCTGCCGGAACCACCACAAACATGATGATCGCCAACAATAAAACAGCCACCGAAAACATATGGTTGTACATAGCGGTGTCGTCGTATCGCGTGGCGCGGGCCATTTCGACACTCAACATGCAAAGGCTGAAAATCAGCAACAAATCGCCAAAGCTCAGTTGCCAAGCGACCCCCGAGGGCAAGTTGAAACTCAGTAAATCGACACGCAGTGCAGCCGCCGTCGTTGCGCCATCGCCGCCAAATAAACCGACCAATATCGCGACGACCATGTACACCACGACCGCGACAAGTAACAGGGGAAAACTGCCGAAATTCATAGGATTACCTCTTAGGGG
>CAZTIH010000156.1:0-5282 GCA_964613675.1 uncultured Candidatus Competibacteraceae bacterium
TTGCGCTCGCAATTGTCGCCAAGCGTGAAATGCGCGGCTGTAGGGCCAATACAGTTCCCAAATCGCCTCGTCACGGCGCAACAAAACGCCTCTAACCTTGAAATAATGCCCTAAATGTCCGCGATTCACCCGAGGCCACCGCCCACGCCAACCGCGTTCGAGAACCGGCAACACCCCCGTTCCCGTGAGCTGTACTCCGCTCCATTGCGCAGATTCATCCTGTAATGCGGTCGCTAACTCCGGATAACGCTCCCGCAATTGACTCGAAAAATCGTCCGATTCGGCAAATATCCAGCCGCTGTCAAGCGCCGCTTGCACCCAAATCCCCTCGGTTCGGCGTCGTTCTGCGGCCACCCGTATCACGCTGCCACTCGCCTTTGCCCGCAACAAAACTGTCGTGGGCGCCGACCCCACTTCCTCACCAATCGCTTCGGTCAACAATGACAGTCTCATGGCAACGGATTGACCCAACGCACATCGCGAAGTCGGCGTTCTCCCACACACCGAATCCATTGAGGAATCCGCCGCTTGTCCCGTCGAATCAACGCCCAACGGTCACAAATCAGCGCCCATTCACCGACTTCGCGCCGCTGACTATCGAGTAACTGATCGTCGATTTGGAATGGAAAGGCCGCTTCCACAATGCCCCAGGCAAACGGCGGCAACAGCGGCGGTAAACAGGGCGCGAATAGGGGCAAAATGTCCCCTTTGGTGGGTACGGTGTGGTGGGGCAACAACCCGCGCTGCAATCGCAACTGCTGCACCGTCATTAACCCGATTGGTACCAGCGGAAACTCTCCGTTCCCCAACAACGCTAATCCCACCGCTAATGCCGACGTGGCCCGCATCGCCAAGAGATAAGCGGGTTGCTGATCGAACGTAACGCGCCAAATTCCCACGGCTTGCCCCTGAATGGATTGCACGACAAAGCAACCGAGCTTTAGCCGTTCGGGGGAAAACATCCCATCCAGCACACTTTCCAACGCATCGGCGGCCGATGTTCCCGTCAACAACAACAACGCCCACCCCTCCGCCGCCAACACCGCTGTTTCCGCCACCGGCCCGTAGCCCAAGTACCCTCCCTGGAACGGCAGCCAGCGCGTAGCCTTCGTTTCCGGCGTTTTTTCGGGCAGGGTTTCACGCCATCCCGCGCTCAAAGCACTGGCGTCAATTAGTGCGCCCGTCCGCACAGCCGCCAGCGATTCGTCGGCATAACGCCACGGCCAATGCCACGGCCCCCAGTTGTGCCACTCGCGCACCTGTAATTGGTGAAAAGGCTGAAGGGGGGAGGTTCGCGTTGGTTTAGGCATGAGTTTGAGCGACTCCAGGGGAATCGTCAGCGGTTGCGTGGCGAGGGGATCGGGACGAGTAGGCGTTTGGAGACGGGGGAGCCGAGGCGAATCCTCCCGCACCCGCATGGGCAATCGCACTGCTTTCGATTCTCCCCCCAATTGCTGACCCACCGCGTAGCCATGTCGTAGCGCGTCCTCCAACACCCAACGGCCCGCCATCACCCCCACGCCAATCCCTTCCAATGGCAATAACCCCCGAAAAGTGGTTGCGGGCTGCTTTTGGGGACGGCTACAGATGAGTAGGGTGTCTACTTTGAGGCGTTTAGGGGCATTGGGACTGTGGATCGTTATCGTTTCCACCGCCATCATCCCCTGCACACTCACATTGCCGCAGTACATGGGGATCCGTCGTAGCTGCAACCAACGCGACAGCTCCGTCCCTGGGCCACTCCGACGCCGATCTACATACCCCACCCATTCAAGCCCCATCTGTTCAAGTAACGCGATGTCGCGCAGATCCACATCAGTATCGGTGTACAGCACGGCCCGTTTACCGACCCGCAACCCGTACCCCACCGCGTACCGCACTGCTTGATGGAAGGCAAATACGCCCGGCAGATCGTCGCGGGGACAGTTAATCCATCCCGATCGCCCGCCCGTTGCCAACACCACGTGTTTCGCTCGAATGCGCCACAACCGCATTTGACGGCGTTCATGGGGCACAAAGGGGCGCTTTTCGACCCCCCACACCGTTCCCTGGGCGTCTTGCCCAATGGCGTTGGTGTACAACCGAACCGTAGCGCATTGCCGTAACCGAGATTCCGTCCGTCGAAACCACTCGCGGGCGTCGTAATGGAAAATCTGCCGTGGCAACAACCGTACTCCGCCGCCCAAGTGCCCCTGTCCCTCCAGTAAACACACCCGTTGACGCTGTTGCATCGCGGCATACGCTGTAGCTAACCCTGCCGGCCCGCCCCCAATCACCAACACGTCGCAGTAGTCGCAACCCGTATCTGCTTGAATCGCCGATGGATGAGAACGCGATGTCCAGTACCGATCCCAGTCGTACCCCATATCCCACGCCGCACTCGGCCAGCCATGTTGGCTCCGCGCCGTCAAACCATCGTAAAGCCGTAAATCGTCCATCGTTTCCGTGTCAATCGTGGCCATAGCATCTTGTCCCATTGGCCTGACGAATCGACTCAACCCAGGTGAGGCCGCGAGAGGCTCCGTGAAGGTGGACGGCGGTGGCACATAACGAAGGCGAACCCGCAATGGATACCGTCCCCCCACCCCCAACGGACGGCGATAACGCGGGCTGCGACCCCCCAAACGAACTTCATTGGCTAATAACGCCGTGGCCAACGTGTCACCGCGATAGCCAATGTAGGCTTGGCCGTCAAAGGAAAAGCGCAACGGATGCTGTCGATCCAACTCAATGCCGTTGGGTTGACGGGCCGTCGGTTCTTCGGCGGGATTGAGTACGAAATTTTCCCGCAACACCCACGCGGTCATGGATGCGCTCCCGTTATCACCTTCCCCTCCGCCACCGATAAAGTGCCCCTCGTCGCAGGCCCCCAAAAAAATTGGAGCAATTCGCTCGGACGATCCCCCTCAAGCGCAGCCGCCAGTTCTGCTCCCAATGCGACAATCTGGGGAAGTTCCCCGCCCACAAATCCCGTCGTACACCACCCGTAACGCCCGCCATAGCCCAAGGGATGACAACGAGGCCACCCGTCTAGGGCTGAATCGCGGCGACGTCGTCCAAGTCGCGTGACCTGTGCCTCGTTGAGCGCGGGAAACAGGCCCATCATCTCCGCAAGCCACCCCCCCTGTGATCGTTGCCCAATGAGCTGTCGACCGACGAGGGAACCGTAAGGCGTGTGAACAGGCACCGCGCTCAATGACCGATCCAATCGCACGATAGGCAACGCTTGTGACTGCCATGACAACCCCGTCAGGGCCGATAATGGTGGTAGTCCGTGAGTCAACGCGATACACACCCGATGGGCCTGCCACACGCGATCTCCCTGTTGAACGGCGACGCGCTGTGACCCCAAATCGCGCAATTTGAGGGGCACATTAATCTCAAAATGCACCCCGCTATGACGCAACTGTTTGTACAACCGCTGTGCCGTCCGCTGCCGCCAATCCATCCAAGTGCGGTGATGGGGTAAATGTTCGTGGAGATTGGGCTGTAACCAGCGGTCCCGCCCCACCGATAACCAATAGCTGTCCCACAAAAGGGTACGCCGAAAGGGACGCCAAGCCGCTTGACTGCCTTCATCGAGTTGCGCGTGCAGGAAGGGGGAAGCTATCCATTGAGGCCAGGGGAGCATCGTTTCGTGGAACGCCGTGGGGGCGAGAACGGCGATACGGGCTTTGGGGCGGCTACGGCGATACCACCAGGCGGTGGTCAGGGCGAGGAGGGTGTCACCGACGATGAGAAGGTCCCAACGAACAGGCAAAGCATCGGAGGGCATAGGTTATCCTACGAGGAGAGGGAGTAGAGATCCGCAACGGAGATGCAGATCAATGCAGATGTAAGTGGGGTTGGACTCTACATCTCACTGATTTCACTCCTCAAGCCATGAAGTTTGAGTCAAATTTACTTACATAAATGACAGATTGCACGACGCGACCTCTACCGCCAAATCACGGTTTTCCCCCCTTCGCCATCACCCAATCCACGCCCTTTTGCACCAAAAAGCGTCCTGCATTTTGGGCCTGCGTCCAGAGTTGTGGCCACTGGCGATGGGTGCGATGGGCCTCAAGGCAGCGCAATAACCGTCGTCGCCGCCCCTGGTCGAGACGGGCATACAGCGCAGGCAACAGCGTGAGACTCAAATCATCGGGATAATCCGTCGCCAAACAAACGGGAATGATGGACTCCAACGGCACTCGCAAATCGCTGGCAAGGACGTCCATAGCGGCGCGAATCTGGATCGCTTTTGGCGAATCGGGCTGTTGAATATTGTACGGCGGCTGCCATTCGCGCACAGGACGCAACCGATCTACATGACTCAACGCAATGAGCAACAAAGGGGGCGGTTGTAGCGTTTGTAGCGCTTCGACGAGTTGGCGGTCGGTTTCGCGATCGGCGCGGTGAGCGGCAACCACGAGAATGATGCCATCGACGGTTGGCCCCAAATCGACGACCTCCCGCACAAGATGCCCTCCCCCACCGTAACCTGGGGTATCGAACAGCAGCGCCAAATCCAGATCGTCGCGTTGAAAGCGATAGGGCGTCACGGTTTGGGTCATACCAACCACGCCGGTCGTTGCCAAAATTTCGCCAAATAAGTGATTGATGAGGCTCGATTTTCCCGCTCCCGTCGCCCCTGTCACCAATAAACGCAGTGGCTCTTGTTGACGCTGTTCCGCTTGGGTTTGCGCAATATTGAGGTCATGGGCACTGGTTGAGGTGATGCGATCATGGGGTTGATCGTCGAGGGGTAACCGACCGCTGTACAGCTCGACCGCATAAAACCCCACTTTTTTCACCGCTGCATCGAGTAGCCAACTTTTAAGTTCTTTGACGCCCGCTTCCGTACTTTGGCGCAGAAGTAGAGAACGAGCCTCGCGCGCAAGGGCACTGGCGGGATCAAGCACGACGCTGGCGGCGCGATAGAGATCGTAAAAACGCTGCCCCTGCTGAACGAGTTCTTTACTGCGTTTGAGGTCATTGAGGGTCAGCATGTGGCTCATGGGGACATAATCCGTCGTCAACACGCGCAAATCCCGCGCCAGCAGTTCAATCACCTTCAGAAGATGGGGGACTTGGAGTTCGAGGACGCTATGGGAACGGTCGGGGTGAAAGCGATTTGCGACGACGGTGAGGACTTCGAGGGTCATTTGCCACCACGCCTTGCCGTCGGCGAAATCGAACTCGCGTTGACGATAATTGAGGGCGAGTTGTTCGACGGCGGCAAACGCCTGTGATTCGCGTTCAAGCCAGTGGGAGGGGGGGGGGGGGTCAATCCACAGGGG
>CAZTIH010000157.1:0-5273 GCA_964613675.1 uncultured Candidatus Competibacteraceae bacterium
CTGCCGAGCCTGTTGGTAAAAACGGGTCGAGGTCTGGAGACGCTTCAGAAAATTACGCACCCAAATGTGTTCGAGAATTTAGAAGCGGCGGCACAATGGCTGATTTCCGCTCAAAAAGAAGTTCAATAAGTGGTGCAGACCGTGAGACGCTTCCTTGTCGAATCGGGCCAGCTCGTCGCGTATGTACTATTCCGCTGGCGACATTCAGTCGCTGTGCCGCCAAAACGAACAACCCCCTCTAACCCCGTTCCTAAAGAATGCCCTTTTTTGTGGCGCTTTTTCTAGTGAACGGCGCATTAATGCCGCCAGCAGCAGGAATCCTCCGAACGGTTTTTGCAACGTCCGCAAGGACAGCTTAAACAGCGCCGAAATGCCCGTCCTTCAGGGCGGGGAGGATTCAAGCCCCCGCTATTTTATCTCCAGGCGGGTTAAGGAGACGGGGCGAGGTCTAAACACACATATTTCGTTTCTAAATAATCTTCGATCCCCATAAACGACCCCTCCCGCCCCATTCCCGATTGCTTTACACCCCCAAAAGGCGCGACCTCCGTCGAAAGTACCCCACTATTGACGGCGACCATGCCGTACTCCAACCCCTCAACCACTCGCCACACCCGATTCAAACGCTGGCCAAACACGTATGCCGCTAAACCGTATTCTGTGGCGTTCGCGAGGGTGACGGCCTCGTCGTCGTCGTCAAACCGCAATAACGGCGCGATGGGTCCAAAAATCTCCGTTTGGGCAATGGCCATTTCGGGGTTGACTTGGGCAAGCACTGTAGGCGCGAAAAATGTGCCTCCGAGGGGATGTCGTTGTCCCCCCGTCAAGACGATTGCCCCCGCCGCATTCGCGTTTTCGATGAGCTGTTCGACTTTTTGCACGGCCGCTTCGTCGATGAGAGGCCCTTGCTCGACCCCCGATTCCAGCCCATTGCCGACGACGAGTTTGGCGGCGTGTTGGGCCAATTTCTCCGCAAATTCGTCGTAGATTTTGTGATGAACGAGGAACCGATTGCTACAAATGCAGGTTTGGCCACTGTTGCGGAATTTGCTGTACACCGCTGCCGTAACGGCCTGATCCATCGACGCATCGTCGAGCACGATAAACGGCGCATTTCCCCCCAATTCGAGGGACAGTTTCTTTAGCGTGGGGGCACATTGGGCCATCAACAACTTTCCCACGGCGGTAGATCCCGTAAAACTCACCTTGCGCACGGTGGGGTGACGGGTGAGTTCGCCGCCGATTTTGCGGGGATCGCCCGTCACCACATTCAACACCCCCGACGGAATCCCCGCCGCCTGTCCCAATACGGCCAATGCCAACGCGCTCAAGGGCGTTTGTTCAGCGGGCTTGACGACCATCGTGCAACCGGCGGCTAAGGCGGCACCGGCTTTGCGCGCAATCATGGCACTGGGGAAGTTCCACGGCGTAATCGCAGCACACACCCCCACGGGCATTTTGACGGTGAGCAGGCGTTTGTCGACCCACGGACTGGGAATCACGGTGCCGTAAATGCGTTTTGCTTCCTCGCTGAACCACTGAATAAAGCCCGCACCATAGCGAATCTCTGCCCGTGCCTCATCGAGGGGCTTCCCCTGTTCGAGGGTCATTAAACGGGCGAGATCGTCCACATGTTGACGCAAAAGCGCGGCCCAACGGGCGAGGATTTCGCTACGGGCATTCGCGGTTAAAGCGCGCCACGCAGGCAGGGCACGATGGGCGGCGTCGATGGCGATTTGGGTATCCTGTGCGTCGCCTTCGGGAACGGTGGTGAGGGGTTCACCGGTTGCGGGGTTGTACACCGTGAAACGGCGTTGTGTGATGGCGTCTCCCCAAATTCCGTCAATAAACAGTTGATTTTTAAGCAACTCTGGGTAACGCAGATCGAAATTAAAAGCCATGATCGACTGACCTCAGTGGGCGAAAAGTGGGCGAAATAAACAGGGACACTTAAAACCGTTGGCCGCGCTCGATGATGATGCCGACGCTTTGGGAACCCCGCACTGCCCCAAGTTTGTACAAGGTCAACTTCACCCAAGGCACCTGAAATTCCTCGCGGATTAACGCCGCTGTCTGTTCGGCCAGCGTCTCGACCAGCAGACATTCGCTCGACGAAATGAATTGAACCACCCGTTTAGAAACTGCTTTATAATCAATTGTTTGAAGAATTTCAGTGGAGTGAGCGGCGGGACGAATATCCGTTCCCATCTCAATATCCAGACGAACGGTCTGACGAATTTCCCGTTCCCAGTCATTGATGCCGATGACCGTATCAATCCGTAAATCGTGAATAAAAATGATGTCCATGAACTGATCTCAAGTGGGTTAAATAAGCGTCTAATGTAGTACGCAATCCCCTATTTCCCTATTTGAGGTCTTAAAGCGTGACTGAAATCACATTGATTTTAACGGCATATTTATTGGGTTCTGTGTCGTTTGCCGTCCTGGTGTGCCAACGAATGGGGTTACCCGATCCGCGTTCACAGGGTTCAGGCAATCCCGGGGCCACCAATGTACGGCGGTTAGGGGAACTCATCGGAAAACCCGATTTGGGCCGTCGGGCCGCCGGGGTCACCTTATTGCTGGATGCGTTAAAGGGCGGTTTGCCCGTGATCGTCGGCCAAGGACTAGAGGTCGACTCGCTAGTCTTGGCATTGATTGGCGTGGCGGCGTTTCTGGGCCACTTATACCCCGTTTTCTTCAAATTCCAGGGCGGGAAAGGGGTAGCGACCGCATTTGGCGTGCTCATCGGCATGGCACCCCTGGCCAGCGCCCTGTGTTTACTGACCTGGATTGGGGTGTATCGGGGCGTCCGCATTTCGGCGGTGGCGGCATTGGTGGCGGCGTTGTCGAGTCCATTCTGGTTGTGGATTACGGGGGCGCCGACAACCCTTTTGCTGGCGTTGATCGCCATGGTGGGATTGTTGGTTTACCGTCACAAGGACAACATCGAGCGGTTAAGACAGGGATTAGAACAACCCATTTCGGCGCGGAACGGCGTCACTTTGGACGGGGAAGCGCTTAAAAAAACCGACGCCTAGTGGGTGCAAAACGGGCTGTTGAGCTAACTCGCCTCGCACTTTTTGTATATGCAAAAAACATTGAGTGATTATACTGATTTTATCTATTAACGCTTTGAGGCGCGCTATTTATGACCGATGTCCCCTCACCCCCGTCGGCGTCAAGTCCCCCACAGGCTTGGCTCGCCCATTTTCCCATTTCGTTTTTTGCCATCGTGATGGGCCTCGCGGGCTTCACGATCGCCATCGAAAAAGCCGAGACCTTGTGGGCGGTACCCCCCGTAGCAAGTCCAATACTGTTTGTGCTATCGGCCACGATTTACGGAGTGATTGCGGTGATTTATGCCGTCAAATGGGGCGTGTTTCCCGAACAAGTGTTGCATGAGCTTCGTCACCCGGTGCGTTTGAGTTTTTTCCCCACCCTATCCATCAGCTTAATTTTGCTGGCGGTCGCTGGATTCCCGCTGCTACCCCCGTCGATCGTGCTGGGGCTGTGGGCGGTGGGCAGCAGTATTCAACTGTTTCTCACCCTATTCATTCTGTCGACCTGGATGCACCAGCCCCATTTCGAGACTCACCACAGCAATCCGGCCTGGTTTATCCCCATCGTGGGCAATATTCTGGTCCCGATCGCGGGGGTGCCGTTGGGCTTTGTAGAGATTGCGTGGTTCTTTTTCAGCATTGGGCTGGTGTTTTGGATTGTGTTGCTCACACTCATGATGAACCGATTTTTCTTTCATCCCCCAATTGTGCCGAAGCTGCTGCCCACCTTGTTCATTCTGATTGCACCGCCGGCGGTGGGCTTCCTGTCGTGGATGCGGTTGCATGGTGGCCAACTCGATGATTTTGGAAGAATTCTTTACTACATGGGGCTGTTCACCACCCTGTTGCTCGTGTTCCAGAGTGCTCGGTTTGCACAGGTTCCCTTTGCGCTTCCTTGGTGGGCCTATTCCTTCCCCACGGCAGCCATCACGATTGCTTCACTCACCATGTTTGAAGCGGTTGGAGGACTGTTTTTCCTGGGGTTATCTCTCTTATTGCTGGTGTTGCTCACCTTACTCATCGTCGTGCTCATCCTTCACACCGTAAATGCCCTCCTTCGTCATCGAATTTTTCATCCGGAGTGATCCAGATTTTGTTAGCTACGACGCATGTGCAAAATAAAAGGCAACGAATCAATGCCGTTGCCCTTGGAATCGAGACGAGAATGGCCGAATTAATCGGTTAGGCGATGGTTTCAAACCAGCTTTTGCCCCCAAAAAGGGTTCCCTTCGGCGGAATCCCTAAATTCACCATGACTTCTTTGGTTTTCTTCTTAATCTGCGGTTCGGTCATGCCGTGGCCAATGCCCTTTAAAATGCCCACCGCGTTCTCAAACTCCTTGTAATCGACTTTGCCATCACCTGCTGCAAACTGATTCAACAGTTCCTTCGCTTTCGCTTCAAAACCCGACTCCAACGTGTACTTTTCCTGTTCACAGACATAGGCAAGAGCTTCCCGCGCTGATTCCAGACTGACGCCCAATGAAACTGCGGTTTGCAGAATTTCTTTCTCTTCCGCCTTATCCACAAAACGGTCATCGTAGGCTCGCAAGCGAATCTCTTCGACGAAACGGCGACGTACTTCGTTAATATCCATGATTGCGTAACCTCGTTTAATTGAATGAGCAACTCATTTTAGGGCAGAGCACGCGAGTTTTGATAGTCATTACGCGAATTAATGGTAATCCCCGTCGGGCCAAGTTCACCGCATCACAGCACTGCTCCACGGGTTTACGGCAATTTATGAATGGAAAGATGATCTTCAGTGAAGTTGGAAAGCAATCGGCACCACAACCACCATTTGAGCCCCATTTAACGACATCGGCATTCGAGGGAGAGGGCGTGCGCGTGCTACCAATGCACGAACTTCCTCGTCTAGTAAACGATGACCCGTACTTTGGACGAGTTCGTAACCCAGCACCTGACCGTCACGACTCACCGTCAGTCGTAATCTCGCCACGCCCTGTTGGCCCCGATTCCGTGCGGCATTGGGATAACGCTTGTGACGGGCAAACCATTGAACCAATTCGCGACCGTAGTCCCGTCTCACTGCTGCCACATCGACCGCAGGAGACGCTGTGGGTTGACGCGCCGCTTCCTGACGACGGGCGGTTTCTTCACGACGCGCCGCTTCCTGACGACGGGCGGTTTCTTCACGACGCGCCGCTTCCTGACGACGGGCGGTTTCTTCACGACGCGCCGCTTCCTGACG
>CAZTIH010000158.1:0-5184 GCA_964613675.1 uncultured Candidatus Competibacteraceae bacterium
GATGGATGGGGGTAAACCACGTGGCGTTTAACGGCCATTTATTCCCCGCGTTACAGGCCCAATTTGGGGGGATACAGGCGGAGGAATGCAAAGCGTACGGGGGTGTTTGGCGGTATTTCTACTTCATCGGCACCCCCAAAAAGTCGGCGTAATGGGGTGATTACCTCCTTCGCCCTGCTGCTGAAAAGGTTCAACCTGCGTTAACGCGCCGAAAACACCACCGAAGCGCTTCGTGCCATGCCACACGATGCGCTTCTTCGTGCCTCAGAACATCCTACCGCCGTTCGGAGACTGATTTTGAATTAGCCACACGATGCGCTTCGTGCCTCAGAACATCCTACCGGCATTCGGAGACTGATTTTGAATTAGGGCCATCCATAAAGCGTCGCGGCGGCAATGACCGCCCCAATCACGGCCCCAGCAATCACATCGCTTGGGTAGTGCAACCCCGTAATCGGTCTCGACAGCGCCACCAGCACGGTGAATGGCCACACAAACCATACCCATTCGCCGTAGTAATGTGTGACGACCCAAGAAAATGTCACCGCATGAAGGGTGTGACCCGACGGAAAGCTGTACAAATCCAGCGGCTCAACCGTCGAACGGATGTCTGCCAACCGATGACAGGGCCGCAGACGGGTCGTTTTGGCTTTTAACCACTTGTAAACCCCCAAGCTCAACAGTCCCGCAACCAGCATATGAAAAACGGGATAGAGCGCTTTTGTGCCATCTACGAGCAGCAACCCCCCCATGAGGCCGTACCAAAACCACCCGTCCCCCAACCAGCTCACGCCGCCAAAAAAGCGTTGTACGGGTGGGTAACGACTCATTTTGTGTAGCTGCCGACAGAGCGCTAAATCGAGCTTGTGAAATTCGTTCATGGCAAGATCCCTCATGAATCATTCTCCGTAGGGCGTGCAAAGGCCCGAAAAAGGTCAGATAACTGGCTACTCACCTGTTGCCAACTATTCGATTGCATCGCTTCAAATGCACTTGCGCCCAGTTGTTTGATGCGGGGCAAATCCGTGACGAGCTCCACAGCGGCTTGAATAAACGCCGATTCCTGATCGCCTTGAATAAACGCCGATTCCTGATCGCAGGGAACACATCGTCCATTTTCCCCATCGCGGAGATGTTCTTTGGCCGCAGCATCATCAAACGCCACCACCGCTAAACCGCTCGCCATCGCTTCTAAAATGACATTCCCAAAGGTCTCGGTTTGGCTGGGAAACAAAAAGAGATCCGCGCTTGCGTAGTAATTTGAAAGGGCCTGATGTTTTTGGACGCCCGCAAAGATGAGGTCGGGATAACGCTGTTGTAACGGTTCGTGAAGCGGGCCACTCCCCACGAGGACAAATTTCGTCGTCGGACACGCCCTACGCATTTCCTGGAAAGCCTTCACAGCCACCGCTAAATTTTTTTCGGCGGCCAATCGACCCACATACAACGCGACGGGATCGGTCGCCGTGACGCCCCATTCCGCTCGCAATGCGTCACTGCGATGTTTGGGGTTAAACGCCTGGGTGTCGATGCCTCGACTCAAAATCTGCACGCGCTTAAACCCTTTGTCGGTGAGTTCGGCTTGCAGCGCTTGGGTGGGTACCAAGGTGCAGTCACATTGGTTGTGAAAGTAGCGCAGATACGCCGTAATCGTGTTCTGCAAAAACCCCAACCCGTAATGTTCGCTGTACCGATGAAAATTCGTATGAAACCCCGAGGTAATCGGAATGTTGAGATGCTTTGCCGCATAAAGGGCAGAGAGTCCCAACGGCCCTTCCGTCGCGATGTGAATGAGATGAGGTTGACGCTGACGCCAGCGTTTTTTGAGATCGAAATAGGCGGGTAACCCCAACCGTAAATCGGGGTATTTGGGGAGGGGTAACCCAGGGTAGGTCAGCGTTTCAATGGTCGAATCCTCTCGGCCATCGTCGCCGCGAAACTGACGGGGACGAACCAGTTGCAAGTGATGTCCTTCAGCCAAGAGTTCATTAAGTAAACGTTGCAGGGTCAACGCCACACCATTCACTTCAGGAGGATAAGTTTCGGTAATGAGGCTGATTTGCAAACGGGGCGAGGACGACGCATCGACGGGCAACATAGGCAATCTCAAGGTTGGCGGAGCTAAAGTGCCCAGCATAGCCCAGCCGTGAAAAAACCTTGTGCGGTTTATCCCCATCAAAACGTCCCCAAAATCGCAAACCCCCTCTCGCTAGGGCAATTTTTTCAAAACCATCGTTTAGTGAATTGAGGAACCACGCGGCTTAATTTGAGCAACTTCATTTGGCTGACCGAAATGCGCGACAAGCCCCGTCCTTCAGGGTGGGGCAATCAGTTCAGGCCGGCACTTCGGCCTGATCCAGCGCCCGAAACATGGAGCAGCGGCGGAAAACCGCTTCCGTGGGTGGCAGTTGCTTTTGGCTACAGTACTTCGCCACTAACTTGGCCAAACCCTTGATGTCGCGACCCGAAGCCTGGGGAAAAATATCAGGCAGGCGTTCCATTAATGTCGGTTCAATGGCTAGGCCAAACTGCGCCGCCATCACGCCCCAAATCTTTCGCCGATCCTCGCGGTGCGGGGACTGGAAGCGGATGAGCGCGATGCACCGGGAAACAATGGCTTCGTCGATGTCGCTGACGCGATTCGTGGTCAGGAACAACAGACCGTTGAAGTACTCCAGCACCCGCAGAAACACCCCAACCACCGCATTCATCGCGATGTTGTCGTCGCGCCGCTTGATGTAAACGTCGGCCTCGTCGATCAACATCACCGCTCCCCAACGCTGGGCGCGAGTCAACACATCTTTGAGCACGGTTTCCATCGCCGTCACATTTAGACCGAGCTGTCCCGAATGCACCCGATAAAGGGGACGTTTGATAATTTCCGAATACACCTCCGCCGTGAGCGTTTTGCCCACCCCCGGCGGGCCTGCACACAGCACTGTCGTCCCCCCCGACTTGCCCGCAACGATGTCATCCATCAACACATCCATCTCGGCGGTTAGGATGTCGATCAAATCGGTCTGTTCGGGCGGCAACACTAGTTTGTCTTTGAGTTCCGGCTGATAGACATAGGGCGTCATGTCGTCCACATGCACCCAGACATAGTGATGAAGCTCCAGATGGAACATCAGAATGAAAAAATGCACTGGCAACTCGGTGAATAAGCCCTTTTTAATGCCCGCCTGGGTATCTTCGACGACCGCTTCCTCCTTACTCGACAGCCGCGAATTTCGCTGCACGCGGCGCACGAACTTGGCGAGAATGTCGCCGGTCGCGTCCATCGTCAGCACCCGTTCCCCGAGAATGCTCTCGTCATTGACCAGCCGCGCCGGACTGCCCGTTGAGGACAGAATGATCTGATCTTTGCGGGCGAAATCGGTGTCGCGGTGGGTGGCCGTCGGGTTCTCCGCGAACCAACCCGTGCCCGTACCGGAAAACTGTGCCCCGTACTGGGCTCGCCAGTCGAAATAACGCGCTTCCCCCTCTTCGTAATTGGTGATGAGCGCGGGCGTCTCCTTGACATATCCCTTGGCGGCGAGAATTTCCGCTACCGTGCGACCGGCAATGTCAGGCCCTGCAATGCGCACGGTCGTCGTCGCCAGCTTGGCGCGGGAGTTGGCCTTCAGTTCGAGAAAAATTTTGCCGCTTTCTTCTTCCGAGGGCGGTGTGTAATCGAGTCGACTGACCACCCAAGCCAGAGGTTTGCCCGTGATCGCTGCCGAAAACACCCAGCCACGCTCGACATCATCCGCCAGATAACGGGCGATGGCGGGTACCGCCATTTCGAGTTCCTCGGCCTCGAAGCGGTGGCCGTCATAGGCCAGTGCCGCTCGCAATGTGGTGATCTGCGCCGCTTGCGCCCGTAATTCGCGGTCACCCTCGGCATAAAGGGCTTGCAGCAGATCCAGTTCAGACGGTTCGAGGCAGTTAAAGGGAACCTCAACGCGGTTGCCAAAACGCAACTGGTCACAAAACACCGTCAGGCGCGGAAAGGCGCGAATCATTGGCTCTATGTGCCGACGGTCGATCTGCAATTTCATTCCATCATCTCCTCGGGTTCGCGTTCCCAAGGGGCAAACAGGCCGTTGACCCGAATCATCGCCTTAAATGCCTTCATCACCGGTCGCGACAACGCCGTTTCAGCCAGCACGCGGTGTTCATAAATCGCGTTCTTCATGGCGTCGTCGGCACAATGACGGGCGGTGGCGATGAGTGCGTGTTCGGCCGTCCCAAAACGATGGCCTGGACGGTCGCAGACGGCATCGTAGAGCGCCGCCATGACGTGCTTTTCGACTGCATTCATCTTGCACTTGCCATCGAGGATTTTGAGCATCACGACGGTGATACAGTCGATGTCGCTGGGCGTCAGGGCGTGGGCCGTAACCCAAGTGGAGAGGAAATTCCTGTTGTCGTCGCGGTTCATGACGGCTCGCTCATCACCATTTCCAAGGCGGGATAGCCACCATCGACGCTAAAGACGCGGGAGTAACGGAAGTCGATAAACATCTGTGCGTAGGCTTTACTGGCGTTCCCGTGGTAGCAGTAGATGAGGATTGGTGCGTCTTTGGGAATGCGCTTTGTCCAGCCAAACAGGCGACTCTCGCTGAGGTGGGCAGCGCCGGCGATGTGACCGTTGCGGTAGGCGGTGGCGTCGCGCACATCGAAGAGCACGACGGCGGGTTCAGTGCGTAGCAGCTCGGCGGCCTGTTGGCCCGAGATACATTCGAAGGAAATCGAAACCGTCATGACTCAAGTTTCCTGGTCAGGTTTTGGGAGGAGGAAGCCGTGCTTATTCATGGGGGCTCTCGGAGGATTGGAGTGAATGGTTGACATCCTCCCCGCCCTAAAGGACGGGGATTTCGGCGAGGTTTAAGCTGTCCTTGCGGACTTTGCAAAAACCGTTCGGAGGGTTCCTGCTGCTGGCGGTTCTACAACCCCGCTCACTTCACAGGCTAGCTGGGCGTGTCCCGCCCCTAACACATTCAAGGCGCCGACAAAATCGGCGTTCTCCTTGAATCCGCATTCAATACAAGCAAAGTGTGATTGCGTCTTACGATTCTCTGCCGAGATGTGTCCACATTCAGGACAGGTTCGACTTGTATTTTTTGGCGATACCGCAATGAGATGACCGCCTTTCCAAGCCAATTTGTAGTCGAGTTGACGACGGAACTCACCCCACCCTTG
>CAZTIH010000159.1:0-5140 GCA_964613675.1 uncultured Candidatus Competibacteraceae bacterium
TCCCGTGCCGACAGTTGCCCCAGCAAATTGTACTCAAGTAATTGATCTTTCAATAAGTTGAGCTGCGCAACAATGTTGGCGTTGCTCCCTGACGCCATCTGGGCTGTTTGTGCCTCTTGTATAGCAAGGGGTAAGAATCGCAAGGAATTGCTTAAAATCGCATTAGCTCCCTTAAATTGCTCCATAACCTCTACTTTTTCTAAAGATAACGCCTTATATTCTGCCAATCCTTGTTTTAAGCCATCTACCCCCTCTAATTTAAAAAATAACGCTAGTAAATGGTCAGCCATTTGGTTCATTGTCGCAATCGGCCTTGCCAAATCATCGTAATGCGTATTCAAACTCAGTCGAATACGTAGCGCATTTTCATTCCAGCGCGTATCTTGCGCTTCTAATTGGCGAATTGTATCGGTAATTGCGAGATGCTGGATTGTGTCAATTGAAGTAAGGCGAGAATAGATTCCGGCTAATCCTACTAAACTCCCTACCCCAAGGACAAATAACCACGTGGTATGCCTCTTCATTGTGCTCCCCCTAATTCTTTACCTGTGAGCGTTTCGAGGAATTGAATGATTAACGCACGATCTTTGGCATCTATGGGGCGTCCCAACTGGTAAATTCCCATGATTTCAACAGCGCCATCTAATGTTTCAGCCGAACCATCATGAAAATACGGCGCAGTAAGCATGATATTGCGCAAAGTTGGTACTTTAAACAAATGACGATCATATTCCTTACCTGTCACATTAAAACGCCCTAAGTCGCCTTCAGTAAGATCCCCTCCCCGATCTGCAAAATAATCCCCCATCACGCCAAAAGTCTGAAACATATTACCGCCAATATTGACGCCTTGATGACACGCAACACAGCCATAACTCTTAAATAGCTCATACCCTTTTAATTCTGCTGCGGTAATTGCGTTCTGATTGCCTTGCAGATAGTCATCGAAGCGAGACGGCGTCAACAAAGTCATCTCAAAAGCGACAATGGCATCTTTAATATTCTCGGTCGTGATCGAAGAAGGCCCATAAACGGCTGTAAAGGCCGCCACATAGCTCGGATCTGCCTTTATCTGAGCCGCAATGTTTTCCCAAGAAGTATCCATCTCGACATCTGCATGCACAGGCCCATCCGCTTGTTCGGAGAGATCTGCGGCACGCCCATCCCAAAATTGGCGAAAATTCAAGCTACTGTTAAACACCGTCGGCGAATTGATGCCCCCCACCCGTCCCTCAACCCCTAAAGAAAAAGCGACAGAATCTGCCCCACCAGCTTCTAAATCGTGACAACTAGCGCAAGAGATCTTGCCATCACTGGAAAACGACGGATCACGAAATAAGCGTTCCCCCAAAGCCCGTTTGGCTTCGGGAATTGCGGGCGGCTCGGGCAAAGGACGAATCGGTTCGGCGGCTTGAACGACCGTCACGCTCAACAAAAGCAGTCCTAAAATGTGGGTAAACATGGATGTCACTCCCCCAAAATAGTTAAAAGTTTGCAGCATATCTCATTGAAAAATATAAAGTTTTGCTGCCTTAGTAAGAACACCCTAAGTTCAACTGTACTTTGGTTTCATTGATGAAAGTCACGATTGACCTAAAGAACTTTTGAACATTTTGTTCTGAAATCAAACAATTTTATTCTGACTAATCAAGTGTTTGCTCAAAATTACCGCGAAGATTTTAGGTCGGACGGCGGCTAAATCGCTAAACTGTTATGCCTCTTAAATTGACGCCTTATCGGTTAATGCCATGAATCATCAGTTGCTCTTAACGACTGCGATTAACGCCGCTCGGGAAGCCGAAAAAGTCATTCGGCATTATTATCAGCATCCCATTCAGGTCGAAATTAAAACAGACGATAGCCCTGTAACTCGTGCAGATCGGGAAGCCGAGAAAGCGATTTATTTAATCCTGTCTCACGCTTTTCCGGATTTTGGATTTTATGGGGAAGAAACGGGCCAATCTCAAATGCAGTCGCCCTATTTATGGTTAGTCGATCCCCTGGATGGCACAAAAAGTTTTATTCGTGGCTATCCCTTTATTTCTACACAAATTGCCCTGATGAAGGAGGGTGAACTCATTCTAGGCGTCTCAAATGCACCTTTTTTCAATGAGTTAGCCTGCGCCGTCAAAGGCATGGGGGCATGGTTGAACGATAAACCTTTAGCGGTCAGTCAATTTTCCCAATTCTCCCAATCGACTCTCTCGACCGGTAATTTGAAAACCCTCGCCCAAAATCGAGAACACTGGCAAAAATTAGGCGAATTAGTCCCTCAATTTACTCGCGTTCGAGGCTATGGCGATTTTTACCATTACCATCTCCTAGCTGCGGGCAAAATCGACGCCGTCATCGAATCCGACGTCAATATCCTCGATATTGCGGCTTTGAGCGTAATTGTCGAACAGGCGGGGGGCAAAGTGACCGAATTAGATGGGCGCCCCATTAACTTGAATAGCACCACTATTTTAGCGACCAACAATCTGTTGCACGCCCCACTGTTAAACCAGTTCAACGGATCAGGACGCCCGCAGTAATCTCAAACATTCCCGATTTGCCGCCAAATCCAAGGCGGTGAAGTCATCGAAGTTTTTGAGTTTCGGGTTTGCTCCGTAGCGCAATAATAATTCTACTAAATCCGCTTTTCCGTTCGATGAGACATACATCAGACAGGTCGCTCCGTTCCCGTTCTGTAGATCTATGTCGATGCCCGCACCAATCAATCGACCAATCACCTCGTGACTTCCCGAATAACACGCCAACCAGAGTGCATTGCATCCATCCTCGTTAGTCACTTGTAAATCCACCCCCAATGCGAGCAATTCCTCAATTAAATCAAGGCGTCCCAATTTAGCGGCTCGCATCAAAGGAGTGAACCGACGATCTGCAAGTGGTGCATTTAGATCGTCTGGATTGAACTGATGTTCTTGTAGAAAAGCGAGTAGGGTAGGGGTCATCAGACTTCCTCATGAATCGAATAAGCGGCTTGGGTTTCAATGCGTTGATCGACCATCGAACGCCCGACCGTAAAGTGATAGAGACTCTGAAAGCCACTATCAGATAGACCCAGCAAATCGTGTACCGCGTCATCGAAGAAACATCCGATGCCCGTCCCCTGCATTCCCAATATCTCTGCCCCTAAATAAGCGTGTTGGCCGACAAATCCCGCACTGCGCAACAGCGCTCTGTAACCACTTGAACCGTTAGTGGCCGCTTCATAATCTCCGATCATCGCCACGGTTAAGGCACTCGTTGCGGCAATCTCCTGGTGACAACACAACAAACGCGACAATTTTTGCACTGCACCGCGTTCAGAGGTCTGAAGCCGTTCAAGGGGTAAATCTGCTGGACATCCCTCTATTGCCGTCGTCAATCGCGATTTTTCTGGAAACTGTCGCGCCAACCGATCAGATAACGCTTCAGCACCGTGAGGGTGACGCGGTAAGTAATACAGTCCAGGAGTCAGGTCAGCAACGCGCATCACAAATAGCACCAAATGCAGGGCAAACGGCTCAGGACAGCTCTGCCACAAAGGGGTCGGTCGCGCCAACAATCGCTCACACCAACGGTAAAAATCATCTCGTTCCCAATGATATTTAGCATCAAACCGCTGTGCGCTACGCCGTCGCCGAATGATCTCTACCGCACTTCCGCCCTCAATTACCGTCGGTATCGGCAAGGTCGGCCAGTGATGACTTGTAACGATGGGGTCTGCCTGTTCATCGCGGGTTGCCTGGGCAATCTTTTCGACGAGTGGCCAACGATAGCCCGGTTCTGCATCCACAATTGAAGGTTTGCCGTGCCACGTTGCCCCCGCCAACCACGCCATAAGTGACTCTGCTGGGGGCGGCGGTTGACAATCTGCGTTGGTGACAAATACCAACAATTCGGGTTCTTCAACTTCGGTGTACAGACGGCGATGCAGCGCAAAATCTTCAGTCCGATCAATGCCTAAGCAATGGGCGATCTGCTGGCTGGTCATGGGAAACGGCGTCAATTTCCATCCCAGCAATGCCGCTGCATAGGTCAATGCCCCCACGCCATGCCCCACGTCGAGTTGACAGTAACGAAACGCCCGTTCGCCATATTTCCACGCCTCCCGCCACTGCACACTGCTCAATCCAATGGCTAACCATCGGTGAGAAGACGGAGTTAAAGGGACCGCACGTTGTTCGAGATGATGGTGCTGTGCCTCATAATGGTGCACACCATCGGGAACCTCAGGCCAATTTGCACATAAAACAGTCGCCTCTACGGGATGCAAATTGCCCGATGAGGGGTTGTTGCGCACCGCCCACCGATTAGGCCCCCACACCTTCCATGCCGAAACCCCAAAGGCGAGTTCCAGAAGCGCCGATAAACTCATTAAGTTACTGTCAACACTTGAGTTTTCCCCCATCGCGAACCCCTCAAGCGGGCGGTCAAACCGCGTACCTGTATGGGGAAGAATCTGTTGTGGCGCTGCTGCATAATGTCGGAAAGGGTTCGGTTGCTGATCCCAATCCAGGGTTCCTGGCCCTTCCGCATAGGCCTGGAGATGATGCTTAGTTTTTTGATGATAGTGACGCACAATTTTAGTGCGTTCTTGCGGGTCGGACGGGAGCTTGGTCATCGTGATACCTAAATATGAGCCACAAATTAGCGTGACTTTTCAACAAATATGCTTGTGCGCAATATCGGTTTGCGCCCGCCCCAGAGGTTAGGCATGAATTGATGCCGGGAAAACTATGGAAGCGCAAAATTGAAGCAACACGATGTGATGACCGAGGAACCGCGTCGATTACCGGCAGGCGTCACCACTGGAGTTCGCGCAACTGGTGGTGCGATCGACGTCGTAATTGCCCGGCGTGCCGCTCACGGAGAGGTGACATTGTTTACGGCGAATGGACGGGCGATGGAAAAGCCTCAAAGCGGACTGGCCGGCGGGTCAAAACTTGGCACGACCCATTGGCGGGTATCCAGACGCTTGACGGGCATCGGAATGCCCGCGGCGTTAAAGCGCCGTTGCACTGAGAGTCTAAACGCACGCCCCACCGCCCAGGCCATGGAGTTGTGAGCTTGTACGCGCACTCGGATGGTCATCATCCCTTGCTCGTAGTCGAGCTTGCGAATGCCGCTCACGATCGTGATCTTGTGGATATGT
>CAZTIH010000160.1:0-5089 GCA_964613675.1 uncultured Candidatus Competibacteraceae bacterium
TTTTCTTCTTGGTTACGCATGGGATTTTTGAGCGTGATGTGTTCGACGGCTGGGGCGGTCGTGGTCTCGCAATTTGCGAATGGCTTATTGATTCCATTGGCTTTTTTCCGAAGTGACAACAGTACCTTTACGGCCATTGCGCTCAATACCTGTGCAGAAGGCCAGGTGTACTGGACCTTCTTTGATCCCAACAGCAAACATGTAGTGGACGCGGACTTTCCCATGACGGCCAACGAGCAACGGTCTTTCATCTGGAGCGAAAATAAGGGATTCACGGGACTGGCGGATCAGATGGGCTACTTAGTGTTTGTTCTCGATACGCCTCATCAAAATCAGCCGCCGAATCGGGCTTTAGATGTGAACGACGTGCCCTGTTTAAGCGGGGCAGCGTTCCAGGTGGAGCCGAACCGTTCGCGCGTGAGTTATTTGCCGGCGGTGCCGTTGCAGGCCAAAAATCCCGATGTAGGTTTTCCCAACACGGCCACAGGGGGCGACTTTGGGCCAGCAGATGCGCAAGGGCGATTTGTACCCGATCTGACGGCGATGAATTCCACTTCTATCGTCAATTTAAGTGCGGGAGCTAGTGCAGGCGATCAGTTGTACATGCGCTACTTCGTGGGCGAGAACAACGAGGCGCGAACAGACATTTACTTGTGGTCAGCGCAAGACTTATCGGGCCACTACACTTGGCAGGTCTATAACACAACGCAACAACGGTTCTCATCGGGGGTGTCGTTGCCAGCAGCGCAACTGAATGTGTTGACGATGGATCCACGCAATGGACGTGAGGATATTTTTCGGTCACAGAGTTTTACGGATGGGTTTATCGTCTTTGATTTGGGGATGCCGCAGTACACCTATGGGGTGGAGCGAGGGCGGCCAACGCGCTTTGGCACGGGCGGGCGTGAGAGTTACGGCGACGGCGTAATGAGTTGGAGCATCATCGACACGCCAACGGGCACGCAAACGATTGTGAATCCAATTCGTCTCATGGAAAGAGAGGGAGAAAGGACGCAGATTCGGGTGCGGTGTACGGAAGGGACTTTGTGTCAGTGATAAGCGGGTATCACTAAATGTTTGCGCTACGGTTTGCGGGATACTTTTTGGGGTTGTACAGCCTGTATTGGCTGGCGACCCCGTGGGTGTCCCATTACCACACCCTGCTGTCGTGGGGAATTTGCACGATGCTGGATGGGTATTGGCCCACCTTGACCTGTGTTGGCGTCGAACTTTTTTATGAGGAGCGACTGATTTTATGGATTGTCGCGAGTTGCGATGGGATGGGATTGCTATTGCCGGTTGGGGCGGCGGTGTTGGCGCAATCATTGGGATGGCGCGAGCGGCTGTGGGGGCTACTGCTGTTGTTGCCGAGTTTGTGGGCGCTGAATTTTTTGCGACTGGTGGGACTGACGGCGTTGCGACTCACGACCGATTTAGCCGTATTCGATGTGGTGCATCTCTATGTTTTGCAACCACTATTAGTTCTGATGGCGTTGGGCGGTTACGAGGTCTGGCGACATACTGCTAAAAACGACACCGCGAATACAGGGCCACTGTCTGAATCCACCCGTTAAAACGCCGACTCATTCGGACGGACGCGGTGTCTCCGGGGGGGAGTATGTCTGACAGGTCATCACGCGATTGCGACCGCCACTTTTTGCGAGATACAACCCCTGGTCGGCAAGGCGAACGATATGTTCCGTCACATTTTCGTGATTGGGCACCAGCTCGGCGACCCCCAAACTCAGGGTAATCCATTCGTTAGCTTCGGAAAGCGGATGGGGAATCTGAAGCTGCATAATGTGTTGACGGATGCGTTCCGCGACCTCCATGCCCCCCTTCAGATCCGTATTGGGGAGAATCACCGCCATTTCTTCCCCGCCGTAACGGGCCGCCAAATCGTTCTCGCGACGTGCGGCATTCTTGAGGGCTTTAGCGACCTCCCTTAAACAATCGTCACCGGCTTGGTGGCCAAAGTGGTCGTTGTAGCGTTTGAAGTAGTCGATGTCCCCCAAAATCAGCGCTATGGGGCGTTTCTCCCACACGGCCCGTTGACATTCCCGCTCAAGGCAGTCGTTAAAGCGGCGACGATTGGCAAGGCCGGTGAGTTCGTCGGTGATCGCGAGGCGTTCGAGTTGTTGATTGGTTTCCAGGATGGCCCGTTCGAGACGACTGCGTTCGGCGATTTCGGCTTGTAAGCGATGGTTTTGTTCGGCCAGTTCCCGCATCGCTCGGCTTAACGCTACATGGGTTTTCACGCGGGCAAGCACTTCGAGTTCTTGAAACGGTTTGGTGATGTAATCAATCCCCCCACTGGCGAAGGCTTTGGCTTTATCGTGAATTTCGCTGAGGGCACTCAAAAAAATGACCGGAATTTGCTGACATCGAACATCTTGTTTAAGACGGTCACACACCTGATAGCCGTTGAGACCGGGCATGTGGATGTCGAGAAGCACTAAATCGGGTTGTTCGCGTTGGGCGAGCTGGAGGGCAATTTCGCCATTTTCCGCCCTCAGCACATCGTAATCTTCCTCTAGCAAAATGGCTTCGAGGAGGTCGAGATTGTCGGGGTTGTCATCGACGATGAGCAGGCGGGGCAATGTGGTCATAGGAAAGGGGATCGAGAAGATTGGAGCAATTGTACGGAGACCGTGGTGTAAAGGGGGATTTTATTGTCTATTTTGGCAATCGTTTTTACGGTGTATAGGGTTTTTTGCCGTGTTTGTTAACCACCATGAGGCTGTCATGGACATTCGCTACACCCATATTTTGACCATTATCCCCCACGATGACACGCGCCACGCCATTGCCATGCGGGCAAAAGAGATTGCGGTACGTCACGATGCGCAATTGAGCCTGACTCATGTTGTGGAAACGCTCAATTTGGCGGCGGGGTATGAACTGATGCCGTTATTACCCGACTCACCTATGGATTCGGAGCGCCACGCTTCAGAAGTGTTGTTGAGTGAAGTTGCGCAGGAAATTGGATTACAGGACTGTCCTCGTTACACCGTAGCGGCGCTGTCCACCTTGGAGGGGGTTTTAGAGTTGGCGCGTTCGCGGGCGGTGGATTTAATTGTGATTGGGGCGCCAAAGCAGTTGGGGTGGAGCAGTTGGTTTGGTTCCACGGCGACGCAGCTCGTTCAACGGGCGCCCTGTGATGTACTCGTGGTGCGTTTGTGACGGAAACATCGCATTTGGGCAGGTCTAAAGGCGGTTAATGATGAAAAGGTACGACGATTAAGATGACGACTTTTGCAAATGCGGTTGAGGCATTGATTCAAGCGGGCCAGTCTTTTTACAGACGGGGTTGGGTACCGGCGACGAGCGGTAATTTTTCGGCGCGTTATGTCGCAGAGCAGGAGGACGGCATTGTGATTACGGCTTCGGGACGAGACAAAGGAGCATTGACCCACGACGATTTTGTCCCGTTCACTCTCGATGGCCAATCGCGTCGGCCAGACTGCAAATCGTCGGCGGAAACGGCGTTACATCTTTCGTTGTACCGTCGGGATCAGCAGATTGGGGCGGTGCTGCACACCCATTCGCCCGCCGCGACGGTCTTATCCCAGGGGCACGCACAGGGCATTTCGCTGGTGGATTACGAGGTTCTGAAGGCGTTTCCCGGCGTGGAGACCCACGAAAAGGCGGTCTTCGTACCGATTTTTAAGAACGATCAGGATATAGATCGCCTTGCAAAGTGCGTTGAAAGTTATTTAGATGCCAACCCCCGCACCTTCGGGTATCTAATTGCGGGACACGGATTCTACACGTGGGGCCAAACGGTTCGCGATGCCCAACGGCACATCGAGGCGTTTGAGTTTCTTTTTGAATGCGAGCTACTAAAGCGGAGATAACTCATGAGCGAATTACGCATTTACGCCGCCCATTCCTCGGAAAATTGTGAGATTTTCACCGATGGCAATGCGATTGCAGGGCAACTCGATGCCGTGGGCGTGCTATTCGAGCGTTGGCAGACGGAGGCCCCGTTACCCGACAACGCAGATGCCGACACGGTGTTGGCGGCCTATCAGAATCAGGTGGAAAAGTTAAAGGCGAAATATGGGTTTCAATCAGCGGATGTCGTCAGCTTGTATCCCGAACACCCGGACAAAGGGGTATTGCGCCAGAAATTCTTGGATGAGCACACGCACAGCGATTATGAAGTGCGGTTTTTTGTGGAGGGGCAGGGGCTGTTCAACATTCACAAAGACGACAAAGTCTATGCAGTGCTGTGCGAGCAGGGAGACTTAATTAGTGTACCGGCCAACACGACCCATTGGTTTGACATGGGGCCAAATCCTCGTTTCAAGTGCATTCGCTTTTTCACGACGCCGGAAGGGTGGGTGGCGAATTTCACGGGAAACGAAATCGCAAAGCAGTTTCCGCGCTTAGAAAATTAGCAAAACTAACGGGTTAAATCATGGTGATACGGGCAATCGTGACGGATATTGAGGGCACGACGACAGACATCGATTTCGTGCATCGGGTGTTATTTCCTTACAGTCGTTCTCAGATGGCGTCATTCATTGCCGATCACGCTGAAGATTCGGGGGTAGTGGAGGCACTGCGCGTCGTACGTGAGCAGGTCGGTGATTTGGGGTTGTCAAATTCTGAAGTCGCCGAAGTGCTTGTGAAATGGATAGATGAAGATCGCAAGTACACGCCCCTCAAAACATTACAGGGGCGGATTTGGGAAGGGGGGTACAGGCGAGGTGACTTTAAGGGGCATCTTTACGACGATGCGGTGGACGGTTTACGGCAGTGGCATGGTCGGGGGATTTCACTTTTTGTCTATTCATCGGGGTCGGTGGCGGCGCAGAAGCTGTTGTTTGGCTACAGCGAGGCAGGGGATTTGACGCCATTATTTAAGGGTTATTTTGATACGACTACGGGGCCGAAACGAGAAGTGCTTTCGTATCAAAAAATTGCTAAAGCGATTGGAGAAGTTCCGGGGACAATTTTATTTTTGTCAGATGTTGAGGCGGAGCTGGACGCGGCGGCGGAGGTGGGGTTTCAAACTTACCTACTAGATCGACAGCAACAGATGAGTGAGTCTAAACATCGGATCGCACACCATTTTGGGGAG
>CAZTIH010000161.1:0-5030 GCA_964613675.1 uncultured Candidatus Competibacteraceae bacterium
GATCCCCCAATGCCAATATTCACGATATGGTGAATGCGTTTCCCCGTCGCACCCCGCCACTGTCCCGAGCGGACCTGTTCGGCAAACTGTCCTAACCGCTCTAAGGTTTGATGCACGTCGTGAACGATATTTTTTCCCTTGTAATTCAGGGGCTTGGTTTTGGGGCGCCGTAAGGCAATGTGAAGGGCGGCGCGATGTTCGGTGTGATTGATGAGTTCACCCGAAAATAATTGGTCGATCCAGTGGGGTAAGTTCAGCTCTCGGGCCATCTGCAACAGCAAATAAAAGGTGTCCTCATTCATTAAATGTTTGGAGTAATCGACTAAAAGCGCGTTTTCAATGGATCGCGAAAACCGTTGTACCCGTTGAGGATCGTGAAGAAATAGCGCTCGCAAGGAAAACTGTTTGGCGTGAACTGCATGATTTTGGAGGGCCGACCAAGACGGCAACCGTTGAGCCATGAGCATGTAAAGCGTTCTCTATCAAAAAGTTAGGGGGTAACCCTTGGAGGCACTCACCTACAGCGTCGGGGTAAAGCGCTTATGAGACGCAATGTGGATGGCCACCTAAAAATGGCGGCAACCAAAGGCCAAGCAATGCGGTTGAATACGGAGTCGTTCAAATGAGGTACGGCAGGGCATTATCCCCCCCGACGCCCAAGCAATCCCCGACCAGGGTCGTAACCCAACCAGGCCAGTAAAAAAAAACCCACTGCGCATCCCCCCACCACAGCAGTGCTTAACATGGCCCATTGACCGTACATGGCAAAACGAATCAGTTCGACGGCGTGGGTGAAGGGATTGAATTGGGCAATGTAAAACAGATATTCCGCATTGGCCTCGCGGAGTTTCCACAGGGGGTACAGCGCCGATGAAATAAAAAACATGGGAAAAATCACGAAATTCATCGTTCCTGCGAAATTCTCTAATTGCCGAATGGTGACCGATAAAAGTAATCCCAACGCCCCCAGCATCATCGCGCTCAATAAAAAAGCAGGTAGGGCAAAGAGTACGCCCCAAGGCGGGAGATCGACGCCGTACAGCCAAGCAATCCCCCAAAATAAGTACACCTGAATAACGCCCAGTAACGCCGATGCCAGTAATCGCGCAAATAAAATGAATCCCCGCGATAACGGGGCCGTGAGGAGCAGTCGCAACATGCCCATTTCGCGGTCGTACACCATCGAAAGCGACGATTGCATCCCGTAAAACAGCAACACCATCGCAAATAGCCCCGGCGCGATGTACACCTGGTAGGGGATGTAGGTTGAGTAGGGCGGCAGAATCGACACCCCAAACGCATTGTGAAACCCCGCCGCAAAAGCCACTAACCACAGCGACGGGCGAACCAATGCCGAAAATAAGCGGCTTTTATTTTGAACAAAACGGCTGATCTCACGCCCGAAAATGGCGTTAAAAGCCAATAAACTATGAATCAAGGGGAGAGCCTCGTCAGGGAAAGGCGGTTTGGCGGACGGGTTAACCCAGGGGATTGCACGAACCCGCCGTTAAGGCGATCTCCGTTGACAACGATTTTCGGGTTCATCAAAGCCCAAGGTGTCAAGATGGTTGATCGGGTGTAGAAAGCCGGGCAACGGGGCACGTTCAACGACAATCAGTGCGCTATTCAAAAAGATCGGTTGACGCAATTGTCCGTCCCAAGGGCGAAAATTCAAGGCTTGTCCCTTAAACCCATCGAGTAATAGTTCGGGCCGTTTAATCTGGGCACTCAAATTGGCTAACTCGGTTTCCTCGCTACCGAGTTCAATAGCGGCGGTGACAATGGCTTTCATGGCCGCCCACACCGCCCAATCTACCCCTGTCATGTCGCGACTGGCATGACGCCGAAACCGTAAGTTTAATTGAGGCGCCCCATGACGTTCGTAATTCCAGTGCCACGCGCCGGCGGTTAATCCCACCGAACCGATGACCGGACGGGGAAGTTGAGTTTGGAATTCGGCATCGCGGGCCCATTCGCCGTCGGCTTCCGCAATAAAAACCACGTCGTAAGTCGTGCCGCCGGTGAGTAAATCGAGGTTATTGAGTTCGCGTTGACGGGGATCGCGGTTGGGGACGAAATCCCGTTGCGTTAACCGTAACCCAAAGCGTTGAGCACTGGCGGTAAATGCCGCCGACAACCGTTGGTCGGCCTCACTGGGGCCACTCAAAAGCAAGACATTATTCCACCGTCGCGCCGTCAAAAACTGGGCCAATCCGTCGGTGAGTTGGCGGTCATGGGGAATCGTGTGCAACAACTGTGGGGCACATCGTTCGGCCCGTAAGTCATCCCCTTGGGCACTCGCATTAAGCAGCAATAACGACTTTTCCCGTGTTGCCTCCGCTAATTCGGCAACCTGTGCATTCGGCAAATCCAAAATAAAAATTTGATCACCGTTTTCATGGGCCGCCAACACGCCGGCGACTAATTCCGCCTCCCGTAATTCGAGGCGTTTTAACTCGATGTCCACCGCTGCGGTTGCTAGGGGAAACCGCGACTCTCGTAACGCTACTTCTGCCCCCGCAAAGGGACGTCCCCAAGGCCGTAAGGGCAGTCGTTCGACAAAACGGCGAGATTGATAACGTTCATCGTCGCGCAGTTCGACCACCGTCACCGACCAATGGGCGGCGTGTGCGGCAGGTAATCCCAATAAAACCCATACAATTAACCAAGTGATGCGTTGCATTAAGTGTTCTCCTCGACAGGGGTGAGTTGCAAAAATGTGGTCGCGAGATCTTGGGTCCCGCACAGCGTTTGAGGGCTGCCTGCGGCGACAATCCGTCCCTTGTGCAGAATAATGACGCGATGGGCCTGTTCCGCTTCATCGACTAAATGCGTGGCCCACAACACGCCCACCCCCGCTTCACAATGCTGTTGTACATCCGTCAGTAAACGGCGTCGGCTGGCGATGTCTAGCCCGACGGTGGGTTCGTCGAGGAGCAACAATTTGGGTTCGGTTAACCAGGCCCGCGCCAATTCGAGCCGTCGTCTGAGGCCTCCGGAGAGCTGGCGGGCTAAATGGTGTCGTCGGTCGGTTAATTCGGTTTGTTGCAATACACGTTCGATGCGTTGTGCCAGGGTTTTGCCGTGTAACCCGTGTAATTTTCCGTGAAACCGCAGATTGGCCGTCACCGAGAGTTCCAAATCTAGGGTGGACTGTTGGAACACAACGCCGAGGTGAGCCAGTACCCGAGTAGGGTAACGCAAACTATTGATTTGATTGACCTGAATCTCTCCCTGTTGGGCTCGAAATAAACCGGTCAAAATTTGGAATAACGTGGTTTTGCCCGCGCCGTTGGGGCCTAACAACGCGACCCGTTCGCCAGGATAAATCGCAAAACTCACCTCGTTGAGCGCGATAAATTTGCCGTAGCGGTGGGAGAGTTTCTCAACGGTGAGGATCGGAGATTTGGGAACATACGGAACGGTGTTAATCATGAAAACTCGCCAATTCAGTCAGAGGAAACGCCATTTGTTCACTGATCGCCTCGGCAATTTCTCGCGGCGAGTGCGTCGATTTAACGCGGTGTACTGGCCACTCGCCCCGTAACTCACCTTGCGCTAACCACCAAATTCGATCCGCTAATTTCACGGCATCGCTTAGGTCGTGGGTCACCAACAGCGCCGTGACCCGCCCGCGCAACGGCATCAAGTAATCATCGCTCAAGCGGTGGGCTAACGGACGGTCTAGACCACTAAACGGTTCGTCCAACAGCAACCAACTGGGGTTCACCGCCAGTGCCCGCGCTAACGCCAATCGCTTCTGCATTCCCCCCGATAGTTGATGGGGATAGCGATCCGCCGCCGAGGTCAGGTCCATGTAGGCCAACCATTGTTCGGCAATGGCCTTGGGTTCGCGGGATTGCAGGACGACGGCGAGATTTTGCCGTGCCGTGGCCCAGGGCAACAAACGCGGGGCTTGAAAGCAGTAGCCTAACCGTCCAATAGGCCGTCGGACTCGATTCATGCGGGGGTTATCCAAGCCCGCCAAGGTCTGTAACAGGGTGCTTTTACCGCCGCCAGACGGGCCAATCAGCGCAATCCACTCCCCTGCTGCGATTCCGCCGATGAAAGGGCCGAGGGTTTGCCCGCCCTTGAGGACTTTAACGGGCAAGTCGAACGACAATGCGGCCTCAGCAGGTGAGGTGAGGGGTTGGAGCGGACAAAGGGACATTATGAGGGCTTCGTGGAGACGAGAAACATAGGCGGTTCACTCCCCCAAGTGGTGGGGTTGCAGCCCAGGCGTTTCACTGGGAAAGCGCCTGTTCAAAAAGAGGGACCTCACTCATCCAATAGGCTGGGGGAAGTTTTTGATGCCAATCCGTCGCCAATTGATAGCGATGCGCGACATTTAACAGCCGCGCCTCCTGCCATGACGGCCCAATTAACTGCATCCCCACCGGGAGACCGTCCACAAATCCCACGGGGATCGACATCGCCGGCAACCCCGCTAGGTTCACCGCGACCGTGTAAATATCGCTGAGATACATTGCGACGGGATCCTGGGTTTTGGCCCCCAAGGGAAAAGCGGTTGTGGGAGCAGTCGGACCGGCAATCACGTCGACGGTCTCAAAAACGCGGGCAAAGTCTTCGACAATGAGGCGTCTTGCCTGCTGGGCACGACGATAATAGGCGTCGTAGTAGCCCGCCGAGAGCACATAGGTGCCGACCAAAATCCGCCGTTGCACCTCTCGCCCAAACCCTTCACTTCGCGAACGGGTGTACAAATCCTGTAAATCTTTAGGGGATGAGCAACGATAGCCATAACGTACCCCGTCAAAGCGGGCCAAATTCGACGACGCCTCCGCCGGGGCAATGATGTAGTAAGCCGGGATGGCGAGCGCGTTGTAGGGGAGATCGATGTCGATGAGCTGAGCGCCCTGTTTTTCGAGTTCGGTTAACGCAGCCGTCACCCGTTCGCCCACCCCTGCGTCCAGTCCCGCCCCAAAGAAATTGCGCGGCACCCCAATTTTGCAGCCCTGAATGGACGATTGAATCACCGACGGCAAATCGAGGAGTGCGGGGGCGATGTC
>CAZTIH010000162.1:0-5010 GCA_964613675.1 uncultured Candidatus Competibacteraceae bacterium
CCGAACGGTTTTGGCAAAGTCCGCAAGGACAGCTTAAACCTCGCCGGAATCCCCGGACTGACGGGCGGGGAGGATGTCAACAGCACGATTTTTAATAACGAAATTGGCTACGCGCCATCGGGGGAGTGCAATGAAAGGCTTTATCGGATTATTTCTCGCGGTCGTCGCACCGTATGTAGCGGCAGAATTGCCCACGGATCCACTGAATTCCGCCCAGTGGCCCGCCATGTATCGGGGTTTTCTCCAGGGAACTGGTGAGGTGGTATTTGACGAACGGGTCAAAGTTCATCTGCCCGTCGAGGCCGAAGATCCCATGAAAGTCCCGGTGACCGTCCAATTTGACGGCCTTGAATCGCCTCAATCCCTCATCGTGCTCATCGACTTCAATCCCATTCCACGAGCGTTGCACTACGAATTTACCGCCCACATGCGGCCTTTCTTGGGGTTTAGTGTTCGATTGCAACAATCAACCCCGATCAGAGTGGCCGTAAAGGACGGCTTGGGGACTTGGCGGGTGAATGGCGCTTGGGTACGGGCGGCGGGTGGCGGCTGTACTTTGCCCTCGGCGGGGCGTTCGCTTTTCGACCCAGACACTTTGCTCGATCTGCGGGCCCGTCATTGGCCCCTCGACGGTGACGGTGCGCGGTTGCGATTTCGGCTCGTTCACCCCATGGATACGGGATTGGTGGGCAATACGCCAGCGTATTTCGTCGAACAGATCGCCATCAAAAATGCCGCAGGTGACCTCATCGCCCAGCTCTCTCCCTTTGAACCCATTAGCGAAAACCCGTTGTTTACGGTCGAAATGCAGCAGGCGGGCGGTTGGACTTTAGAAGGGCGCGATAACCACGGTATGAACTTTCGGGAAATCATCCGATGAACGGATGGGGGTTGACGCTAGTTCTGTGGGGGTACAGCGGCGCGTTATGGGCGTTTGATTACGCGCTCACGGCGGTGGAGATCGGCGACAAAAGTTACGGCGTTTTCGGTCATTTAGAACATTTTTCCAGCGAAAATGGCGGCTTTATTGCGAATAATGCGTTTATTCACACGACTGAGGGCGTCGTCGTCATCGACACCGGGCCGAGTAAGCAGTTTGGCGAACAGTTACGCGCCCTCATCGCCCAAACAACCCATGATGCCCCCATTTGTTGTGTCTATCTGACCCATCACCATCCCGACCACGCCTTTGGATCACAAGCCTTTAGCGATGTCCCGATTTACGCGCTCCCCACGACGATTGACCAGGCGCGGGCTGAGTTTTCGGCCTTCAACGACAATATGTATCGTTTAGTCGGGGAGGCGATGCGGGGGACTGCGCCAGTAATCCCTACCGCCTCAGTTGAAGTGGGCATTAAAGCCTTTGGGGCACATCCCCTGATGTTCATCCCGTTAACGGGCCACACCCAAGGCGATCTCGCGATTTACGATACCCACACCGCGATTTTGTATGTGGGGAATGTTTTTAATGGACGCGCCATCGCTACACCACAAGCCGATCTACGCGCCTGGATCAGTGGCTTAATGCAGCTAACTACCTTGCCTCTGACCTCCATATTCCCCGCCGCAGGGCCTGTAGGGGACCTCCACTTGTTGGAAACCAACATCGCTTATCTCACCTGGCTTGACGAATCGCTGACAACCGCTGCTTTCGAGGGCAAGGTTGTGACCGAGCTATTCGATGTACCTATCCCTGCTCCCTTCGATACCTGGCCCGTCGCACGAGATGAGTACCGTCGGTCGTTGTTGCACCTCTTTGAAGACTACGAACGACGGGCATTGGGGGTGAGTCGCCATGATTAACCACGGTTTGAGTGTGATCGGGACTGCTATCTTGGGCGGCTTAGGCGGGATTGTTCTAGCTGCCGAACCGCCCCAGATGCCGAATCTCTCGTTGGGAGAACTCAATTTCGAGGGGTACCGCGAGATCAGTGTCCACAGCCCTACGCCGTCAACCTCTCCTGTGGCGTGGACCGTCAACACCGAAGAAGCGCAACACCTCATCCAACAGGGCGTAACGCCGGTGGATGTGATGGCGGTACGGCGACGGCCGGCCAGCGAATACCTACCGGCGGCGTGGTTAGTTGCGCAAAGCCATGAAACCATCCCCAACAGTGTGTGGTTGCCCAACGTGGGGTACGCCGAAATTACGCCCGGTCTAGCGGACTACTTTGCGGTGCGGTTGGCTGAAATCACTCAAGGAAATCGGGTTCACGGGCTACTGTTTTACTGTATCGCGGACTGTTGGTTGTCGTGGAATGCGGCGAATCGCGCAGCAGAATTGGGGTACACGCGCTTGTATTGGTATCCCGACGGGATTGATGGTTGGCGGGCTGCCGGACTCCCCCTAGAAGTTGGAACACCCATTCCTCTTGTCGATGATGCGCGTCCATGAGGCGGTACGGGCGTCAAATTCAGTTACCCGAGATCGGCGAAATTGGGCAGCAACGGCTTGAAAATGCACGGGTTTTGCTTATCGGTTTAGGGGGATTAGGGTCGCCAATTAGTTTGTATTTGGCGGCGGCGGGCGTGGGGGAACTGGTGCTCGTCGATTTTGATACGGTCGAATTGAGCAATTTACACCGTCAAATTTTGTATCGCCCCGAACACGTGGGCCAATCCAAGGCCCGGGTCGCGGCACACACGCTCCAAACGATGAATCCAACCCTTCGCATTGAGCCGGTGGACGGGGTATTGGCGAGTGAGGCGCTGGAGGCGCAGGTGCAACGGGCTACCGTCGTCGTGGATGCCACCGACAATCTCACGACGCGCCTAGCCATTAATGCGGCTTGTGTACGCCAAAAGCGCCCACTGGTAATTGGGGCTGCTATTCGCTTTGAAGGCCAGTTGATGACCTATTTGCCCGATCAGGGGCCGTGTTACCGCTGTTTGTACCGCCAAGAGACCGAAATTGCGGAGACCTGTGCGCAGAGTGGGGTTATCGGACCGTTACTGGGGATTATTGGCAGCGTGCAGGCCCTGGAGGTGATCAAAATCATTGTGGGGTGTGGGCAACTGCTTACAGGACGGTTGTTGATGCTGGAGGCCAAGACCTTGGAGTGGCAAGAAATTCGGGTGCCGCGCTTTCCGCGCTGTCCTGTTTGCGGCACCCCGTCCCCTCCCTTGACCTAAATACGCTCCATCGCCTCGTTCTTCAGGGCGAGGAGGCTGTCAATTCAGAATTTTGAGGTGAACAACGATGCAGATGTTAAGCGGGTTAACGCTGATGATTTGGGTGAATCTCCTAGCGATTCCCACGATTGCCTTCGGTGATCCTGTTCCTTTGCGCATTGGCGTCCTGGCGTTTGGGACGGTCAATTGGACCCTCAAAGCCCGTGAACACCTTTTCCCTCCCCCAACGACCTACGCCATTACACTTACGCCTTTCGCGGGCGGGGACGCGGCGTTGATTGCATTGCAGGGGCGCGCGGTCGATTTAGTGGTGAATGATTGGTTATGGGTGGCGCGGCAACGGTCACAGGGCGGGCGTTGGCGTTTTTATCCCTACTCTAAGGCGACCGGCACCCTATTGGTGCGCGACACCGACGTGACGGCCTTACCGCAATTGGTGGGCCAAACCCTGGGGGTTGCTGGGGGGCCATTCGACAAGAGTTGGTTGTTTTTGCGAGCTTATGGGCTTTCACAAGGCATTGATTTGCAACGGGAAACGACTGTGCAATTTGTCTCCCCGCCGCTGCTCAACCAAATCGCATTACAGGGGCAAGTCCAAGCCACCCTTAATTTTTGGCATTTCAGTGCCCGACTGGAGGCTGCGGGGTTTAGGCCGTTGATTCGCATGAACGAGGTGTTAAGCGGCTTGGGGATTGATGGCGATTTACCTTTAGTGGGGTGGGTATTTGACGAGACCTTTGCCCATCAAAACGCCCAAGGCCTCAATGACTTTCTGCGCGACATGCAGCAGGCGAGCGTAGCGTTGCGAGAAGCGTCACCATTGTGGGACGAGGTGCGTTCCTTGATGCAGGCTGAGGATGACGCGACTTTTTTGGCGTTACAGGCGGGGTATCGTGCGGGCGTACTGCCGCAATTTGGGGAAGCAGAGCGGGGACGAGCGGAACAGGCCTTTACGTTGTTGCGTGAACTCGGCGGTGAACGACTGTTGGGCACTGCGGCAAAGCATGGGTTGGATACGGCCCTCTTTTGGGAATTGGACTAATCGCGTATGGGGCATCGGGTTGCATCACTGGGGCTGTGGTTTGGGGTGTGGTGGCTGATCGCAATGAGCTTGAATTCTCCCCTCCTCCCCGATCCGTACGCGGTGTTACTGCGTATCTTTCGCGAATTTCAGAGCGGTGAATTGAGTCACCACGGCCTGATTACCTTGGGGCGTGTGGCGATGAGCTTTACGGTGGCGATGGGATTAGGGGTTTTGTTGGGAATGGTGCTGGGCGAATGGCGAGGGCTGGATCGCTATTTCGATACTTTGGTAATCGCGTCGTTAAATTTGCCGTTACTCGTGGTGGCGCTGCTGTGTTACTTGTGGATTGGTCTCAATGAGCTGGCGGCGATTGTTGCAGTTGCCATCAATAAATTGCCTGTCGTCATCGTGACGGTGCGCGAGGGGGCAAAGGCCGTGAATCGGGATTTACTGGAAGTGGGGCGAGCATTTCAACTCACTGGCTTCACGCGGTTTTGGCATTTTTATTTGCCTCAGCTTTACCCTTACATTTTCGCTGCGGCACGAAACGGATTGGCGTTGATTTGGAAAATTGCTTTGGTGGTCGAGCTGTTGGGGCGCAGTGACGGCATTGGATTCCAGCTTCATCTGCAATTCCAACTTTTTGATGTGACGGGGGTTTTAGCGTACAGCCTCGCCTTTGCGACGGGGGTATTACTGTTTGACTTGTTGTGCTTACAACCGCTATCGAATCGATTGAACACTTATCGCGCCAAGTAGTGCCCTAAATAAGTTGAGCGACTTAGTGACTGCTGTCACAAACTTCCTGCCGAGAAGAGGACTCGAACCTCCACAGATTGCTCTACTAGAACCTG
>CAZTIH010000163.1:0-4839 GCA_964613675.1 uncultured Candidatus Competibacteraceae bacterium
CATCGGGCGCAATTTTCTGGTGAAAGTGAACGCCAATATCGGCAATTCCGCTGTGAGTTCGGGCATTGGCGAGGAAGTCGATAAGTTGGTGTGGGCGATCCGTCATGGGGCCGATACCGTCATGGATCTTTCGACGGGGAAGTACATTCATGCCACGCGGGAGTGGATTTTGCGCAACAGCCCTGTGCCCATCGGCACCGTGCCCATCTATCAAGCCCTGGAAAAAGTCAATGGTCGCGCCGAGGCCCTGACCTGGGAGATTTTTCGAGACACACTCATCGAGCAGGCCGAACAGGGCGTCGATTACTTCACAATTCACGCGGGGGTTCGACTGGCCTACATCCCGCTGACGGCGAAGCGCGTGACGGGGATTGTGTCGCGGGGCGGTTCGATTATGGCGAAATGGTGTCTAGCGCATCATCAAGAGAACTTTCTGTACACCCATTTTGCAGACATCTGCGAGATTATGGCGCGTTACGATGTGAGCTTCTCGTTGGGGGACGGCCTGCGTCCCGGTTCAATTGCCGATGCGAATGATGCAGCCCAATTTGCCGAACTCGAAACCTTGGGCGAGTTGACGAAAATTGCGTGGGATCACGGCGTTCAGGTGATGATTGAGGGGCCAGGCCATGTCCCGATGCACAAGATAAAAGCCAATATGGACAAGCAGTTAGCCCATTGTCACGGGGCGCCGTTCTACACCTTGGGACCGCTCACCACGGACATTGCCCCGGGCTACGATCACATCACATCAGCCATTGGCGCGGCGATGATTGGGTGGTTCGGCACGGCGATGTTGTGTTACGTCACGCCCAAGGAGCATTTGGGCCTGCCCAATCGCGATGACGTGCGCGAGGGGGTGATTGCCTACAAGATTGCGGCCCACGCAGCGGATTTGGCGAAGGGACATCCGGCGGCGAAACGGCGGGATGATGCGTTGTCGAAGGCGCGATTTGAGTTCCGTTGGCGGGATCAATTCAATCTGTCCTTAGATCCTGAGAAGGCCCTCGCCTATCACGACGAGACCTTACCGGCGGAGGGAGCGAAGGTCGCACATTTTTGTTCGATGTGTGGCCCAAAATTCTGTTCGATGCAGATTACGCAGGAGATTCGCGAACTGGCCGAACAGGGAATGCGGGAAAAATCCATTGAATTCAACGAAAAAGGGGGGCAAATCTATCTGCCATAAATTGGGCAAAGTCGTTCTGCTTTTACTCTATTAATCTTGGGCGATGCGCGGCAATAGATCGGCGTTGGTATTCAAATCCCCCCGAGCGATGCGCACCGCCCCTGTCTCAATCCCCTGTTGAATGATGCGCTTCGTGCCTCAACTCATCCTACAAAGCGTTTGCCGACATCACCGTAGGATGTAAGCGCATCATTTCGGAGTCTCGGTGTTACGAATCCATGCCGAGCGACAGGCGTTACGCCTCATGCGTTTCCCGTCACAGATGCCAAAACCCCTAGAAACAGGTGCAAATCCAGTGAGGCGTCGCTAAAATTCGCGCTGCCAACCCGCATTCACGCGGCATCTCGGCACTTTTTCCCTTTCCTTCTTCCTTTCGAGGTCATCTTTGTGACGACGACGTCCGACAGTCAGCAACTTCGCGACCGATTTTTGCAGTTGCGCACCGACCAACAGCAGCGCCTCAAGCAATTTGCCACCCGTGAACAGCTTGCGCAGAAGGAAAAAGATCGCCAACTCGTGGCAGAAACGGCGAATTACACCGTCGAGGCCCTGTTTGCAACGCTATCAAAGCTCCAAACCACCTTCAGCGAAACCCGCGAAGCCCTCAGCAAAGAAATGGTCGCAGAGGTCAACCGTCTCGCCGATATTCGCCAGGCGACCGCAGTAGAAAAACGGCGATTGACCATGCTTCAACAGGTACAAATCGCCGCCGAGGCCTGCAATCTCCTCAAGCAGGAGCACGAGCAACAGTTGCACAACCTCGAACAGGAGTCGCGGGACAAACACAGCAAGTTGGCTCAGGAACAGGCGCAACAACGGGCCGTGTGGGCGCGGGAACAGCAAGAGTACGAAGCGGCGCAGCGCAAACAGCAGCAAGAGCGGGATAAACAACGTCAGCAGCACGAAGAAGAGCAACGTTATCAGCGCCAGCGGGACGAATTAACCGCGACGAGTGAATTTGAACGGTTGCAGCGCGAGCAAACCCAGCAGTTCGCCGATCAGCAGTACGAAAAGGAGAAAGATTGGGCGGCCCGCGAGGCAGAATTGGCCAAACAGGCGGCGAACCAAGCGAGTTACGCGGAAAAAGTGGCCAACATGCCCAGTGAACTCGAAGCGGCGGTCAAAAAGGCACGGGAAGACGCCATTCGCGATACCACCAGTGAAGAAAATCACAAAGCGGCGCTGTTGGATAAAGAACGGCAGTCCCAAAAACAGGGCTTTGCCTTGCAAATTGCGTCGCTAGAAAAAACCTTGGCGACTCAACATACCGAGTTGGCGTCCCTTAACAGCAAGCTCCAACAGACGGCCGCAGAAGCGCAGCGCCTGGCGTTGGCGGCGGTCACGAGTAGCAAAGAACGTGTAGCGAGTCATCCGTCGTGAGTAACGTTAGCGACAAAAATACCCGCGACGAATTATTGGCGGCATTTGAGGCGTTGGTGCAAGAAATCGAGGCTTCACAGCTCGAAATCACCGTCAAGCGCCTTTCGACACGTGCTACCAAACGCGAAATCTTAGCGACCTACCAAACGCTCGCCGACCGCTATCAACAGCTCGTCGCGAGTCCCCCGCCCGCCCTGCCGTCGGCAACGCCTGTTGACACGTCGTCCCCGGTGCCGCCCCCCCCACCCGTTCCCCCGTCCAAGCCTCATCGTCCTGCCGAGGAATCCTCCATGACCGCACCGTCCGTCCCCGCTACGCCCTCGCTCAATCTGGCGATGGATCAAATTGTCAATGCACTCAACCAGTTAAGTGACCAGTTCAACGGGGCCTTAAGCCAACTTTCGACCCAGTTGATGGCAGAAATTGGGCGTCGGCGGGAGGTGAGCGAGGCGGTGGCGACGCTGACAGCGCAATTGGCGTCGCTGTACGACCTCCGCGAAATCGACGACGACACCTTGAAACAGCTCATCGAGCAGTACGACGCCGACGTAGAAGCGTTTGCGACGGCCCGTCAGACCCGCGCCGACGAATTGGCCAACCAGTGGCAGAGTGCGACGGCCGCATGGCAGGAGGAAATCGCCCAACAATCCCAGGCGAAACGGGAACGTGCGACGAATGATAAACGTCAGGCCGACCGAGAATTGGCGGAGTATCGCTATCAACAGCAGTTAGCGGAGGCGCAATTTGCCGAGGCGAAGGCGGCGTTAGCGAAGCAGCGTCAGTTAGCATTGCAGGAAGCCGCAGAGAAAACCCACGCCGCATGGGCAGAACGGGAAGCGGCGTTAGCAGCGCAGGAGAAAGCGTTCGCGGAATTGAAGGCCAAGGTGGACGGTTTTGAGCAGGAATTGGCGACGGCCGTGAAGAAAGCGAAAGACGAGGGGGTAGGGATTGCGCGTCAACAGGCTCGCATCAAACAGGAGTTGGCCGCCCGCGATTTCGACGGTGAGGCAGCGGTCAGTCAGATGCAGATTCGGGGATTGGAAGCGGATGTATCGGCGAATGTGCAGCAAATTCAAAAGCTTACCCAACAACTCGATTTGGTATTAAAACAGACTCAAGAACTCGCTATGCGGGCGATTGAAGGCTCGTCGCAAAGTGCGTCGTTCCAGGCTCTGCGAGAAATCACCCTTGAACAGGCAAAAAGTCAAGCAAAGGGTAAATAGTCGGGATTGGGAAAGTTATTCCACCTAAATTAGTTTAAGTCGGGAAATTGCGGTTTTTCGCCGTAATTTCTCAATTCATTACCGCAAGGAAGAGGGGACGGATAACGATTTTCCGATTTCGGTCACAGGGAATGAGAAACAACCCACCGCATCATTCACGAATGCAACGCAGATACCGTTCCTGCACAATGTTCTCAATCGCACCCGGTCGAGCCGTCCGAACCTCGCGAATGGCGTCCGCCACCGACCGACCCCGCTCGATCAACAGTTTTGCCGCCAATGTTCCCGCACGCCCGAGACCTCCCTTGCAGTGAACGATCACGCGCCCATCGCGGTTGAGCAGATCGTGGATGACGGCAGCGACCTCCGGCCAACCCCGTTCCCAATGGGCATCGGGAATAGACCCATCTGGAATTGGCAGGTGAAACCATTGCATTCCCAAAGCCCGCACCGCATCGCCGAGATGGGGGACGGCCAATTCGTACAGTTCACGCTTTTCGACGAGGGTTACCACAATCCCCGCGCCCCAAATCTGAAGGGTTTGCAGATCGAGATTGAGATCACGAGCCCAGTGGCCTGTGAGGGCATGGGGCTGCTGTTTGCCGGGGCAGAAAGTGACCCCAATCACACCGTCTTGAGGGGCGGGAATTTCGGCAATTTGGAGGGGGTGAGCGAGACTTGTGAGCGGCGTAGTCATGGCGGAAACAAACTCTGATGGAGGGATAATGATGGGCATTTTTGCGGCAATATTAATGCGACAGGGTTGCATCATTGGTTGAAGCGATCCCCCAACTGCGGAAGTGGGGGAAGTGTCTTGGGGAGGATTACCAAAATCAACCTTTTTTAGGCGCCATGCCCTTCAGATTTTTAATAGCCTGTTCATCTCCTTGCTCTGCGGCGAGGCGATACCACTTCACCGCCTCAGCATCGTCCTTCGGCACCCCCCGACCGTTCGCGTACATCACGCCCAAGTTGCGCTGCGCGTCCGCATCTCCTTGCTCTGCGGCGAGGCGATACCACTTCAACGCCTCAGCATCGTCTTTCTCA
>CAZTIH010000164.1:0-4747 GCA_964613675.1 uncultured Candidatus Competibacteraceae bacterium
AAGCGAACGGTGAAGTGGTGCCGTCGGCAACAGGAACCCGCCGAACGGTTTTGGCGAAGTCCGCAAGGACAGCTTAAACCTCGCCGAAATCCCCGTCCTTCAGGGCGGGGAGGATGTCAACCTCAAACGAGATTGTCTCCCCTCTTTTTTAGTCGAGTTCCTAACATGTTGAAATTTCCCGAAAATAAATACCGTCCTTACGCTCCCGTCCCTTTGGCCAATCGTCAATGGCCCAGTCGGGTGATTCAATCGCCGCCGATGTGGTGCAGCGTGGATTTGCGCGATGGCAACCAAGCCTTAATCGAACCCATGGGCGCGGCCCGTAAACACCGATTTTTTCAATTACTGGTCGAGATGGGCTTTAAAGAGATCGAAATTGGGTTCCCTTCCGCCTCGCAAACCGAATTTGACTTTTGCCGCGAACTGATTGAGCAAAATTGCATCCCTGAGGGCGTCGCCGTACAGGTGTTGACGCAGGCTCGGGATCATCTAATTTCCCGCACCTTTGAGGCGTTACGCGGGGTGAAAAAAGCGATTGTTCACATTTACAACTCTACGTCTGAATTGCAACGGCGGGTCGTTTTTGGACAAGATCGCCGTGGCATTACCGACATTGCCATTAAGGGTGCCCGTCAAGTCAAGCAGTTAGCCGCCGAATATCCCGAAACCGAGTGGACTTTCCAATATTCGCCAGAAAGTTTTACCGGCACTGAATTGGAGTTTGCCCTCTCGATTTGCGAAGCCGTGTTGGAGGTGTGGCAACCCACGGCGTCCCATCGGGCCATCATTAACCTACCGGCGACGGTTGAAATGAGTACGCCCAATATCTATGCCGATCAGATCGAGTGGTTTTTAAATCATTTATCTTATCGAGAAAGCGTAATTTTGAGCTTACATCCCCACAATGACCGAGGAACGGCGATTGCGGCGGCGGAATTGGGCTTGATGGCGGGGGCGGATCGAATTGAAGGCACCCTCTTCGGGAATGGTGAACGGACGGGAAATGTGGATATCGTGACTTTGGGGCTAAATCTGTACACCCAGGGCGTGCATCCCCAATTAGACTTTTCCAACATCAACCGACTAATTCGCGAAGTCGAGTCGTGCAACCAATTGCCGGTGCACCCCCGCCATCCTTACGCGGGCGATTTAGTCTTTACCGCATTTTCGGGATCTCACCAAGATGCGATTAACAAGGGGTTTGCAGCGAGAAAGCGGTCTAATACGGATATTTGGGAGATTCCTTACTTACCCATTGACCCAGCCGATCTAGGGCGCACCTACGAAGCTGTGATTCGCATTAATAGTCAATCTGGTAAGGGTGGAATTGCTTATTTAATGGAGAAGGAACACAGTCTCAATATGCCGCGTCGTTTACAGATTGAGTTTAGTCAAGTGGTACAGCATTTAGCCGATGCGACGGGTAAGGAATTGACGGCTATGCAGATTTGGGACGCATTTGAAGACGAATACCTCGCCCGTTCCCAACCTTTTCGCTTACTCGATCACCGAGCATTACCCGATACCCACGCTGCGGAAGTTCGCCATTTAACGGCGGAAATCGAGGAAAATGGCGTAAAACAGGTCATTGAAGGCCGAGGTAATGGACCTATTGCAGCTTTTGTCGATGCTTTACGCCAGCATTGCCATTTAGCGATCAACGTCGTGAGTTACCACGAACATTCAGCGGGGTTCGGGGCAGATGCGACGGCGGTGGCGTATGTAGAGGCCCAATTGGTGGAAGGACCGAGTTTATTCGGGGTTGGAATGCACCCCAATATTGTCGGTGCGTCCTTACGAGCACTAATTAGTGCGGTGAATCGCTTAGTCGCCAATCGTTAAGGCGATTTCATTTTTCCTTACTTTACCAAGATAAGCCGCAGTCGAGGCATTTTCCCGACGGCGGCCCTAATTTGCGGAATTAATTCTCCCACTTGGGTCATTTTTCTAACCGTGGCCTATCCCAAAACAACCTGAGTTCGTACTTTTATTCCGTGGTTTCTAAAATATTTTGTTGATTCAACGCCTTTACAAGACTATTGGTAATGACGCGGTACATATTGCAGTGACGTCGCGCACTCAGGTCGCTAGGGTAAAATAAAATGGATTTGTCACAAATTTCGTCTAAATCACAGCGTTGGCAGAGAAAATGGGTCGGTAACTCGTGAGTAAAATACCACGGCTCCTCATAGCCCGTTTTCAGCAAAGTCAACACATTTTTGCGATAACAAGAGAGCCCATTCAACGAGCGGGCACGAGCAACCAAATTTCTCAGCGGTGATAACCAAATCCCGGTCAAATCCTTACCGACAATGCTTTGCGTATCGCTAAGGATTTGGGTTAATTGGCGGGGTGCGAGCTTCCCAATCACGTTAAGTGATAAATTGACTTCCGCCGCGTACCCCTTCTGATAGGTGGCGTCGAGAAGATCGAGAAAATATTCGTAATTGCCATCGGTCAGGTGGTAACTCAACCCGACCTCTTCGGCTTCGTACTGGTGGATATTCATGACATCCGAATCCAACGCCTCGACCCGTATCATAAATTTGACCTTTTCCATGAAATCTTCCACGGCAGGCAACCGAAGCGCGTGAATTTCCAAATGAAGCTGAGAAGCGGGCAAGCGTTTTTGCAGATAACGGGCTAACTCGCGCCATTTCCCTAGAGACACCATCGAATCGGCATTGCGGATAAATACTTTTTCCAGATAACAAGTGGGGGCGTCATCTATTGCGCCGATTAACATGCCCAGATCGTGGTCAATAGCACTGCGATGCTGGATACAGTCGTCTTGAGGCTCGCACTGCCCGCGACAGTTTGTGTCACAGGGCGGCAAGCAAAAAATGTACAAGCTCTTGTTATTTGGCGACTTTTTAACAATGTCCAAATTTAGTGTTAAATCCATCGTTAAGCTGCGAGGCGCTTTGAAAAATACCGAATCATGGTTGACAGGAGACATGAGCTATTCCTTAGTAAAGAAGTAAATTAATGTTTAATAAAGCGCTGACCAAACAAATTTGCGAACAATTTTCCATTCTCCGCAGGTATTCCGATGAAAGCAAAAAATATTCTCGAAACCATTGGTTCTACACCTCACGTACGGATTAACCATCTTTTTAGTGCTGAGTATGAAGTCTGGATGAAATTAGAGCGGGCTAATCCGGGCGGGAGCATTAAAGATCGGATTGGGCTGGCGATGATCGAAGCTGCCGAAAAACAGGGGTTACTTAAACCCGATAGCGTCATTATTGAGCCGACCTCGGGCAATACGGGAATTGCCTTATCTATGGTTGCGGCGGTGAAGGGGTATCGCATGATTCTGGTAATGCCCGAGTCAATGTCGATAGAACGTCGCCGATATATGTCGGCTTTGGGGGCAGAATTGGTGTTGACGCCTCGGGAAAAAGGCATGGGGGGTGCGATAGAGAAGGCCAATCAACTGTGTTCTGAATTGCCCCATGCGTGGATGCCTCAGCAATTTGAGAATGCGGCTAACATCGCGATTCACGCCGAAACCACCGCCCAAGAGATTCTGGATGACTTTCCCGATGGACTCGATTACATGATTACGGGGGTGGGCACAGGGGGACATATTTCGGGATGTGCGCAAGTGCTCAAGCAAAAATTTCCCCATTTACAAGTCTTCGCCGTAGAACCGAAAAATTCACCGGTCATCAGTGGCGGACAAAAGGGCCTCCATCCCATTCAGGGCATTGGCGCCGGATTTATTCCCAAAAATCTGCACACCGGCTTGCTTGACGGGGTGATTCAGGTCAGTAACGAAGAAGCGTTTCATTTTGCAACCCGCTGTGCCCGAGAAGAGGGGATTTTTATAGGGATCTCTTCGGGAGCCTCTTTAGCGGCAGTGCATCAGAAATTACCCGAGCTGCCCCCAAAAAGTCGGGTGCTCACCTTCTGCTACGATACGGGCGAACGGTATTTATCGGTGCCCAACCTGTTTGCGACCCATGACGAATCAATGGGTTAGCCGAATATTGGCAGCATTCCCTTAAAGATGCAGTTCTAAACGCAACTTCAGCCATCACCTATCGAAATAGCCCCGTCCAAGAAAACCCCGATCGCCGTCCTAATCTCACCGTTCGCCGCTGCGCAAATACCTTGCAATAAGTGGCTAAAATTCCCATCCACTGTTGATCGGTCTGATAGTGCTCAACCAAACTCGGTAACCGCGTTTGGTTGATGACCTCCGTAGAAATTGCTAAGTGAATGGTGTCCCCAAAGTCCGTCAACCAACGATTGAATACCCCCACTTCCTCGCTCTGAACCAACCAATTTCCCTGACTCAGCGGAAAATCGACCTGAATTTTTTCGGGTTTCGGCACGATAAACGTCGGCATCGACTGTTCGGTGGGGTTGCGCAACAGGTCGTGCATCCAATCCACAACCCCCTCGTGAAGGGCTTCGGGTTGTGCAATCAATGACTGGAAAAATCGCAACACCCCCGCTCGCTGGATCGGCAGAAAAATGAACAACAGATCGGCCTTTACGGCGCGCCGAATGTGATCCACAAAAGGGGTGGGCAAATGGCAAATAATTAAACCCAAATAACCGTCATAGGCCCAAAAAGCGCAGGTAGCGTGGGTGGCCTTCTGATCGGCCAAGAAATCTCGGTAAATTTGGCGACCGTACTGCGCCGCCCCCTCGTATCCGCCTGCATCGGCGATCCGTCGCCACCCAAAACCGGTTTCCAAACTCGCCGTGTAATCAAAATACACCGGTTTAATCG
>CAZTIH010000165.1:0-4669 GCA_964613675.1 uncultured Candidatus Competibacteraceae bacterium
TTACGCTATGTTGCATGGCCGCGCCTAAGGAGCTGACTAAATGAACGATTTTTCGCCTGAAATTATTATTGCCATCTTACAAGCCTTTTTAGGCGGCGCTTTTTAGCCGTTGGTGGCGATGGCGGGTGCGGTACTGGTCTTGTGGGTTGTTGCGTTGGCGCTGCTGTTTGGTGGCCATCGTCGATGGGGATCGGCGTTAAAGCGGACCAGCGTTGTTTTCTTAATCGTTGCTTTAGTGGCAGTCGCGGTGATGCCGATCATGACCAATTCGGCCTACGGCATCATGCAGGGCATTGATTATGTGTTCTGGTTGGGCGGTTCCGTTGGCATTGGGCTTCTAGGCGCACTGGCCACTTTTCCGATTTTTGTGATGTCGCAGGTTCAGCGCACGGCCTAACTTTCCAACCCCTATTCATGGCTTTTGAGGAACCCTCCGTGGTTCCTCGATCTGTTTTATGAGTACTGCCGCCCTTTTGCCGCTGCAATCCGCATTCTAAGCGCGTTGAGTTTGATGAATCCCCCAGCGTCTCGTTGATCGTAGGCACCCGCATCATCTTCAAAGGTGGCGATCCGCGAATCAAATAAACTGTCGTCGGATTGGCGACCCACGACGATTACATTTCCCTTGTACAGCTTTAAGCGAACGATGCCGTTGACGACCGATTGAGTCGCGTCGATCAGGGCCTGAAGCGCCTTGCGTTCGGGACTCCACCAGTAACCGTTGTAAATCAAACTGGCGTAACGAGGCATGAGATCGTCTTTTAGATGGGCGGCTTCGCGATCCAGGGTAATCGACTCCAGGGCACGGTGTGCTTTGAGCAAGAGCGTTCCCCCTGGGGTTTCGTAGCACCCCCGCGATTTCATGCCCACATAGCGATTTTCAACGAGATCGAGCCGCCCAATCCCGTGTTTGCCCCCCAACGCATTTAATTGGGTCAGCAACGCAGCGGGACTTAACATTTCCCCGTTGAGCGAAATGGGGTCACCGTGCGCAAAGGCGATTTCGAGATATTCAGGGGCATCTGGGGCAGTTTCTGGGGATTTTGTCCATAACCACATGGATTCCTCGGGTTCAGCCCAAGGGTCCTCTAATACGCCCCCTTCATAAGAGATGTGCAATAGGTTGGCATCCATGGAATAGGGCGACTTTTCACCGTGTTTGCGCTCGATGGGAATGCCGTGAAATTGGGCGTAACTGAGTAATTTTTCCCGCGACGTAAGATCCCATTCCCGCCACGGGGCAATAATTTTGATACCGGGCTTCAGCGCATAGGCCCCGAGTTCAAACCGCACTTGATCATTCCCTTTTCCGGTCGCGCCGTGGGAAATGGCGTCGGCCCCGGTTTCATTGGCAATTTCGACTAAACGCTTAGCGATGAGGGGGCGAGCGATGGAGGTTCCCAACAGGTATTCGCCTTCGTACAACGTGTTGGCGCGGAACATGGGGAAGACGAAATCGCGTACAAACTCCTCGCGCACATCTTCGATATAAATCTGCTTGACCCCAAAGGCTTGGGCTTTAAGCCGAGCGGGCTCTAGTTCTTCGCCTTGACCGAGATCGGCTGTAAAGGTGATGACTTCACACTGGTAGGTTTCTTCTAACCATTTGAGAATGACGGAAGTGTCTAAACCGCCCGAATAGGCGAGGACGACTTTTTCGATTTTAGTCATGGGAAAACTCGTTTTTGTCAGAGAACACGCATTGCGGGCGCATTTTCTATCATAACGCAGGCAAAACCCGTTTCTCAGCCGAGATCAATTTTTCGTCGCCGACAACATTAGAGGTACTCCTTCGATGCGTTGGGGTGTTATCACCGGTGCGTCCTCCACGATTTCGGTATTGCATTCCGCAGGTTGTAACAAACAATCGCTGCCCTCACAGCGTTCCTTGGCCATGCGTTCGGCAACTAGGGCATTTTCACCGTGACCCACGCCGTATTGCGTCGTTCCTACGGCCAACGCGGCGCATTCCCGTGGCCCAAACTCCACGACAATGGCGCAATCTCCGCTGCCACAACGTTCGATCGCATCTTGGCGAGCAATGAGATCGTTTTGGGCATTCCAACTAAATCCCCAGGTACGGGCGCGCTCGGAGTAGGCAATGGCACCACAGGGGCCTTCGCATTGAGGGGGATTGAGGGGAAGCGTGGTCGTCGCACAGCCCTGAACCCCTCCCCATATCACAATGACCCCAAAGTAGCGGATGCAGGAAAATTCCATGATGGCCTCACAGCAGTGTTGATTAAGAAACAACAGGAAATCGCAAAGGTCGTTAATTTGTCGGAAAATTTGCCTCTATGGTAAAGCGTTGGATCAATTTTTAATTTCTTCACTGAGCGAGTAATTTTTTATGAATCGTATCGTGCAGTTTCTCTGTTGCAGTGCTTTTTTATTGGCGACGCCCCAAGTTTGGGCCTGTGAATTGACTATTGGGTGGGAAGACTGGCCCCCCTACCAATATCAAGTGGACGGCCAACTCATGGGGTTGGATGTGGAACTGCTCACCGAAATCGCGTCAGGGGCGGGGTGTACACTGCAATTTCGCGAGATGCCCTGGGCACGACATCTCAAAGAGGTAGAAGAGCGGCGAATTGATCTCGCAGCGGGGGCGTCTCGTACCCCTGAACGCGAAGGCTTTGGATGGTTTTCAAGCCCCTATCGCGACGAACGTTATGCCCTATTTCTCAATCGCGATGCCCGTAAAACCTGGCAGCCGTTCACTTCTTTACGGGAACTATTGGCGGCGGGAATGCGGTTGGGAATTACGCGGGATTACTTTTACGGGGACGAATTTATCGAATTGCAAAAAATGTTTCCCCAACAAATCGAGGCGGTTCGTAATGATGCGGATAATCTTCCCAAATTATTGCGCCGACGCATTGACGGGTTTTTATCCGATCCGATGGTGATGAATGCCACTTTGAAAGAGCGCCAATTATTCGATCAAGTGATCTATCACCCCGATTTTTATCTCGTCACCGGTGATATTCACATTCTATTCAGCCAACGTGTATCGCCAGAGGTAGTTTCGCGATTTGATGCCAGTCTGCGGCAATTGAAAGAGAGTGGTCGTTACGCCGTCATTGTGGGGCGCTACCTCGACGCCCCGGTAATTGTTAATCGTTAACTCGTCGATTTACTCAATCGAGAACAGCTCCATAAAGAAATTATCCATCATGGCAAAGGCGCGGGCCGCCACTAAAGGGTTGTACTGCGCCACGCCCTCGATGTTGGCCTCGGGGTCAGTGAACGAATGCACTGCGCCCCCAAACGCGACAAATTGATAATCTACCCCTGCTGAACGCATCTCTTGGGTAAAAGCCGCGACCTGTTCGTCGGGGACCAAGGGATCGTCGGTTCCGTGCAGAACGAGAACTTTGCTACGAATGTTCTTGGCATCTTCGGAATTAGGGGTATCGAGATTGCCGTGGAACGACACCACGCCCAACACGCCATCATGACCACTACGCGCCAACTCCAATACCGCCCCGCCCCCAAAACAAAATCCAATGGCGACGAGCTGTTCGGCATCGACAGGGACATTTTCTTGCGTTTTAAGCAATTCCACCGCATTTGCCACGCGCTGACGGAGCAACGGACGATCTTCACGTAAAGCGGTCGCTGCCGCCCCAGCTTCATCGGTATTGGTTGGGCGCACCTCGAGGCCGTACACATCGGCCATGAGCACGACTAGGCCATATTCTTCCGCAATGTTTTTAGCGATGGCGAGATTGCCCGCATCTGGCCCCATCCAGTTGGGTACCATCACCACGCCCGGGCGCGCTTCGCCAGGCAGGTAAATGAGCGTGCTTTCAAATTCGAGTCCGTCGTGGGTGTGGCGCACGGGCTGTACGACCAATTCGGGCATGTCGATTTCGGGGAGACCGTCAACCGACATTTGAGCCATCGCGACTCCCCCTGTTAATCCTAAGGTTGCCCCCACCATCATGAGCGTCTGACGCATCGTTCACCTCACAGTAAAATGAAAAACCGAGAAATTGACCGAGCATTTAGGGTCGGTCGCGGCTTTAGGCAGAGGGGGACGACGATAATTCTGATGGGGGGCTGAGCGTTTCCTAAAGGGAACGGGGGTAATTCATTAATTACTTGCAGTAAAAATGAAAAGTTCCTTTTTACCCACCTTAGCGGTAAAAATTTAGTTTACTCGCAAAGGGGAACTAAGGTGATGTTGGGGCTTTTGTTCAAGATGTCTAATCCGTTGGGTACTGTTTTAGAAGTGATTTCTCGGCAGTTAGGAGACATCCACCAAGAAAATTATGCGCAGAGGAACCGCCATCATCAGGCGCAAATGCAATTAAATGCGCAAATTCATGTGGATAATTTTCATCAACGCAATCAATTACATCAAGAACGCATCGCATTTGAGGCGGGTGTTCAGGTACAAAATTACGCGCAGAGAGACCGCCATCACGCAGATCGACACGCACTCGCGCAACGGCGACTCGAACAGCGTGCGTTACAGGAAGCGCAAAGAGTTGCTTTACAGCGACAAGTACATGAGCAGCGCCAACTTCATCACGAAGAACGCTATCAACAGGGGATCGAACTGAAGAATTGGCCTCTGACACTCTCACCGCGACAGTTTTTGACGCCGACGTCCACCGTTACAGCAAGCAGATTAGATCACAGCGATCCGCGCCATTACAGG
>CAZTIH010000166.1:0-4657 GCA_964613675.1 uncultured Candidatus Competibacteraceae bacterium
CAGCAAATCCGCCCCGCCAAGACTGTAGCCCGCCAGCACCTGGGCGATTTGCATCACCTGTTCCTGATACAAAATGACGCCGTAAGTCGGTTTGAGGACGGGTTCGAGGGCCGGATGGGGGTACTCAATGGCGGCGCGGCCGTGTTTGCGATTGATGAAGTCGTCCACCATGCCCGATTGCAGGGGGCCGGGTCGGTACAGCGCCACTAACGCCACGATATCCTCAAAGGTTGTCGGGGCGAGTCGCCGTAGGAGTTCTTTAATCCCGAGGGATTCGAGCTGAAACACGGCAGTCGTTTCGCATCTTCTGAGCAATTCAAAGGCTTTTTCGTCGTTAAACGGCACCTTATTGATTTCCAGGCGCGGTTCCCCTCGTGCGGCGCGTCGGGCATTGACACTTTTCACGGTCCAGTCGATGAGGGTCAGCGTACGCAAGCCCAAAAAGTCGAATTTCACCAATCCGGCGGCCTCTACATCGTCCTTATCGAACTGCGTGACGGCGGATTTTTCGTTGGCTTCGGCGTACAGCGGGGCAAAATCGTACAAATGGGTGGGGGCAATGACGACGCCGCCTGCGTGTTTTCCCACGCCTCGGGTCAAGCCTTCCAGTTTACGGGCGAGGTCGATGATGTCGCGGATGTCGTCGTCGTCGTCATAGCGTTGTTTGAGTTCTGGCACCTGTTCAAGGGCTTCATCGAGCGTGATGTGCAGGCCGGGTTTATTGGGGATGAGCTTGGCGATTCGGTCGATGAAACCGTAATTGTGACCGAGCACGCGCCCCACATCTCGTACCACCATGCGCGCCGCCAAAGTGCCAAAGGTCGCGATTTGGGCAACGCGCTCGCGTCCGTAACGTTGCGCCACATAATCAATCACGCGGTCGCGGCCTTCCATACAAAAATCAATATCGAAGTCGGGCATGGAAACCCGTTCGGGGTTGAGGAACCGTTCAAAAAGTAGATCGTAGGGGAGGGGATCGAGGTCGGTAATGCCCAACGCAAACGCCACGAGGCTGCCCGCCCCCGAACCGCGCCCCGGCCCGACGGGGACATCGTTTTGTTTCGCCCACTGAATGAAGTCCGCCACGATCAGGAAGTAGCCTGCAAACCCCATCTTGGAAATCACGCCTAATTCCAGGTCGAGACGGGCTTCGTAAAGGGAGCGTTTCTGACGGAGGTTGTCATCTTGTTCAGCGCGTTGGGCGAGACCTTGACGGGCTTGATGGGCGAAATAGTCGTCGGCTTGTTGATGGGCGGGAGTGGGAAAGGCGGGGAGTACGCTTTTGCCCAAGGTGAGTTCGGCGTTACAGCGTTTGGCGATTTCGAGGGTGTTGGCGATGGCGGAGGGCAGGTCGGCAAAGAGCGCTTGCATCTCGACTGCACTGCGTAAGTATTGAAATTCGCTGTATGCCTTGGGGCGTTCTGGATCGCTTAACACTCTGCCCTGCTGAATGGCGACACGGGCTTCGTGGGCTTCAAAATCGGTTTGGTTTAGAAAACAGACGTCGTTGGTCGCGACGACGGGTAAAGACTTTGTTGCGGCCCACGCCAGCGTTTTTGCCATATACAGGGATTCGTCGGGGCGCTGGGTACGGGTTAAAGAGAGGTAAAGACGATCTGGGAAGAGGCGTTGCCATTCGTCGAGACGGCGGTCGCGCTTATCGGGTTGGTCGTGGAGCACACTTCGGCCGAGTTCGCCTTTGAGGCCGCCGGAAAGCGCGATGAGACCCTTACTGTGATCCGTCAGCCATTCAAATTTCACGACAGCACCGTGAGGTTGCCAGCCTTCTTGATAGCGACGACTGATTAGGGTGGTGAGATTGCGGTATCCCACCTGGTTTTGGGCGAGCAGAATGAGTCGAAAGGGCAGTTCATTGCCGCGTTGCACCTCGAGTTCAGCGCCAATGAGGGGCTTGATACCGGCATCGAGGGCGGCGCGGTAGAATTTTACTAAGCCAAACAGGTTACCCATATCGGTGAGGGCGACGGCGGGCATTCCCCGTTCAACGCATCGTTTAGGGAGCGTTTTGGGACGAATGAGACCATCAATGAGGGAATATTCGCTGTGGACATGCAGATGCACAAAGCTCATGACATAGGCTCAGGCGAGGGGAAAATTCGATGAAAGGCAGGCGCGAACCGGTGCAAAACTGCGTCGATGTTCGGGACAGGGGCCGTATTTTGCCAAGGCGAGGAGGTGTTGGGGGGTGGGATAGCCTTTGTGTTGAGCGAAGCCGTAGTCGGGATACTGTTCGTCGAGCGCGATCATCAAGTCATCGCGGTACACCTTCGCAATGATCGACGCGGCACTAATCGCAGGGACCGTTTGATCCCCTTTAATCCGCGTTTCGACGGTCATGGAGAGGGCGGGGGGATCATTGCCATCCACTAAAACTTTGTGGGGACGGAAAGTGAGTTGGTTGACGGCCAGTTGCATGGCGCGAAGGGTGGCACGTCGAATATTGAGCTGGTCGATTTCAGCGGCACTAACGGTAGTGATTGCCCAAGCCGTGGCAGTTTTTTGAATCCATTCAGCGAGTTGGCGACGGCGTTGGGGCGAGAGCGTTTTGGAATCGGCCAGTCCGTCGGGAGAGAGGTCGGGATTGAGGATGACCGCCGCCGCCACCACTGGGCCTGCCAGGGGGCCGCGACCCACTTCATCGACGCCGGCCATAACTTCAGAGGGAATCATCATTATTGGAAGTCTCTAGTAAAAATTATTTCGTTGCAGATGCTATGTCGAGCCACTACTACGGGAGTGGTGATAATCACTAGCGCCATAAAGACGAGGTTTACGATGACGCCTTTGGGATTTCCCCCAGATTTGATTGTGTTGTTTATTGGGTTAACCAGTGCGGCACTGTGGCTTGATTTGCATTTGCACCATCATAGTCAAGCGATTTCCATTCGCGACGCGTTAATGTGGTCGGCTGTGTGGATTGGGCTTGCGCTGGTGTTTTACGGCTACTTATTTGTGCAGTTCGCCCCCTACTATGCCAACTTATTTCTTGCGGGCTATTTATTGGAAAAAGCGTTGTCCGTAGATAATTTGATGGTATTTGTCGCGATCTTCGCCGCATTTGGCATCAATGATGGTCGTCAACATCGGGTGTTGTATTACGGGGTATTGGGGGCGGTGGTGTTTAGGCTGCTGTTTATAGGGGCGGGCACCTGGTTATTTCACATGTCGGCGTGGGTCGAGCTGTTGTTTGCAGGGATTGTGGCTTACAGCGGCTATGTCATGTTGACGGCGGGGGATCATCAAGACATTGAGGACTATTCGCATCATTGGTCGGTGACTTACACAAAACGCTTAATTCCCGTGATTCCTCGATTGTTTGGCGACCGATTTTTCATTCGGCATCAAGATTTAGGCGATGATTTTATGCGCATGGAAAACATCAATTTGCATCGACAAGCGAACTACTATGCAACCCCCCTACTTTTATGTGTGGTTTGCGTAGAAGCGACGGATGTGGTGTTTGCTTTTGATTCGGTACCCGCCGTGATTGCCGTAACGCGAGAACCTTTGTTGGTATACAGCGCCATGATTTTTGCCATTTTGGGGCTACGTTCCCTGTATTTTGTGCTTGCGGCGGCGCACAAAAATCTACCCCATTTGGGGGTTGCCGTGTCGCTACTGCTGTTTTTCATTGGTTTTAAGCTTGCTTACAACGCAGTTAACCATCTTTTTGCACTGCATTGGGTGGAGTTAAGCAACTCGCTGAGTCTCATCGTTATCGCGTTGACCCTTGGCGGTGGCGTTGTGGCCTCTCTCATGTGGCCCGAACCTGCCCAAAGCTAACTCATTAAATTTGCTCAATTTCACAAAGACGCCGATAAGTTCACTTGCCTTATTCACAGCCCCTTCAGTATTTTCACTTATATTTTGTGCAAAGCAGCAAAACCACATTTGTGGCATGAGCGATACGCACAGGGGGCTGATATGTATGAAGAATTCGCACTATGGTTGCTCGATGGTCCGAGCGTGGCGGAGTTTGGGCTAACCGCCCAACATTTACCTCGTCATTGGCCGTGGGAAACCGAGTCGCTGTATCACCAATTCGTGCTCTTCGACGAATCTGCCCATTTTGAGACGGTGGCGTTATGGCAATGGGTGGATCGCTTAAGCAATGACCGCCTGAATTGGCGAATTATATCGGGGAAGCCCTTAATCCAGGTGGCCCATGAGGCGTTGGCCTGGCGGCAATGTTCTCCCCAGCAAACCGTGTTGTTGAGCGCTAACCCCGCACACCGACCGTTAGCCATGAATTTGGGCATCCATAAATTGGATACGCGACCCTTCTGTGAGACGCGACGAGTAGGATGACGCCTACCGCTAATAGGTTGAATGAAAACTTAACAAAGTAAAAAAAATCTGTGGCGTAAGGGCCAATTTGTGGCACTCTAATGTGTCATGTGTACGACAAAATGTTGTGCCAATGATACAAGAGTGCGAAAAATGAAAACAATTGTGGATTTATGCAAAGTCTTAAGCGTATTGCTCTGCCTTGTCGTAAGTGCAAACGTTTGGGCGACCCCCGCATTAGCTGAAGCAGAAGCAGCCCTAGATCGTGGCGACTACCGAGCGGCCTTGCCAACGTTGCGCTATCTCGCGCTGAGACGCGACCGCGCTGCTGCATTTTATCTGGGTGTGA
>CAZTIH010000167.1:0-1485 GCA_964613675.1 uncultured Candidatus Competibacteraceae bacterium
TTTGGGCTTTTTTGAGACCTTTGTCGTCGAAAAATCGGGGCCACATAAAAATCAACTTGATCTCAAAAAAGGCGGCATTTTCCCCATTGTTCAGGGGATCAGAAGCCTGGCACTTGAAGCCCGTCTCGACGAAACGAATACCTTAGCGCGGATTAAAGCCCTAGAGGCCCAGAACCGTCTTGATCGGGATCTTGCCTTAGAACTTGCAAAAGCCTACAACGATTTAAGCACTTTACGGCTGACTTCAGAACTCGAACAATTCTCTGAAGAGGGCCAGTACGACAATTACATCACGCCCAGTCAGCTCAACAAGGTCGATCGAGATGATTTGCGGGATGCCTTCAGAACTGTAAACAGTTTTAAGAAACTGATTACTCACCATTTTCGCCTAAATTTGTTGGGCTAAACAGTGAGTACGTAGCGCGAATTCATCGCAGGTAGCGGAATAACGAGAGGTTCTGAATCTGCACAAAAGATTGTTGAGCCGCATCCAATGCCGTCAGCTCACGCACCAAATTAGATGCAGCTTCTGCCATATCCAATCCATTGATACTACTGGCAATGCGCTGGAGTTCTGTATCGTAAACTAGGGCGTAATCACGTTGCTGTTCAACGGTTTGCATACGCGACCCCAAACGCGCCCGCGTGTCGATCAGATGATTCAATCCCGTCGTTAAATTTTCTAAGCCCGTTGCTAAATCAGCGTCTCGGGCGACGACGGCGGCCTCATCGGGAACCGCACGGGTAAAGGCTTCCGCCAAGTCGTCGAGCACCTGAAAAATATTGACGGATCCTAAAAATACATCATCGCCTGGGTCGTTAACGGCCACTTGTTTAGTTTCACCCACATCGATGAACCGTTGACCGCTGTCCCCCCCGTAAACCACCCCTCCCCCGGTTCTCTCAAAAGCTGGGGTCGTCGTCGCAAATCCGCTGAATAGATACTCGCCATTTTCATTTCGCGAATTCGCAAACGACAGCAAATCATCGTTAATCGACTGCAACTCCATGGCGATGGTGCGTAAATCTTCGACGGAAAAAGCCGCGTTTTGGCCCCGAATGACGAGATCGCGGGCGTTTTGCAACACGGTTTCGCTACTGGTTAGCGCCGATTCCTGCAAAAAAAGTTGCCCTTCTGCGCGGTCACTGTTACGCCGAAATTGCTCTTGGCGACTAATTTGTTGACGCAAATCCACTAACCGACTGCTATCGACCGGACTATCAGAGGCTCTGATAATTTTCTCTTGTCTCACCAGACGGGTCTGCGCATCCGAAACAGCACTCTGTTTGGTCTGCATCAGCTTCTGCTGTTGACTAAACATCTGAAAGGTACTTACGCGCATGACTTAGCTCCGAACCGCATTCAAAATGCTATCAAAAAGCGTTTGGGTCGTTGCAATCACCTGTGCGGCGGCCGCAAAACTCTGTTGAAATCGCAATAGATCGGCAGCCTCTTCATCCAAATACAGAGGGTTGGTACTGTTA
>CAZTIH010000167.1:1495-4648 GCA_964613675.1 uncultured Candidatus Competibacteraceae bacterium
ACCCCGCTCAGGCTGTCCCGCGCTGCGACGGCTTCGCGGGCCGCAATTTCCTGCCCCGCCCGCGCAATGCCAATACCCTGACGCTGGCTAGCGATTGCCCCCGTCGTTTCGCTGAGATAACTGTTGAGCGTCCGCGAATCCCCCATCAGTCCCCGATTTTTCTGCAAGCCCACCAATGCCAACGCATTTACATTGTCGCTCGGCGCGGACGTTTGTCCCAAAGCCAGCTCATTAGGATCGCTAATGACGGCTTCTAAATGGCCAGCCGCAAACCGCGTCGCTTGAATTAAAAAACGGTCGCCATTCTGTAAAGCGCCACTGGCGAGGGATAGATCAATGCCTTCGTGATTTGCGGGGAAGGCGGCATAAGTGGTTTGTTGCCCATCCTGTAACCGAGTCATGATGAAGTTCGTGCCCTCCAGACGAAGTTCGTAGTTACTGGGCCTCATCTGATTTACATCGTTAACGGTGGCGGCAATCACGCCATTTCCTTGGTTATTGCGGTTACTAGTGACTAAAGGCGGTTGTGCAACCGAGAACATATCCCCCCCCGGCGCACCGTTCAGATCCACCCCGAGCTGATGCTGTGCATTAAATAGTTCTGCAACCCCCACGGCGAGTAGCCCTAAACGGTTTTGCGCGGGAATGAGCACCGTCGATTGGAAGCTCTGATAACCGCCAATAGCCCCACCTCCCAAGCGTTTCCCAATATCGACGGGTTCGGTATTGCCAAACGGTTTGATTTTAATACTCGTGGTCGAGGGATCATCCGCCGCCGGGGAAGCAATCAGTTGCCCTGCCCGATCCCCGTCCACCAGCAGATGGCCACCGACCTGTACCGCAGTCGAACCATTTTCCTTGATGTTGATGGTGATCCCGACGATTTCCCCCATCTCATTCAGAATCTGATCCCGTTGGTCGAACAGATCATTTGGGGGTTGATTGCCGGCAATGTGAATGGCCCGATTGACCCCTGCCAATTTATCAGCCAGCGAATTCATCGTCTCAACCTCCTTGCTAATGCCTTCATTCGCAGCGTCATTCAAGCGATCTAACCGATCTTGCGCCTGACTGAGTGAACGAGCGAGACCATCGGCACGATCCAATACCACTTGGCGCGTGGCGGGTTGATTGGGATCCGCTGAAGCATCGTTTAACGCCCGAAAGAAGTTATTCAACGACGCGGCAAGTCCAGCTTCGTTGTCCTCAAATACATTCTCAACGCTCAATGCCATTTGATTAAGCGTGTCGAGCTGAGCCAATTGACTGTTCTGATCGCGGACTTGGTCGTTCAGAAACTGGTCGTAGATCCGCCGCGTCGTCACCACTTGCGCCCCGATTCCCACATAACCGCCTGAACGGTAAACGGGAAGCTGTGAACTGAGCTCAACGCGCTGCCGACTGTAGCCCGGCGTATTGACATTGGCCACATTATGACCAGTGGCTTTGAGACTACGCTGGGACGCCTGCAACCCAGATAGCCCAACAGAGATGAGATTTAACATTAAGAAGTCTCCTGGGGATTTTGCTAATTATCGGCAACCGATATACGCGACTTAAATGGCTATAATCCACCGTGTTACGAATACGCCCATTGATTTTTGAGCTTTTATGAACGTCGATTCTCGCCCTAACACCGATCTTATGCCGATGCTGTCGGCTTCTTCACCTGCCCCCCAACGCTACATTGCTTTAGTTTTGGGGATGCACCGCAGCGGTACCTCTGCTTTAACGCGGGTATTGAGTTTATTGGGCGCAGGCTTGCCCGAACATCTGATGGCACCCCACCCGACACAAAATCCCACGGGTTTCTGGGAACCTCAAGAGATCGTCGAGCTACACGACAAGATATTGATGGCTTTGAACACAACATGGGACGACATCTTGCCCTTCAGCGAAGGTGTTCTGTTCTCGCCGATGCTGAGTGAATATCAGAACGAGTTAGCGACTTGGTTACGGGTAGAAACGGCAAAAAATCCGTTACTCGTATTAAAAGACCCCCGTTTATGTCGTTTACTACCATTTTGGCAACGGGTGTTGCAGCATCAGAATCATCTATCGACCTTACCGTTGATTCCGATTCGCAATCCTTTAGAAGTTGCGGCGTCGCTCCAAAAGCGCGATGGATTTAATCCCGCAAAATCCTGTTTACTGTGGTTGCGCCATGTGCTAGCCGCCGAAAAACACACCCGTAACGAAGTTCGCAGCATTATTCGCTATGCCGATTTAGTGACGGATTGGCGACAAGTGATTGCAAAAGTGGGCGAAGATTTAGCCATCAACTGGCTCCACATGGGCCCACGGGCGCAGTGGGAAATCGACCAATTTTTATCGGCAGACTTAAGACATCATGCTATCGACGAATCGAGTTTACGGCGGCGAAAAGATTTAACGGTTCTGATCCACGAAACTTACGAAGTCTTGGAACAGATGGCGGTGGGACGAGATGATGCAGAGCAACACCAATGTCTCGACGATATTGCGAATCGTCTATCCCAAGCCGACCAGACTTACGGATTGGTGTTTATCGACCTACAGACCCATCACCAGAAGCAAGTCACTCAACTGCAAGACGACTATCAAGCCCAATTAAGCAACTTGCAGACGAAATTTGCAGAACTCCAGCAAACTTGCAGTGATTTAAGCCAAAAGTGTAGCCAGCTAGATAACTTCTCTATCATAAACAAAGACTTACAAGCTCACCTTGCAACGAAAACTGAGCAGAGTATTGCGCTTGAGACACAGATTCAGCTTCTGAAAAAACATTTGCACGAAAAAACAGAAGCGCTAGTCGTAAAAACACAACAATTTGAGACCCAGTTTGAAAAGCAGCAGACTTACGCATTGCAACTGGCGGAAAAAGTGTGCTTTACAGAACAACTGTTACAACAGCAAGAAATCCAGTTCAAACAACAGGCTCATCAACTTGCCATCTCTATTACCGAATGTGCTCATCTGGAAAATCATCTACAGGAGATCCAATCGAAGTACGCTTCAGAACAGCAACGATTAGCCACCGTACACTCACAACAAATTGATCACTTAGAACATCAATTAGCGCAACGCACAGCGGAATTCAGGGAACAAGCCGAACAACTTTCAATGCAATTCACTCAACAAGCCGAACAACTTTCCATCCAAAACGAGAGAATT
>CAZTIH010000168.1:0-4631 GCA_964613675.1 uncultured Candidatus Competibacteraceae bacterium
CTGAAGGCGCGGTTTGCGAAGGCGCTGGAGGACGGTGCCTGTCGATACCCCATCTTTAGAGAACTACGTTTTGCCGTTAACACGAATCTCGAACGCCTCTTCGATAAGCTCTCCATTGATCTCGAATGGAACGCTCAACGGTTGGATGGTGAAAGTGTGATTTTTGATGGCGATGGATTTTTTGTGACGGGGCATGGCGGTCGCAAGGCGCACTACAGCTCTTGTACTTTTCATATCTGGGCTGAAAATCTGACGACTGCTGAGGCCATCTGTAGCGATATTCTGAAACAGGTGGATGAGGTCAAAGTTAAGGTGCTGACCTTCTCGATTGACTGGAACTTTATGATGGCGCGGGGCAATTTGCAGAGTGTCGCCATTGAAGAGGTTGCGGACGATATTTTGTTAGCGGCGGCGTACCCAACTTTGTCCCAGGGCGTTCATACCTTCATCGAACAGTATCTCAACGCCCCAGAAACCATTTTGGTCTTACAGGGGCCTCCGGGTTGTGGCAAAACCCGACTGATTCGAGGAATTTTGGGGGAAATGTCGCGTCGGAGGGGAACTCCTGCCCAAGCGATGTACACCGGCGATAAAAAATCTCTCGAAAGCGATGAAATTTTCGTGAAGTTCATTACGGGGCAAGAATCGGCGTTTGTCATCGAGGATGCCGACCACACGCTGCAACCCCGCGCGAAGGGCAATGAAAGTTTGCATCGGTTTCTCGCAATTGCGGATGGGGTGGTGCGCTCTCAGGGACGCAAGATCATTTTTTCAACCAATTTGGCTAACGTCGGGGATTTAGATGATGCGTTAGTTCGTCCGGGGCGGTGTTTTGCCCATGTGTTGTTGCGCGACCTCACGCCTGAGGAAACCTTGCCGCTGCTAGAGACGCTGTGTCAGGGCGACGCCGACAAAGTGCAACGGGCACAGGTTCTACTGGGGCCATTAGTACGACGGGGATATTCGTTGGCTGAAATTTATCGGGCTGTTTCGCAAAGTTAAGGGCTTTTTCGGCTCACAACACCCTACTTTTTGGATGAAGTAGATCGACGGCAAACGGGAACAGGTTCGATTGTTCCCCTTAATTTTACACACTAAACTTTCCTTAACTTTTTAAGTTATCGCCCATAACTTTTACCTCAGGAAAAGGTATAAATTTATGCCTTCTCAATCCTTCACCTTCCAAGAGGCGTCTATGATGCAAATCGATATTGGTATTACAGAAACCGACCGTTTAGCAATTGCAGAGGGGCTTTCAAAGCTCTTGGCTGATACCTACACGCTGTACCTTAAAACGCACAACTTCCATTGGAATGTGACAGGACCGATGTTCCAAACGTTACACTTGATGTTTGAAACGCAGTACACCGAACTTGCGTTGGCAGTCGATCAGATTGCAGAACGGATCCGTTCGTTGGGGGTAGTGGCACCTGGAACCTACAAATAATACAGCCGTTTGAGTTCGATTTCAGAGACCGAGGGGGTTCCCAAAGCGGTTGAAATGATTGAACTTTTAGTTGCAGGACAGGAAGCGGTAGTACGGACAGCGCGTTCGGTGTACCCCATTGCCGAGCAGGCCAATGATGAAGCAACAGCAGATTTGTTGACCCAACGCATTCAGCTTCACGAAAAAACGGCGTGGATGTTGCGTAGTTTGCTGGAAAAGTAGTCCCTTTAGGGCTGCAAAAAAATGTAGTCTTTTCCCTGTATTCGTAATTTTTCAATAACGCCCGCTCAATAGTGGGCGTTTTTTAGTTATCCACCGCGTTGATCCTATAATAAAGACCGCTCAAAAATAGTCGTTTTTTAGTGTTGATCCTACTTAGGAAATTAGAAAAAAGAGAGGTAAGTGATATGACGAAGCCCGAGTTAATTGAATTGCTGCGCGAGCTTCACCAAAAAAATAAAACGGGCATGTTGTTCATCACTTTAAGCACCGGCCAAAACACGATGATTGGTGTGGAAAATGGGGTGATTACGGCAGCGCGGATGGGGCGTGAGGACGGAAATCTCGCAATAGATCGCATTGTGGGGACGGCGATTAAGCGAGGACAGTTTGTGCCAGGCCCTGTAAATCTCCCCGCAAACTTGCAACTTTCCCCTGAAATATTGGCGCGTCGTTTGAGCGGTGACCGTCAGCGATTTAGTCCTGAGTGGGCAGAATTGATCCAAATGCGTTTAGTTGAAATGATGGGGCCGCAGGGAAAACTCCTTTGTCAAGAAGCCTTTGCTCACTCCCCGATTCTGCTCAGTGACGCATTAGAACAGTTATTGCCCATGATTCCCGATCCTCAGGTAGCAGCAAAATTAGCGCAGGCATTTCCAGAATCCCTTCGGCAGGCGGCTTCGTTGACTGCTGCCGTGGGACGGGTGACGCAAAAACCCCTTCCGTCCACCATCGCAGCTACTTCAACCAAGCAAGATTTGCCTCCCAAACTCAAGCAAGATTTGTTGGCATTGTTGAGTGATGCGGTGGGGCCTATTGCCGTTATTCTGTACGATTCGGCGCTCGCCAACTACACGGGCAATAAAGCAAAGTTCATCAGTGAACTGTGTGCGAGCATTCCAGATGTCCCTCAACAGCAAGCTTTTTCGGTGGCAGCCCATAAGTTATTAAACTGACATCTATTTGGGTATTGGATCTCTCGGAAAATAGGTAAAACCTCACAGACACATCTAAAACTTAATGCGATGATGTTTGGAGCTTCCCTCTAATTTAAAAATCCTCCGATGCAAAAACCTAAAAATTTACCCTTATTTGCTCGTCTCCAGTTTAAAACCATGTTGCTGCTGACGGTGTTACTTCTCTGTGTGATGGGGGCCTTAAGTTATTTCGAGGTGACCCAGTACGAAATGCAGAAACGTCAGGAACTGGGCGAGTTTACCCGCCAATTATCCGAGCAGTTGAGCAACCACTTAACATTAGCGATGTGGGTGGTGGACGACGAACAGGTTAGAACTTCGGCAAATGCGGCTTTCCTCGATCCGCGTGTGGTTGGCGTGAATGTCACCGACCAAGAAAACAGACGTATGGTCAGTATTGCGAGAAATCAGCTAGGGGATCCCGAAGAGAACAGCCCCTTGGCTGAAAATCTCAACCGTCTTTTGCGATCGAGTGCGCCCATTCGCCAGGAAGATCGCCGCATTGGTCAGATTGAGGTTTTTGTCACCCCTCGTCATCTGGAGAGCGAATTGCGGCAGGCGTATGAAAATATTGTCTTGCGATTTAGCGGAGTTCTCGTGATTTTGCTGATTTTCAATACGTTAGCGCTGCAATACTTGGTTGTTCGACCGATTTATCAACTGGCGCAGGCCGCAGAACGCATCAGCCAAGGTGACTTAGAAAAATCAATCCAATTCCCCCAACAGGACGAAATTGGATTGCTCGCACGTTCATTTGAGAGAATGCGTTTAAGCCTCAAAGTTATGCTGCAAGGGATCTAAGCAAATGTTTTTGCGAACATTTTTGCTGTTTTGGCTTTTCAGTACGCCACCCTTATTTGCGGAACCTTTGGCATTAGTGACGGGCAACGAATACCCCCCGTTCACCGATGAGTCATTGCCTAACGGGGGAGTGTTTACCGAAATCGTTCGGCGGTCTTTTGCCCTTGTCGACCAAACCGTGACGGTGGACTTTCTGCCTTGGCAGCGCGGTTACGATGAAACCCGTGCCCATCGTTATATCGCGACATTCCCCTATGTGAAAAATGAGGAAAGACTGGCGGATTTTGCCTACTCAGAGGTGGTTTTTAGAGTGCGAACCTTACTGTTTGTGCAGCGAAATTCGACCATTGATTTTCAAACGGCTGAAAGTCTCAGAGGGCTGAGAGCCTGTAAACCGCTCGGTTATTTCACGCAAGACATTGATCCCTTAGTAGCGCAGGGAATTTTGACGCTACAACGGGTTCCGCGCCTCGAAAACTGCTTCAAAATGCTTGCATTAAGTCGTGTGGATTTAGTTCCTATCGACGAATTTGTCGGATGGCAGGCGCTTCAAACGTTACATGGTGCTCGGGCACGGGGACTGTTTCGCGCCCTCGAACAGCCTTTGGAAAGCGTCGATTTACATCTCATCATCGCCCACAATCACCCCTTCCTCACGCTTCACATGACCCGATTTAACGAAGGATTAGCTTTATTACGACGCACGGGAGAATTTGATCGTATTATCAACACCTATCTAGGAGGGAACAGCCCATGAATGTTCAGACACGCTCCTTATCTCCCCAAACTCCAGCGGGATCCGCGATGAATCATCCCCATCCGATGACGTTAATCGAAATGCTTTTAGATTTGTCCACAGCGGAGACGACGGGGATGGTGTTCCTCACTCTACAGGGCAACCGACAGGCTTTTATTGGCTTGGAGCGAGGAATTATTGTTAATGCGCGTCACGGGCGAGAGGAGGGAGAGTCTGCATTAGCTCATGCGTTGGCCGCCACAATTTCATCTATGCGGTTCATCAATGGTCCCGTTTCAGGGGGACGGCAACTCAATATGGGACGCGCCGAGCTGTTGGGCTTTTATCAACTCTTACAGGATGTTTTGCCCGATGTGGATCCCATTCCAAATGCGATTTTGACCGAGGAACTGAAGACGGCCCTGGGGCGTTTATTGAACGATGCTATCGG
>CAZTIH010000169.1:0-4567 GCA_964613675.1 uncultured Candidatus Competibacteraceae bacterium
AACACCAACGCAGATTCGACTTCTGCCGTGCCCATGCGGTGACCGGATACATTGATGACGTCGTCCACTCGTCCCGTAATCCAGTAATACCCATCTGCATCGCGACGGGCACCGTCTCCCGTGAAGTAGTAGCCGGGGTACATGGAGAAATAGGTGTCGTAAAACCGCTGCGGATCCCCGTACACCGTGCGCATCTGACCGGGCCAAGGCTGCTTGATGACGAGGCTACCTTCACCAGGCCCTTCGATTTCCTTGCCATCCCCGTCGAGCAATGCCGGTACCACTCCAAAAAAGGGCTTGGTCGCCGAACCGGGTTTGAGGTTCGTCGCGCCCGGCAAAGGAGCAATGAGAATGCCGCCGGTCTCGGTCTGCCACCAGGTATCGGTGATTGGGCAACGCTCCTCACCCACCACGCGGTAGTACCACTCCCACGCCTCGGGATTAATCGGCTCACCCACTGAACCCAAAACGCGCAAAGTGGCACGACTCGTACGTTTTACGGGTTCTTCACCGTCGCGCATGAGCATCCGAATGGCGGTGGGGGCGGTGTAGAAGATATTGACTTTCCACTTATCCACGACATCCCAGAAACGGGAAATCGTCGGGAAGTTGGGCACCCCTTCAAACATCAAGGTGGTCGCCCCGTTCACTAAGGGACCGTAAACGATGTACGTATGGCCGGTGACCCAACCCACATCCGCCGTACACCAATAAATTTCCCCTTCGTGATAGTCAAAAATATACTTGTGAGTCATCGTGGCGTAGAGCGTATACCCCCCGATGGTATGTTGAACGCCCTTGGGTTTGCCCGTGGAACCAGAGGTGTACAGAATAAATAACGGATCTTCTGCATCCATCTCTTCGGGGGGACAGTCCGCAGAGGCGGCAGCCGTCACTTCGTGATACCAAACGTCGCGCCCTTCGACCCAATTGATATTGCCGCCAGTGCGCTTGACGACGACAAGATTCGTCACGCTTGGGCAATTTTCTAACGCTTTGTCCGCGTTGGTTTTCAGGGGAATCGCCCGACCGCCGCGCAAACTGTAATCTGACGTAATCACCACTTTGCACTCAGCGTCCACAACGCGGTCTTTCAGCGCATCGGGAGAAAATCCCCCAAACACGATGGAGTGAACGGCACCGATGCGCGCACAGGCCAACATCGCTACGGCAGCTTCGGGGACCATAGGCAAGTAAATACAAACGCGATCGCCCTTCGAGACCCCCATCCCCTTGAGCGCATTGGCAAATTTGCAAACTTCTTCGTGCAACTGTTTGTAGGTAATTTGCTTGTCATCGGTGGGGCTGTCGCCTTCCCAAATGATGGCAACTTGATCGCCGCGAGTCTCTAAATGGCGATCCAAGCAGTTGTAACTCAAATTGAGTTTGCCGCCATCAAACCACCGAATGTGCGCTTTGCCGTAATCCCACTCCCAGACCTTTTCAAAGGGCTTAAACCACGTGACGAACTGGTTTGCCTGTTCGGTCCAGAAGCTTTCGGGATCATTCACCGACTGGGCGTATAGGGCTTGGTACTTGGCGTCGTCGATCCAAGCGTTTTGCGCAATCTCTGGCTTAACGGGATAGACTTTTTCGTCAGTCATCTTATATCTCCTCGGGCAGTGGTTTTGTTGACATCCTCCCCGCCCTAAAGGACGGGGATTCCGACGCTATTTAAGCGGTCCTTTCGGACTTTGCCAAAATAGTTCGGAGGGTTCCTGCTACTGGCGGCATTAATGCACCGCTCACTTCATAGGCTAACTGGGCGTGTCCCGCCCTTAGCACATTCAAGGCACCGACAAGATCGTCGTTTTCCTTGAATCCGCATTCGGTAAACACAAAACACACTTGCGTCTTGCGATTCTCTCCCGACACATGTCCACATTTGGGACAGGTTCGACTCGTATTTTTTGGCGGCACCGCGATGAGATGTCCGCCTTCCCAAGCCAATTTGTAGTCGAGCTGACGACGGAACTCGCCCCAACCTTGGCCTAAAATCGCTTTGTTGAGACCCGATTTTGCGGCGACTCCCTTGCCCTTCGCCGATTTGCTCATGTGGTCAACCTGCAAATCCTCGATGCACACCACCGCGTGGCTTTGGCTGATCATGAGAGAGGCTTTGTGCAGATAGTCCAGACGGGCGTTGGCAATGAATTGCTTTGAATCTGGATAATGGACATTTTCAGACAATCCTTTCTTCTTAAACCGTGGGAATGCAGCCCGCTTGGCGAAAAAATTGGGGTAAGCGCGATCCAGATTCTTCAACGCTTGCTGCAACGGGGGAACGGGCGAATCTGCTAACCATAGTATTTCGGGATCATGACGCCATTGAGCAAGTAGCTTGCACATATCCGTGTAGCTTAGTTTTTTCTCGCCTTTCTCGTGGCATTCCTTCTGAAGCGCCAAAGCCTTGTTATAGACAAACCGGTATGACCCCGCGAAGCCCTTCATTTTCTGAACTTGGCTAGGTGTGGGCGTCAGCGCGAACTTGTAGGCTTTGAGCTTTTTCATGACGATTAAGATGCGATGGATTTGTGGATACCTGAAGGACGGGGCTTGTCGCGCATTTCGGTCATTGTTCTCTTGCCCTGAGGCTAAGTCAAACCTTTGAAATCAACGATTTTTCGCTGCACTGCGGTACTTGTTTGATTTGCCAGTGAGTTATCGCCCACGCCATTACCTCCGCAACGGAAGCCGTTTTCAACTCACGGGGCGGGGCTTGCTGCAAAAAATCGAGGGCCCGCCACAACGACTGCGCGGCGTCTCGGGCAAGGAGGGGAGGTGCGTGGGTTTTTTTGCTGAGTTTTTCGCGCAACACCGAATCGAGAACAAGGGGAAGATGGGCGTAACGCGGCGTAGGCAGATTAAGTTGTTGTTGTAATAGGATTTGTCTTGCGGTGGAGGCGAGCAAATCGGCACCGCGCACCACTTCCGTCACGCCCATCTCCGCATCATCGACGACCACAGCGAGTTGATAAGTAAACAACCCATCTGCCCGCCAGACCACGAAATCGCCGACTTCCATAGCGACATTTTGGCGACATAACCCCTGTATTTCATCATTAAATTCAATAGGTTGCTTAACGCCATCCGTACGCAATCGCCAGGCAAACGGTTGGTTACGTTTAGTGTGGCCATTACGACAGGTGCCTGGGTAAACGAGACCGTCGATCCCCATGTGACTGTGAGCGGCGATTTCGCGACGGGAACAGGTGCAGGAATAGACTTGTTTTTGCTCAACTAACCGAGACCAAGCGGCGCGATAGATCAGGGTGCGTTGGCGTTGAAACACGATGGGGCCGTCCCACAGCAAGCCGTGTTCGACGAGCTGTTGTTGAATGCGTTCTGCGGCCCCGACCACCACCCGAGGCGCATCAATATCTTCAATTCGCAACCGCCAATGGCCTCCTTGTGACTTGGTGTTGAGATAGCTGGCCAATGCCGCCACCAACGATCCAAAATGTAGCGGCCCGGTAGGTGAGGGCGCAAAACGTCCAATAATCAACGGCTTAGAGGACATTTTATCATTCATCACTTTTTCTTAGTCGATTTCTGCGCTGAAGTTGACATCTGTTGTATGTGCACCAATAGCGGTTGAAAAACCGATTCTGCTAAGTCGATAAACCGTTGTTGCGTAACGACTTCTCGGGTACTGGGCCAAATCAATTGATAATGTAAGTCCGCCGATTCTCCCGAGCGATTGTAATGATTTATCCACGCCTGTTCGGCTGCATTCTGAATGCCGTTCCGATCTTTACCGTTAGACATGGCTTGAGCTGCGGCTAACGCCGATTTTGGAAAAAAGGGTAAGGGTGTCTGCATTCCTTCCCAATAAAAGTCCAATAATTTCAATAAATTATCTTTAGCTTCCGTAGGCGAATACAGGGGAGCTAAACGAAATTCGTTATTTCTGCCGGTTTTCAGCTCGGATCCGAAACACAGCCATGAGGTCTGTTTACCAATTTCAGTGGGATCGAGAACCTGTAACACCAGGTGGCGGATCCAAATACTAACAATTTGTTTTGCTGAGAGTTTTTTGACTTCATAGCCCTGTAAACCCGACCGACAGAGTTTGTCGAGCCAGCCCGTCAATTGAAATTCGCCTAGGGATAAATCGAGGGGCAACGGCGCTTGATAGGCCATTTGCGGATCGAGTAGCTCCCCTAAGTTCTGCAAAACCAAGGCAAGTTCGCGCTCGTAAACCACGGTTCCTGGCATCCCGTGAGGAAGCCAACCCCTTGCTTTTACGAGTGATTGGGTGGCCCGTGAGCGATCTTCGATAATGGCTCGTCGAATCTGCAAGTCGCGAAATGGTTCTAATACGAAAGGTTCAGAAGCCAATAGTGGCCCTTCATCTTCGTGTAATCGCACGCCAAGGCGCTCCCGCAAAAAGGTGCGCGTTGGGTTCTCCCAGAAATTTAACAGACGTTCTAACGACACCTGTCTAAAAACCGCATCTGGGGGCGAGATGTCCGAGATAATCGGCTTTTTTTCCTCAGAGCGGCTGGAAGTTACGGGCCAGGTTGCGTAAGAAAACAACCGTGGATCAATGAGTTGTCGATAGCGT
>CAZTIH010000170.1:0-4508 GCA_964613675.1 uncultured Candidatus Competibacteraceae bacterium
CGTTCAATTTTGGGGTCGAAACGAATCTTGATGACGGTGGTTTCGCCGACGGCCACTGCCATAAAGCTGAGGAACTGACCCGCTTCATCCGCCGCGCAGCCGACTACCGCCCCTCGTGGGGGTAAACGAAACAGATGACGTCGCATCCCCAACGGCGCGCCATAACGTACCTTCGTACTCAACAAATCCAATGACCCCTTAGCGACCATCCAAAAGACGTTGGGTTGATCCAACAGCAGGGATTGGTGATTTTTGAGCTTATGAATCCGACTTTTTAGGCCAGCACCCCGTTTCTGATTCGACTCGGTTTCGGTATTGGTGTGCGCAATGCGGTCGGTTTCGCCCAGGTCTTGCAGCGACACGCGAGGGCGAGATTGCGTTTGTTCAAGGCGACGCATGAGGCCGCTTTGTTCAAAGTCAATCGCTTTTAGCACCCGCCCCACCATCGTCGAATCCGCGTCGAAGGACTTCTTGAAATCAATGGATTTTTCGACTTCGTGGGCCGCGTCATCGGACAATTCGAGGGGAGACAACGTGTCCTCTGTGTGATCGAAATTGACGGCCCGCATCACCCGTCCCACCATCGTCGAGTTCACATCGACCGGGGTTTCAAAGTCGATCTGTTCCAGCATGTCTTGAGGTGCGGTTGGTTGGTGGGTGTCTTCCGACGACTCCGTCGTATTTAGGGGAGGTTCTGTCTTCACTGGCGCCGTCGTATCCACGGGGACTTCTGTCGGAACCTGCTCCGTCGCATTCGCGGGGATTTCTGTCGTGGATCCGTCCGACTCCGTCGCATTCATGGGAGATAAAGGCGGATTGGGTTGAAGGGAAACCCGAGGGCGTTTGAAGGGATCGTCGTGGTCGTGAGAGGTCATGCCGCAGATTCCTCGGTCAATTCACCCCCCGCACGCAACAATTCGGCGTATAACCCGTTGTTTTCCCATAACTGGGCGTGGGTACCGCGTTCGATTATTTCGCCGTGGGCAAGCACGATAATTTCGTCACAGTCGCGGATGGTGCTAAGGCGGTGGGCAATAATGATGCAAGTACAGCCCCGCAAACGGAGGCGTTCGTCGATAAGTCGTTCGGTTTCGCCATCGAGGGCGCTTGTGGCTTCGTCGAGTAATAAAATCGTGGGGTTTTGAACCAGTGCCCGTGCAATTTCGAGGCGCTGTCGTTGGCCCCCCGAGAGATTCGCGCCGCCTTCCAGCAGAACGCTATCGAGTCCGCGAGGTAACGCGAGCACCACCTCTAAAATGGCTGCATCACTTAGGGCGCGGTACAGGGTTTTGTCGGGAATCGTTTGATCCCAAAGCGTGAGGTTGTCCCTCACCGTGCCCTCAAATAAGAAAATCTCCTGCGTGACCAAGCCAAACGAAGCACTCATCACCGATCGCGGAATCTGGGAACGGGGGTGATTATCGAAATACACATCGCCTTCCCAAGGCTTGTATAGGCCACAAATCAGTTGAGCCATCGTCGATTTACCCGATCCACTCGCCCCCACAAACGCCACCCGTTTCCCTGGTGGAATCTCGATGTTGACCCCCTTAAAAAGCGGTGGATCTAGCGGACTATAGCCAAAGCCAAGATTGCGAATGGAAACATGACCTTTGAGCTGAAGGGGCCAGGTCATGAGGGTACGGTCGTCGGCCGATTGCTGACGGCCCTCGACATCGACCGCATCGCTATCCACGGCGGCACCCAAAACATCATCGAGGCGTTTTAAGTCGCCATCGAGTTCCTGCAATTCACTGCCCAAGTCCACTAAATCCTTAATGGGTTCTTGAAAACTGCTCATCAGCGCCGTAAAGGCCACGAGCGTTCCCACCGACATTTCGCCCGCAATCACGGCCTGTCCGCCCAACAGATAAATCACTGCCGTATTGATGGCGTTGAATAGCACGGGCATGACCGTCAGGGTTTGCGTGGCGATTTGGAGGTCTTGCAGACTGTTGACGGCTTTGGCGTAACGTCCCCCCCACTTCGAGAAAAATGCGGCCTCTTGTCCTGCGGCTTTGAGGGTTTCCATGGCGTGAAGGGCGGCGATGGTGTCCCCTGCGACCTTGCCGAAATCCTGCCGTAAGCGAATGTTGGCATCGACGCGGCGATGTCCCAAGGCCCGTAACGCGAGGAAGCTAAAGGCCGCAAAACCGATCCCGACGAGGGTCAAGGTCACGTGGTAATACGCCATCAACGCCGCGTAAAACCCCATCATCATCAAACTCAACGCCGTATCCGCCAGTTTGCCCGACAGCGTGTTGGCCACCGAATCGTTGAGCTTTTGGCGTAACGCAATCTCGCCGCTGTAACGCTGCGCGTAAAACGAGAGTGGCAGCCGCAACAGATGCCAGAAAAACGCACTCGAATTGGAGACCGCTAAGTGAATTCGCAGACGTCGTAAGCACAAAAACTTCACGAGTTCCACGGTCAGTTTGAAAATGACGGTCAACGCAATCACCAACATAAGCGGTCGTAACCAGTCGTCGCGGGATTCTCCCAGCACTTCGTCGAGATAAATCTGGGTGAAGGCGGGAATGATGAGGCCCGGTAAAGTCAACACCAACCCAATTAAAACCAGATAGGGAAGGGTAAGCCCTGTATGTTGGAAACGGGTTTTAAGTGCGCGCCAGAGCTGGGGTTTTTGCCCCCCCCGCTGGAAGTTCGGCCCGGGCTTAAAAGTCAACGCAACGCCCGTAAAACTCTCGTCAAATTCGGTAAACGAAATGATGCGATGACCATGCGCGGGATCGTTCAGAAAAACCCGCTTGCGCAACGAATCAAAGCCCTCCACCACCAGAAAGTGATTGAAGTTCCAAAACACCACAAAGGGACAGGGAATTTTCATCGCCGTGTTGACATCCTGTTTGAGGCCCTTCGCTTCTAAGCCATATTTGCGGGCCGCTTTAATGAGATTGGAGGCTTTGACCCCGTCCCGTGACACCCCACATTCGCGGCGTAGCTCGGTCAGCGGCACGATGCGACCGTAGTACTCCAAAATCATTCCCAAACAAGCCGCTCCACATTCAACGGCTTCGAGCTGTAGCAACAACGGCGTTTTTACACGGGCCATAAAAACCTCAGATCAAAAATCAGCTCCCCGCGTATTCGGGGCAAGGGTTTCAGAATCGAGCGGTTTCACAGCCCCACCCAACGGCGCACAATCGGCGGGACGTAAGACAGCGGTGAACGGCGTTCCGAAGTGACCCACACATCGGTTGTGGTTCCCGCCGTCAATACCGTATTGGGGCCAATCATCGAGGTCCACAGGTACCCCGAAGGCGTCAGGGCGCGTTCCAACGCAATAAACACCTCGATTTGGTGACGGTTTTCCGTGAGTTGATTCGCGACCTCGCGGTTCCCCACATAATTCATCGCCCCCTCCGCCGTAATCGGGAAAGGCGAAACGGAAATAATTGTGCCGCGAATGCTGCCATAACGCTTTTGCGGCACGGTGGACGGCGATACTCGTACCGCCATATCGGGGTGCAACTGTTTGCCGAGCTTGTCCTGAAAGTAGGCGAGCGCCACGAGCGGATCTGTCGGGCGACGGGTGTCGATTTGGGCCAAACGGTCGCCGGCCGTCACCACTGCCCCCTCGTTCACCGTCAACTCCAAAATTTGGCCGCTAAAAGGCGTGACGATTTGGCGGTGGCGACCGAGTTGTTCCCCTAATCGCTCGATTTGTCGATCTAACTCGTTGAGTTCGTTTTGCACTTGGAAACGGGTTTCGCTGCGCTCTTTCTGCAATTGGGCTAGGCGATTTTCAAACTCCCGACGTTGCAAATTAAACTGCGTGAGTTCGTTTTCTCGGTTGGTCATGGTCATTTGCGCATCGAGCAGCGATTCGGCGAGCTGCACCTGTTTCAATTCCATTTCCTGAAGCTGCAATTCTAAATTTCGCAATTCCAATAGGCTGTCCTCGTAACGACGCTGCTGTTCCAGTAACGCATCCGTCGGCGTGAGCCGTTCATTGCTTAGCCGTTCGTAACTCGCAACGCGCTCCTGAAATGCCACCGTTAATTGCGATTTCGCCTGTTTATTGGCTTCCAAGGCTTGGCGCTGGGCCGCTAGATAAGTGCGATCATTCGCATTCACCGCTTCGATGAACTGTCGTGCTCGCACCAAGTACGCGCTTAATTCCTCAATTCGTTGGTCGAGTAAGCGATCTCGTCGTGCAAGGGCGGTCTCTTCGAGGGTCCAAAACTGTTCCCGCAACGCCGACAACGCGGTTTGTTTAATTTCCGTTTCGAGGCGTTTGGCGCGGGCCTGTTCGAGTTGTCGCAACAAATCGGGTTGTTCCAGCAGGCCAATCACCTGTTCAGCTTCTACAAAATCGCCCTTTTCCACTAACCAACGGGCAACCTGTCCCTCCGCCTGAACTTGTAACGGGATGACCGAGTTGGGCGTAATCAAAATCCCTTGACCTCGCCCCACCGTGGGTAACCGCCCAAATGTGCCCCACAACAGGGCAAATAGAAGAATTCCCCCCAGCGTTTTGAAGGCAA
>CAZTIH010000171.1:0-4477 GCA_964613675.1 uncultured Candidatus Competibacteraceae bacterium
CTTAACGGCGAGTGCCAACGATTTAGAATGGAATGGCAGAAAATGGCATCTTGTGAACCACTTTATTCCTTACTCCGAAAGTGAAGTGGGCGCATCAGGACGGTTTGAATCGGATTTTATGGTGCAATACCTCCACGAAAAGCCCCTGTCCGAGGAAGCCGAGGCCGTTTTAAGTACAGGGCGGTCATTATGGCTGGCGTATTTCGCCGTTACGGACAATCATCGTGTACGAGAAGAATTAAAATTAAATCGCCCTGATGTCGGTTGGTATCAAATCCGCAACGCGCTCAAAAAACGCAATGAAAGCGGCGACTATCCAACAACCGTTGATTTTGGTGAATTTGAGCGCGTTTATAAGAAATTGACGGCGAAATTGCAGCCGTTGGTCTTTGAATTAGGTTTTTTGAGGCAGTCTTGAACGCCATTCATCCGTTTGCACGGAAAATTCAGCGGTTGTAGAGACGCTGAGTGCGGCCAATCAGATTTCTGATGGCATTCTGTTGAGGGGTATTGGCGCGGAAATACTGGCGCATTTCGGGATGCTGTCGTTGTAATTCGCGCAATCGCCAGAAATCGGGCCATAACCAATGGGGTTTGGCGGCGTCTAGGGTCGCGCGATACCGCAGCCCGCTGGCGAAAAATAATCCGAAACGCATAATTTTTACTCCAAAAAAGCATGAAAAAGCCCGCTCGTCGAAGTGAGCAGGCCGCTGAAGGAAGAATTGCTTTGTGAAGTAGAAGAAAAGTTTCGCATAGATAACTTCCTTGTGATCCGAATTTTCCGAGAATTATAAGGAACTTTTGGGGTTTAATTTTGTGCAACTAGCTTGCGGTCGGATTAAACGCTTCAATCCATCTCCCCAAAAAGTCGAGTTTGGAAGAGCTTTTCCCTGTCCCAAACAAGTTCTATCTCCCTGAAGAGAGCAGTTTCAACCCAACGAAGACTATGGACGACGAACCATCAAAAAAATTTGTGCCATTAGCGGCGGCGTGGTTGGGAAAACCGACCGATTCGTTGGAGCAGGGATCAACGCTCCCGTCTGCTGACGATTCATCGCCGCAATTTGTGCCGTTAGCGGCGGCTTGGTTAGGCAAACAGGCGGGAGAATCGACAGATACCGCGCCTCAGGTTGAGAACGCGCCTCACATTGGAACTGCGCCACCTTTGCCGAAGCCCTCATTTGCGCGGCCATCTCAAGTGGCCCGAGCATTAGAATGGATGATTCTGCTCATCGGGTTACTGCTCCTTTTTTGGTCAACGGCTTGGGTTTACGGCAAGTTGCAACTTGTCTTCAATGGAAATGCGCCCGTGGCACTTTCTTTACCGCGCTTGCCAACCGCCGGATTGATTTATCAGTCGCCCGCTGCCGTGAACCAACAACTCTTATGGATTCGACCGGTTGTGCCTCCCGCTTGGGCGATTTCCACGCCTTTACTCATGTTTATCTGCGATGAAAATCAGGGGTTGCCCGCCGATTTGCACCATTCGCCTGTCAACGGAGCGGCGCCCCAAGCCATCGCGGCACTGTTGGGATTGGGGGTGCAAAAAATCATGATCGATCCAGGCCACGGTGGACGAGACTGGGGCGCAAAAGGTGCGAGTGGCCTATTGGAGAAGGATTTAGTTCTCGATATTTCTAAACAGTTACGGGACGAGTTACAGCAGCTCAGACCCGATTTGCAGATTTACTTAACCCGTGATTCAGATATTTTTCTGTCGTTGAGAGAACGAGTTGACAAAGCGAACGCTGCTCAGGTGGATTTATTTATTTCGATTCACATCAATGCGTTACTAAACGATTTCGCCCCCTTTACAGAGACGTACTTTCCCAGTGTACAGGGGACGGATGTGCGTGCAGATTTGCTTCAGATTGAAAATGCCGAATCGGGGTACACCCTTCACGAATTTCGCCAACTCACCGCCCGTTTAGAAAATACGCTCAAGCAACAGGAGTCCGAACGGTTGGCAACGGCTATTCAACAGCAATTGTTTCCGCATTTGCACGCCATTAACCCAGATTTGGTGAACGCGGGAGTGAAATCAGCGCCGTTTGTGGTGTTGATGGGAACGCAGATGCCCAGCGTGTTAGTAGAAGTGACCTCATTGAGCAATCCCGTCGAGGAAACGCGACTCGCCGATGCGACTTATCGTCGAGAAATTGCGCGGGGGTTGGCGCGGGGGATACAGGATTATTTGCGCCGTTAGGCCATGAGAGGCATCACATTTTTTGATGAGCTGCGTTATGTTCACAAGCCGTTTTCTTGACCGAACGGAAATTTTGTGGCCACAGCTTTATTTACCCCCGCATTGTTATCGGGCAAACCCCTGAGTTTGTCGGCGGTGCTCGATGGATTGGTACAAGACCAGTTAATCGACGCGGCACAGGCCGAACACGCTCGTAAACGCGGACAATGGGGCGGCCAACGAGAATTGCATCCGCTGGTATTGGTTGCCAACCAAAAGCTCCCCAGTCGGCAGCCCCCCCACACGGTGTTGAGTCTCGATGTGCTCTGCCAGTGGTTGGCTCAACGTACCGATCTTCCTTTTGTGCGTCTTGATCCGTTGACGATTGACGCGGCGGCGGTCGGGGGACTGGTGTCGTATGCGTACGCCGCTCGCTACCGTTTGCTCCCCATTGCGGTCGACGCGCAGACTGTGACCTTCGCAACCGCTGAACCCTTTATTACTGAATGGGTAGCTGATCTCAACAAACTATTGCGAAAAGACATTAAACGGGTAATCGCAAACCCTTTAGATATTCAAAGATTTTTGATGGAATTCAACGGTTTAGCGAGATCATTGCAGTCGGCTAAAGCGGAGGGGGGCAGTCACCAAGTTGATATTCATAATTTTGAACAACTTTGGGAGCTAGGGGAAGCGGCGGAACTCGGCGCTGAAGACAAGCCCATCATTCAGATTTGCGATTGGTTGTTGCAGTACGCCTTCGAGCAACGCGCCAGTGATATTCATCTCGAACCCCGTCGCGACAAGGGGCAGGTGCGGTTTCGGATTGATGGGATCATGCACCGAGTGTACGAAATGCCCGCCATCGTCATGCGGGCGGTGGTGAGTCGTTTTAAGATTTTGGGACGACTCGATGTGGCTGAAAAACGGCGTCCGCAAGATGGTCGCATCAAAACGCGGTCTCCGTCCGGACGAGAAGTCGAATTGCGTTTGGCGACCATGCCAACGGTGTTTGGCGAAAAATGCGTTGCGCGGATTTTCGACCCGGATGTGGCCGTCAAGACCTTCGCGCAACTAGGCTTTTCCTCGGACGAAGAACGGCATTGGCGTGAATTAATTGATCATCCCCACGGCATTGTGTTGGTGACGGGACCCACAGGGTCGGGGAAAACCACCACGCTCTACTCCACGTTGCGTCTGTTGGCCAACCCGACGGTTAACATCTGTACGGTTGAAGATCCTATTGAGCTAGTCGATCCGAATCTGAACCAGATGCAGATTCAGGCGGGAATTGGGCTTAATTTTGCGCAAGGGATTCGTGCGTTGATGCGTCAAGACCCCGACATCATCATGGTGGGCGAGATTCGCGATTTAGAGACGGCCCAAATGGCAATTCAAGCGGCCTTAACCGGGCATTTGGTTCTATCGACGCTCCATACCAACGATGCACCTTCGGCGGTGACGCGGTTAATTGATTTGGGGGTGCCGCATTACCTGATTCAAACGACGGTGTTGGGGGTCATGGCGCAGCGCTTAGTACGGACCTTGTGTCCCCACTGCAAAGAATTGCGTCCAACGGACACGGTGTTATGGCAGACCCTGGTGGCACCTTACGAAATGCCACCGCCTGCACAAGTCGCTCAGCCGGTGGGGTGTGTGGAATGTCGCCAAACGGGCTACTTGGGGCGGATTGCGATTTACGAAATTTTGGCCTTCAACAACGAGTTACGGCGTCAAGTCCAACGCGAAACCGATGCCACGGCCTTGCGTCAAGCAGCCGTAACCCAAGGATTGCATCCCTTGCGATTGAGCGCGGCACAACAGGTCGCGGCAGGGCTGACGACGATTGAAGAAGTCTTAAAAACTTTGCCCCCTGGCGATGAATTGTGAATCAACGCCTAAAACATGTCGTCATCGTCAGCCGTTGAACCGTAACCTTGGGAATCAATGGTGGGACGACGGGTGAATTGAATGATCTGCCGCCGCGCTTTTTTCGTTGGGCGACTGGGGGAGGGCGTGGGTTGGGATTTTAATTGTTCGGCAAGCTGTTCACGCTTTAAGCGGCTTTCCGGCGTTTCGATGTACAGCAACGCGGCTTGAGTTGCAGGCCCCCGTTGATGGGAAATCTGTTGGATGACTACACAATGCTCAAAAGGCCCCCGACGAATCGTCAGGCGATCCCCGTCACCAATGAGGCGCGCAGGCTTGGCGCGTTGCTCGTTAACCAGTACGCGATGGTGCTCAATGGCATCGACTGCGAGGCTTCGCGTCTTAAAGAAGCGCGCTGCCCAC
>CAZTIH010000172.1:0-4096 GCA_964613675.1 uncultured Candidatus Competibacteraceae bacterium
TCAGGAGGCCCAAGCGCGATTTGATGAAGCCGTCGCGACAGAAATTGGGGCAGAAGTAGGGGTTGCGGATGCTAAAGAGTCGTTGCGGCGACTCGTCGGGGCGTATTCGGATCAAATTGCGTTATTGCGTGAGGAAGCCGAGGTGACGCCACCCGAGGGAGGGAACGGAGATTTTTGGGCGGAACAGGCGTTGCAGAACAATCCCACCGTGCAGAGCAGTCGATTTGCGGTCGAGATTGCGCGGGCGGGCATTGCGGTACGACAGGCAGATCGCTGGCCAACCTTGGATGCCACGGCGCAGTTGGGCGGTTCCGCCAACAGTCAAAGCGCGGTGGGGCAGCGAAATACGGCCCAAATCGGCGTTGAGTTACGGATTCCGATTTACCAAGGGGGCAATCTGAGTTCGCGAATTCGTCAAGCGGCCTTTGATTATGAAGCGGCAAAACAACAGCTTGAGGCCCAACAGCGACGGGTCGTGCAACAGGCAAGACAAGCCTTTCAGAATCTGAATGCCGAGACTGCGCGAATTCAAGCCTTGCGACAGAGCGTCGTCTCCAATCGAAGCGCCCTTGATGCCACGCAAGCGGGTTACGAGGTGGGGACGCGCACGATTGTGGATGTGTTGAATGCGGAGCGAAATTTGTTCGCAGCTGAACGGGATTTGTCCTTCGCACGGTTTGACCAAATTTTGAATCAATTCAGTTTGTTACAAGCGGCAGGTGGGCTTGACGAAGCGGCGTTAACGCAGGTCAACGAGTGGCTAGAGCGCCCCCAACGCTCGGCACCACGCCAACCGTAAACGGTCGCGAATTCCCTTGAATAACTGGTGGGTGCTGTCGTTTTTTGGGGGAATTGCTCTACTGAGCCAGTGGCTGTTATCGGTGGTGGAAGAGCAGTTGACGCCGTCGCCCGCCGAGTCTGTCCCCTCATTATTTCTCGAGGAATTCACCGCAGTTCGGCGCCATCCGAATGGGCAACCGCAACTCGTGTTAATGGCGCCGCACCTCCAGCAGTTGGCCAACACGGAGGGTATGGAGATCGAACAACCTTTGATGTTGGGCTACGACTTGGCGGGGCAACGGCTATGGCTTTTACGGGCGCGTCAGGCGTGGATCAGTCACGATCAAGCGCGGATCGAACTGATGGGCGAGGTACGGGCGGTGCGGTTTCCCCACGCCAATCAAACGGCGTTAGTACTTCACACCGAGGCGGTCACAATTGAGCCGCCTCATCAACGAATTTTTTCTGAGCAATTCGCCCAACTGTTTACGCCACAAGGGCAAACGACGGCAGTTGGGTTTTTGGCTGATCTTGCGCAACATCGACTCGAATTGCGTACCGTACGAGGCGAATATGTCCCATAAACTTTTGATTTTGCTAACTTTTTGGGTTTGGTTGTCATCGCCCGTGAAGGCCAATGATCGCAACCAACCCATTCGTCTTGAGGCGGATCGCGCCCAGCTCGACCAAAATACGGGGATTAGTGTTTACGAGGGAAATGTGGTCGTGACTCAGGGATCCATGCGGTTAAACGCGGATAAAGCCACGATTTTTCTAGAAAACGGGGCGTTTCGACGCGTAGAAGCCATTGGCCAACCGGCTCGGTTTCGCGTCACGCCCGAAGGTCAACGGAATCCCATTGAGGGGGAGGGCCAAAAGCTCGAATACGATGTCGGTAATGGCCAGGTGGTGATTACGGGGCGGGTGCGATTTACGCAAAATCAGGATGAATTTCGGGGAGAACGGGTGGTTTATGAGATGGGTACAGGGCGGATTTCGGCAGGGGGCGGGGGGGCAGCGGGGCGCGTACAATTCACGCTTCAGCCCCGTAGCGATCAACCGATTTTGCCGCGTCCACGTCCGCGATGAGGGAGTCAGTGATTTTGAGAGTTGACGAAGGGGCGTGAGTCATAGATAGTGCGCGGCCTTCAATTTTGAAACGGCTATGTAGCTCAGATGGTTAGAGCGCGGCACTCATAATGCTGAGGTCAGTGGTTCAATTCCACTCATAGCCACCAATAAAATCAAGGCCCTGCGGTATTTTGATCCCCGTCTGAACTGGGCGGTATGGTGATCCAGGTGAGTCGCCACCTTAATGGATGTTGTCAGGAACCAAATGGGTATGGCGATTAATTGTCACCTGTACATCGCCGATGGCGAAGCAACGCCACCACCTTATTCATTATTGAACAACCGCTAGGTCGTGTAATTGCTCTCTTGCCCGTAAATTGCGATGTCGCCGATGCGGCCGCTGTGCGCTCGCACGAACTTTTCCGACTGCACAAACATTCCGACTGAACTGCAACAAGGGTCGTAGACGCGGCCCGAGTAGGGTTCGAGCATTTCCACCAACACGCGCACCACGGAACGTGGGGTGTAGAACTCGCTGCCGCGTTTACCTTCAGCACCAGCAAACTATCCCAAAAAATACTCGTACACGCGCCCGAAAATATCCTTAGAGCGGTCGCCTTCTTTGCCCAGCGCGATGCTAGAAATCAGGTCGATCAATTCGCCCAACATCACCTCGGCGGCCTGCGCATTTTCAGACAGCAACGCCTAATGTTTGGCCTTCGATGGCGGCGAAACGCCCCTCCAAACGGGGCGGCCTATCTGAAAAAGACAACTGCGAGATGCCCTCCTCGCCGTCGGTCGTTACACGCGCAGCAAGGCCTTGACCAGTCGCTCTGATAATTGATCTTCGGTGAACTGGGGGTCATTGGGCGGGTAGAGGGAGTTCTCGTCAATGACAAATCCTTCCGCCTCCGCGAGGGCGCGCAATTCCTTGATTTTCTGGCAAGCCTTCAACTGCGCAGCTAATTCAGGATTGGCACGGGCTTTTTCAGAAAAAGCTTTAATTGGGGCAACAGACATGGTGTCTCCTTAATGACATTGTGTGGGGAACAAAACAAGGCGGGAATCAGGTTCACGCCGAGAGATGAACCGTGACGACTCAAGGCCCAGCGACGCTTCACGAAGGCCGCCGCCGACCCAAAAGACAATCATGGCGGAATGGGCGATGTGAGATCGCGAACAAAACACCCTGAAGAAATCAAGGCTGCACTCGGCAAGGCAGATTTCAGGCCATCGAAAGCGATGGGGTTCGCTCCCGCAATTAGCTTCAACAGGGACCGCACGACAGCGCGTCGTGAAAACGCGGCGTCATGGTTCTTGGTTGACATGGCTGTGAATCAAAAACAAATCATCAGGGCCATTGCCCTGGCGTTCCTTTGAAAAGTATTCCCAGAAGGCGTTGCTGTGGCCGGGGATCGCCAGACGGAGGGCATTCCCCTCGCAGTCGATGCCCTTGAAGCTGACATAACGGTTGGTGGCGTGGTCGGTCATGGCACATCCTCATGAAAGTGTGAATCGCTGCTGCGGCTCATGGCGACTCCAATGCCATCGACCGCCATTCGCCCCCATGGCCACGGGGCTTGTTCGGGTGGCGGGTCGGATAGTCCGCAATTTCCTGTCGCCTACCTCACAACCGACATGGCCCGTCAACGCGCTGCCAAACCCCGCATGCCCACCACAAATCCCGTTCGGCCTCCCGCTGACGGGCCTGTTGCATGGGTTGCAACCCTGCTTCAGCGCACCACTGGGCCAACGCTGCCGCCGTGGGGGTTACATACAACCGCCCATTTTCCCGCCCATTGGGCTGTGTTGTCCCGCGAAACGACAGCAACAACACCCCGTCGGGTCGCAACACCCGATGTAACCCCGCCAGGGCCGAAGGCCATGCGCTCAAGGGCAGGTGCATCAACACCGCCAAACACCAGATGTTGGCGAAATGCCCCGCTGGGAGCGTGTCCAGGGTGGGCAGCTCGTCCATCCAGAACCGGTGATGCGGAAAATGCCCTTGGGCCTGCTGCACCATGGCCGCCGACCCATCCACGCCCACGCAGGGATAACCCGCCGCTGTCAGCCACGCTGTATCACGGCCGCTGCCACAGCCCACGTCCACGGTGGGTTCGCCCGCCCAAAAATGGGTTCGCGCCCACTCGTACAGCGCCGCTGGCCGCAGTTGCCGATGAATCGCCGCCGTCTCTGCCGCGTGGGTGTCGTAAAACGCGGCGGTGAGCGGGTCGGCGAACGGCGT
>CAZTIH010000173.1:0-4082 GCA_964613675.1 uncultured Candidatus Competibacteraceae bacterium
CTAATCCAGTGACGCTCAAATTTCGCCCGCTGCGTTTTTGACAGGCGATTTCTAGCGAATAACTCATCGAGTTTATTTAATGCGGGGGTGAGTGAATCTAACTTTCGTTGCTGAAGCAGTTCGGTTAAGTAGCACTCGATCCCTAAAATCGCTTCTTCCTGGTGAAGACGCAAAAACTCGTCAATTTGCAACCATAATTTTGTAACTCCATTCCAGCGGGAATTCGCAGATACGCGCAGTGGACGGTCTTGGGTCAATAAATGAGTGGCCGCGACCCATTCGTTTCGCTGAAGCAACGCATCGAGCAGAATTTCGGCGTGTGCCTCCTCCAGTTCAGAAGGCTCATTTTGTTGCCGCCAATCCCGCACAATCTCCTCATAGCGTTTTAATTCGCCCAAGAATTTCAAAGTTTCAGGCCATTGACCGACTCGATAAGCGGTATCGAAATATTCTCGTCGATAATGGGTTGGCTGTTTCAACGCTTCCCAATGACGCTTCGCGGCTTCATAGCATCCCAGGCGATAGGCGATATAGGCCAACTGATCCTCCGAGAAGGCCACTAACGACGCAAGTTCTTCGATATACGGGCCGTGTGGCTGAAGCGAACGGAGATTTTCTTCCCTTGAAAAACGTCGGATGCCCTCCAACAAACTCCCAAAAACGCGATGCCACGTCTCATCAAAATCCGCTTGGGCACTTCGTTGCGCTAACTGTCTGAGTAGCTGGGCGGTCTCGTTCGGAGAGGCTCTCCATTCCGTGCGGGAATGGGTATTTTGCAGATAACGGGCGCAGCTAAAGCGCAAATCCGTCTCCAACGCGAGGGGCCACGATTGTGTACTGAGTCGCTCAAATGCGCCTCCTTTCCAGAAGCTATCGAACGCTTCTTCGTAACAACCAATTCGCAAAAAAGCCTCGGCGGCAGGTAAAAAGGCCCCGTCTAACCTCAAGATATGGGCACGACACTCGGTCGCTTTTTCGGGACGCTCAAGGCGTTCATACCATTGGCGAGCTTTCCTTAAGAACCGCGCATCACCACTCTCGATTCCCTGTTTGTAATGTCTATCCGCTAGGGCCTCAATATCTTCATCTTCTTGAATATTTTCCATCAGACGTCTGATGTCTTCGTACTTACCTTGGGCAATCATGAGCAATTTCGAACCATCCCATTGTTCTACTGGACAATTTACTTTGAGATGACGAGCGAGATGTTCTGCATCACTGTTTTCCATAATTGACCAGAAGGTTTTTAATCCCCTCGGCGTGTCGATGACGACCAAACGGCTACACGCCCGACTGGCCGCTACATAAAGTCGATTAAAAAAATACTCCCATTCGATCATCATGTCCGAAGTTAGCGGGGGCATGTCTTCTCCCGCGATGCGTTTTAAAAGCGATTCTGGACAGGTGTCGCCAAAGCGATAAAGCACCACAATTTCTTCATACTCCAACCCCTTAACCATGCTCGGGCTAAAAACGGTTGTATAGGAAATCTTCCTGTCGTCGCTCTGATCTCGTTCGACGACTTCTCTTAAAAACTCATCGTTTTCGACGAACTCTGCTTCGGCATCTTCATAACAGTTCGGAATAATCACAATAGAGGATCGTCTCAATAGCTCCCGCGTACCATTCGCTTCGGTGGAATAGAGGAAGGGACGCATGGCCTCTGGACGGTCAAGCCATGCTGTTTGAGGTTGAATATTGTGACCTTCTAATAGACATCGGCGCAACAATTGGATGTAGTTGCAGAAGCCGACGATATTTTTCGATGAACGGTAATTCGCCAACAGTTCCCGATAGTTAAACTCAATTTTGACGCGATTTTGATGCGTAAAGGGTTTGAGGAGATATTCGTGGAAGTTGGCCGTAAGCGATTCCCACCGAAATCCCGTGGGATTCAAAGTCTGCAACGGGTCACCCGCAAAGACAAAGGGGACATTGAGCAGATCGTGGGGATCGAGCTGCCGATCTGAAAAAAGGGAGCTGTCACATAGAATTTTTAACTCAATGGCCGTGAAATCCTGTGCTTCATCGCAAAACACCGCTGGATAACAGGTGGGTAAATTGCCTTCAGACAAAACCGCCAACGCCAAATCCTGATCATCCCAGTCGCCATGATCGCTACAATGGGGACGGTAAAAATCAGTCCATGCCCCGGTATAAACCTCTTCAAACTCTTGTTGGGTCACGGTTTTCATTTTTCGAGGCAGCTTTTCATAGTCTTCGGGACGAAAATAAGCGTTTTCCCCTTTCGCCATTCCCTTGATGTAGCTACGAATGACATGCCACACCAGATCCGTGCCATAACGCCGAGTTCTTCTTTGTAACCGCACGCGCTGTTCCCAAAGTGTGCGAAATTTGCCGTAATCGATGCGTTTGTAGGGGACGAAACGCTTTCGCGCCTCTTCGGGCAGACAACCCAATAAGAAGTCGCGAAAGCACTTAAAAGTGCGTTGAAAGATTTTATCTTTATGAAGTTTATACCGATTTTCCCAATCAGCGTTCCGCGTTAACATCAACTCTGCATTCGCTTCTAAGAGTTTTTCACTGTGTTGAATGGCGGCATCGAGCAGCTTTTGGCTGTAGGTCAGATAGAGGGGGACTAGTCCCTGTTCGTCCCAATGTTGGATACTCAGAAAGAGATAGTCCTTCAACAGATATTGCAGAATGGTCGATTTTCCACTCCCCGCCCGACCATTGATAAATAACGGGAAGCGTGCCCCACCATCTACGGCGGCAACTTGAGTCAACACCTCGCTCTCTTCGGGCGACAAAGCAAAATTGCCTTCCCGTTGCTCCTGTATCTTAAAAAACTCCTCGTCGTCGAGCAGAAACACATCTAATGGATACGCCCGCCGAGACCGTTGAATCAGCTTTTCCCGAGTGATTTCCGTCTCCTCGACAAAGGGAAGGTTAGAATTTTGGGGAAGTGTCAGGTCGACCAGATGTAATAATTGCTCGTCAGGAAAGTATTGCAGATGAAGGGTAAAATCCTGATGTTCTATTTTCCCCAGACGCTCGTAAGGAAGTTCAAGGCATTCCCGCTCGTCTGGCTTCTGATGGAATAGCTCTATTTGTTCATAGAATCCCATGAGTTTTCTGAAAAGTTCTTTGTGACTACGAATAAAAGCACTTTTACGTTGGGCATCCACCCAATTCTGCGTTTCTAAAACCATTGTTTTCCGCACGGCCTCTCCGTCGCGTACCAACCAGTGCTGTTCTTCTGTCGTTGGCAGGGGCGGTGGCGAGATGGGTTCTTCGGTTTCATGTTCTTTAATTCGGTTCTCAATCAACGCTCGATTTTCCTTCGATAAAGTCTCAAACAGTCCCTTTGAATCCCCGTGTTTTAATTGCCTACAGAGAGCGTCGTACTCTCTATCCCCCCGCCCTAAACATCTAAATGCACATAGGATTTGGTAATTGCCTTCCAAATGAAGGCTGAAAATGACCCTAAAATCTCGTCCCCCCAGACTCCTTTTGAGAAAATTTTGATTGAATCGATGACGTTCATCGAAGAGCTGTAGTGTCTGATCGCGTTCTAATCTTCGCTGTAATGTAAGGAGTGAATCGTAAATTCCATGGGATTTGGCTGCGTTAATGGCCGTCTCGGTCATGCACATCAGTAGAGTCATCGGAAAAATCCTTCCAACAGGGATAAGTGGTCAAAAGCCACGGGGGTTATCCCTATTTTGAGGGCTTGATGAATTGATCTAGGTCAGTTTTTCATCTGCAAACTCTCAATACACACCACCGCTTGGCTGATCGTGTGCGAGGCTTTGTGCAAATAATCTTTGCGGGCGTTGGCAATTTGCGTGTGAATCCGATTCCCCTGTCGTGGCGTTCCCTCTGAAGCACCAAAGCCTGGTTGTAAACAAATCGGCACGACCCCGCAAAGCCCTTCATTTTCTGAACTTGGTTAGGCATTGGCATCAGCGCGAACTTATAGGCTTTGATCTTTTTTATGCACCGAACATACAATTAGCCTATGAAAAACTTAAGCGAAATTAGACACGGCAGACATTGCGTTTTTGCCATTCATGTGCACTTGGTCTTTGTGACCAAATATCGGCATCACGTTTTTGATG
>CAZTIH010000174.1:0-4029 GCA_964613675.1 uncultured Candidatus Competibacteraceae bacterium
ACGCTGCTCAATCGTGCGCGAACACTGCGGGGAGCGGGGCGCGCCCTCGAAACCCTCACCGAACAATTGGCCGCGCCACATCCCGATCGGCTGTGGGACGCCCTACAGGTCTTGCCGTTTAATTATCGGTAGCGCCAGCATCGTCAGCAATTCCAAGGACGGAGATAAACCCCCTCAACTTCTGGGCCGAGGGCGTTTAGGGCGAGGGGGTCTCGGGTCAGGGGGTACTAGATCGACTTCGGCAAGTAATGGCTGTAGATCACTCTCAGAAAGCTCCCAGACCATGCCAGACCGCAGCCGTGGGGGCAGTTCAATGGGGCCAAATCGCACGCGAATTAAGCGCGTCACCATCACCCCTCGGGACTCCCACAACCGTCGCACCTCCCGATACCGTCCCTCCCGCAACAACACGCGGTACCAATGATTGATGCCATCCTCGCTTCCCCCAGCGTCGGCGATGGCCTCGAATTTTGCCGGCCCGTCTTCGAGGGTGACCCCTGTTTGGAGCTGTTGCAGAACGCTTGGGGAAACCTCTCCTACCACGCGCACTGCATATTCCCGTTCAATCTGACGAGAGGGGTGCATCAGACGATTGGCCAATTCGCCGTCCGTCGTAAACAACAACAGTCCTTGGGTGTTGAAATCGAGGCGACCCACGGCGATCCAGCGGCCTCGGTCGAGGGGCGGCAAATAGTTGAAAACACTGGGACGGCCTTCGGGATCGTGACGCGAACAAATCTGGCCAGCAGGCTTGTGATAGGCCACGACGCGCCATGGGACGGAACGACGGAGATCAAGACGTCTTTGATCGAGGGCGATGACATCTTCTGCATCGACTTGAACGCCGAGTTCGGCCACTTGACCGTTCACGCGCAACCGACCTTGTTTGATCCATTCCTCGATTTCTCGGCGCGATCCCAAACCATAGTGGGCTAGGTACTTCTGCAAGCGTTCTTTCATTCTAAATGCGGTTGGTTTCAGGGTTTCCGAATGATAAGATTTTGATAAATCGCTGTAAAACAACCGTTTAAAAACCATTAAACCGAGGAGTCGCGCATGAGTGATTTTCCCCTTTCTGATTCTCGTGCCCATTACCCTGCTCAATTAGCGTCCCAATTAACGCAATTAAGTCAGTTAGAAGCCGTATTAGATCCCCTAATGGGGTTTATTCAGACGCCCAACGAAGTTCCCCGTATTGAGTTGGTTCGGAAGGCGCTGTCATCGTTGTGGCAGACCCCCAACCTTCCCCAACAACTGATTGAACTCACTTCAAAAATCAAAAAACAACAGCAACGCTTGGCCACATCGCCTCTGACGATTGGACTCACCGGAGATACGATTAAAAGCACGCGCCACATATGCCTCGCTTTTGCCGAATTGCCGCCCCCCATTCGCGAGCTTTTGAGTGCGCCCCTCAGCGATGAAATACATCTCGAAATCACCCCCACATTAGCGAATTCGACCGCCCAGATTTATTTTCGTAGCGAAGCCGATTTTTTACCCTTAATTCAACGCTATTACGAACAATTAGATTTAGGCATTCGCCCAGGCAGCATTGTCGGATTTCTGAAACAGTTTAGCGCGTGGACCCCCAATGTGACGCGCCATAAAACGCAAAAAATGGCTTACGATGCCCTGAAATTCCTCCATGAAACGGCAGAATTTTGGCGTCCTTTACTCGGCCAGTCCCCCCAAACGGTGGCGGTCGATGCTTTGGCAAATTATCTGTCACCTACCCTCCCAAAGACCGCGATTTACCCCATTGAAGCCATTCATTTGCCCGTTCACGCGACAGTGAATGAGGCGGGGGTGAATCTTCGGTTACTGGCGGGGTTAGAGCGCGCAAGTCACGATGATTTGTACGGCTTACAGGCCTTATTTGTCGCCACCGAATCACCCAAAAGCTCAAATAAAATCAAAGATTTACAGGCATCATTCCCTCAAATTTGGATCGGTGAATTTCCCCTTCCTTTGGTGTCCCCCACTGCCCTGTTGACCCAGATGACCCACGCCCTTACCGCATACGATGCAGGTCAAATGCAACAATTGCAGTCATTACACGCCCAGTTTGTGGATCAATTTACGGCGTTGAATGAACAAACGGTGACACAGCTCGAGCACGCAAAACAATGTGTCGATTTACAACGCGAGTTAGCCGAATTACATCAGCAATTGCGCACCACGCTCGTCGATCAAATTCAGCCCTTTTACGATCATTTTTATCGCAAATTACAGGATGAATCCTCGGCCAATTACTTTAGAGAAGTGGTCTTAAAGGCGACGAACGCGGCGAAGTCACAAAGTCCTATCCCCCCAGCCGGCGCGCTTTTTGACTACGCAAAAGCCCAAGGAAGCTGGCAACCCGTGATTGCCGAATCTCAGACCCAATTACGTCGCGCATTAACCCAAACCTTGGCACAAGAATTAAACCATTATTTTGCCGAATTAACGGCGGAGTTACACGGTGAATTAGCGAATGGCCTATTATCACCGTTACTCGCTAATGAACCGAAAGATGGTAAAGGACTTACGCATTTAGCCGCCCAACTCGATCCCGTCTCGTTACCTAAATTGAGTGCCCTTATCCGACGCATGGCTTATTTTCAATTGACTTACGACGAACATTTTTATTATCGACTGCGGGATCAATTAAATTCTCTCGATGCGCGGGATGCCGAATCGGCTTTGGAGTTTGAACCGCTTCACGCTGAAGCGATTGAGTTAGAAGATGCAGAGCAGTTATTTGATGGGCTGAACAGTCACTATCGGGAAGCGATTTATCGAGTACGCACGCGGTTAGAAAACGAGATGGCATTTGATGGCATTAACCTGATTTTTGCTTTGGTAGAATGTTTCTGTGATGCCCTAGAAAGCGACACGACATTAAGCGTCGAATGGCCAATTTTATTTTCTCAATACGGGGCGTCGATTTGGCCCGCGATTTATACAGAAATGCAAGCCATTCAGACATGGAGCGACCAATGCGAATGCCTGTTAAAAGACTTACGGGATTTGCCTTCATTCACCGTGCTGACTACTTAACTTAAATCGAGGGAATTAACATGGCTTATTGTGATTCGCAGGCGGTTCACTTGACGATGTTGGGGCCTCGTGGGGTGGGAAAAACCACGCTGTTGGCGGCTATGGCTAAAAATGTGACGGATTTGTCAGGCGATTTTTCTTTGACGCCCCATGATGAGGAAACAGAGGTCAAAATTCGACGTTATCGGGAAAAATTAGAGGCGATTACGGAAAATTTTCGCGAAAATTTGCACGCCCGCATTGAACCCACGCGCAGTGAGTTTTTTAAGTTTAACTACGATCTCCGATTTGAAGCGACGCAGGAAGCCAAATTAGTCTTCCACGATTTTGGGGGCGAGATTTTAGAAGGCCATTCTCCCGATACGCATTTAGCCGAAATTGCCGCCCATTCGCGCATTATTTTTAATCTAGTGGATGCGGTATTTCTCATGGAATATTCCGACGAACATTCGATTTTACGTAATGGCCACCAGCTTGTGGCTTCCGTATTAGATAAACATTGGAGCCATCAAAAGAAACCGTTGCTCATTGTTTTTGTACTTTCAAAGTGCGAAACCTACATGCGCAATCTGCCTCAATATCAAAAGTTATTGAAACGCTTTGAAATTTTGCATCAGCCCTGTCTGCAATTCATCGACCGTCACCCCAACACAGCGGGCGTGCTCATTCCCGTTCAAACGACGGGATGTCTGCGATTTGTAGAGAAAAATGACGACAATGAGCCGATTTTTCATGCGAGAGGTCGCTATCGCCCTCATGACGCCGATCAGCCATTACGTTATGCCCTGGCGTTCGCATTACGACAATTGGAACAAGAACGGGGGTTATTGTCGAGATTAAGAGGGCATTTTACGGGTCGCAATAACCGTTATAACACCGCCTTAATGCAATTCGCAGAAAGCCGTAATTTGAGCTACAAAACTTTTGGTGCTTTAACAGATATTTGAATGCCCAAAATGGGTGAAATGTGAGTCGGGCGAATGAATA
>CAZTIH010000175.1:0-3914 GCA_964613675.1 uncultured Candidatus Competibacteraceae bacterium
TAGATCGCTTTAAAAGATCTTCCACGGAAAATGGCCCGCATTCGACTAGCGACGGTCGGGGCGCGCCTTCAAAACTACTCGTCGGTCACACAGCCTTCCGAAGCCGATTTCACGAGTTTGATGTACTTGTAAAGCGTGCCACGGATGGATTTGTACGGCGGCATCTGCCATTGCGCCCGACGTTGTTGGAGTTCGTCCTCGGAAAGCGCGACCTGTAAAATATTGGCTTGGGCGTCGATTTGGATCAGGTCACCATCGCGAATCAGCGCAATGGGGCCGCCTTCCTGCGCTTCGGGCACGATGTGACCGATGATGAATCCGTGGGAGCCCCCCGAAAACCGTCCATCCGTCAATAACGCCACCGAGTCACCTAACCCCGCGCCCATCAACGCCGAAGTGGGAGTCAACATTTCTGGCATCCCCGGTCCCCCTTTTGGGCCTTCATAACGGATGACCACCACGTCGCCTTTCTGAATCTTGCCGAGCTCTAGGGCTTGGAGCATCGCTTCTTCGGAATCAAACACCCGTGCTGGCCCCGAAAACTGTAGCCCTTCCTTGCCCGTAATCTTGGCGACAGCCCCGTCGGGGGCCAAGTTGCCGCGCAAAATCCGAATATGTCCGGTGGGTTTGATGGGGGTTTCGAGGGGATGGATCACGGTTTGATCGAGGGGAAGATCGGGGACTGCGGCGAGGTTTTCGGCGACCGTTTGCCCCGTCACCGTCATGCAATCGCCGTTTAACAGGCCCTGTTGCCACAAGTAACGCATCACGGCCGGAATACCCCCGATTTTGTGAACATCTTCCATGACATACCGACCACTGGGTTTGAGATCGGCGATGAAGGGCACTTTGTCGCTGAAATGATTAAAGTCTTCAAGGGTGAGGTTCACGCCCACCGTACGGGCCATTGCGATGAGATGTAACACGGCATTGGTCGAGCCGCCCAAGGCCATTACCAGGGTAATTGCGTTCTCGAAGGCGGGACGAGTCATGATGTCGCGGGGCTTGAGGTCCAGATCGAGCAACCGACTTATCACCGCCCCGGCACGTAGACATTCGGCGATTTTGGCGGGATCGGTGGCGGGGGTCGATGCGCTGTAGGGCAACGCCATACCCAACGCTTCAATTGCCGAGGCCATGGTATTGGCGGTGTACATTCCCCCACAGGCGCCGGGGCCGGGACAGGCTTGACGCACGATGTGTTCCCGCTCTTCCTCGGTAATTTTCTGGGCCAAAAACTGCCCGTAGCTTTGGAACGCCGACACGATGTCTAAGGTTTGGTGTTTGAGTTGACCGACATCGCCGTAACCGGGACGAATGGTGCCCCCGTAAATCATGAAGCCAGGGCGGTTCAGACGACCTAACGCCATGAGAACACCGGGCATATTTTTGTCGCAGCCCGGAATCACGATACAGCCGTCGTACCACTGGGCGGCCACCACGGTTTCAACCGAGTCGGCAATGATTTCACGGGACTGGAGGGAGTAACTCATGCCATCCGTCCCCATGGAAATGCCGTCCGACACGCCAATACAGTTGAAGCGCATTCCCACGAGATTTTGCTGCTGCACCCCCTCTTTAACGCGGTCACCTAAAGTACCGAGGTGCATATTGCAGGGGTTGCCGTCGTACCAGACGCTGGCGATGCCAATTTGAGGTTTATCCATATCAGCGGGGGTCAGCCCGGTGGCGTACAACATGGCCTGTGAAGCCCCTTGAGACTTGGGTTGCGTAATGAGGCGGCTGTAGCGATTACGGGACATAAGCAGTGGCCCTCCAGATAGCGAGTTGGGGAGATAATAGGTGCGTGACGGGCGCATCCTTCGCGAAATTCTCCCTCCCTAGGACAACGGTCACACAACGGTCATACCGTATCTATAGGGACTGAGTTCCTACAAGGGTTTAGCCTAAGTCCACGCCTTAAAAACCGTGAATGATGAGGGCATTGTGTCTTACAATTTATGCGACCCATGATTTTCCTATCCATAATCCATTTCGGGGAGCGTATCCGATGACCGACAAAAAAGCGGTGCTTGAATTACCCACCGTCAAGCAGCCCGATCTGCAGCAACTTTTAGAGAACTTCAGTAAAATTTCGGAGTACAGCCAAGGGATCATGCAGTCGTACATGGAAAAACAAGTCAAGCATGATCACTTTACGATTCCCGATAAAAACCTCGTCGCTGAAGCCTTTACGGAGCTGTCAAACCATCTGATGCAACAACCCACCAAACTCATTGAAGCGCAAGTCAAGTTTTTTCAGAACTTGTCTCAGCTCTGCCAAAACACCTCAGCCAAATTGTTAGGTCAAGAAGTTGAGCCAGTGGTCAAGCCCGATCCCTCGGATAAACGATTTAAAGCCGACGAATGGGCCGAAATCGCCGTGTTTGATTTTGTGAAACAGGCGTATTTGCTGGTCTCGAAAACGGTGCAACAGGCCGTTCAAGAGGTGGAAGGGCTTGATGAAAAAACGGCGGAGAAAGTCGAGTTTTATACAAAACAGTTCGTCGATTCGTTGGCGCCGACGAATTTTGTAAGTTCTAATCCGACGGTGCTCAAACACACCCTGGAAACTGGGGGCGAAAATCTGATTCGTGGCATGAAAAACATGCTCGAAGATCTGCAACGCGGTAAAGGCGAATTGCGGATTAAAATGACGGATTTACAGGCTTTTGAATTGGGGCGAAATATCGGTGCGACCCCGGGCGCGGTGGTGTATCAGAACGATCTGATTCAGCTCATCCAGTACACCCCCACCACGGAAACCGTTCATCAAACGCCGCTCATGATCGTGCCGCCGTGGATCAATAAATTCTACATTCTGGATCTCAAGCCCAAAAATTCGTTTATTCGCTGGGCGGTGTCGCAGGGCCATACGGTGTTTGTGATGTCCTGGGTCAATCCCGACGAAAAACTCGCCCTCAAGGATTTTGAAGACTACATGAAGGAAGGGCCTTTAGCGGCGCTCGAAGTCATTGAAAAAATTACGGGTGTACGCGGGGTTAATGCGGCGGGTTACTGTTTGGGCGGCACGCTGTTGATGTCCACGCTGGCCTATTTAGCGGCGATTGATGAAGCGGATCGCATTCAAAGTGCAACCTGTTTCACCTGTTTGCTGGACTTTTCGGATCCCGGCGAACTGGGCGTGTTTATCGAAGAAAAGCAGATTGAGTTAATCGAAGAATACATGAACCAGAAGGGGTATCTGGAGGGGAGTCGGATGGCGCATGTATTTTCGATGCTCCGAGCGAATGACCTGATTTGGTCGTTCTTTATTAACAACTATCTCCTAGGCAAGGATCCGATGCCGTTTGATCTGCTGTACTGGAATTCGGACTCCACACGGATGCCGAAAAAAATGCACAGCTTCTACCTACGCAACATGTATCTGTACAACAAACTCAAGGATCCTCAAGGGATCTCGCTGTTGGGCACCCCCATCGACCTGCGGCAAGTCAAAACGCCCACCTACTTTTTGTCGGCGCGGGAAGATCACATTGCCCCGTGGACCTCGACTTACCAAGGCGCATTATTGCCCAGCGGACCGGTTAAATTTGTGCTGGGGGGATCAGGACACATTGCCGGGGTGATTAATCCACCTGAAGCCAATAAGTACGGCTACATGACCAATCCGCAGCTCGCCCCCACGGCGGAAGCGTGGTTGAAAAATGCGCAACAAAATCCCGGCTCGTGGTGGACGGACTGGGCGAATTGGGTGTCGCCGATGACGGGGGGACAGGTAGCGGCGCGGGTTCCCGGAGAGGGCCCGTTCCCCGTCTTGGAAGCCGCCCCCGGGTCTTATGTCAAGCAGCGAATTGAGTAACCCCCGCTGGCTATACCGCTGGGGGATGGTGTTAGCGATTGGGTTGGGGTCGATGATGGCGTGGGTGGATTTAGACGATCTCCCCCTTTCC
>CAZTIH010000176.1:0-3876 GCA_964613675.1 uncultured Candidatus Competibacteraceae bacterium
TTAGGCAATTTATACGAACGAGGCCAAGCCGATTTAATCCCGTTTTTCGGTTTTCACCCGTGGCTCTATCTATTTCTTGTGCCCGCCATTTCAATGCGACTTTGGGCCGAAGAACGCAAAACCGGTAGCCTAGAATTACTCCTCACCTTACCCGTCACCTTAACCCAGGCAGTCATCGCTAAGTTCTTAGCGGCATGGGTATTTATTGGCTTTGCCCTCCTCCTCACATTCCCGCTTTGGATCACGGTGAATTACCTTGGCTCGCCGGATAATGGCGTCATTTTGGCGGCGTATTTGGGGAGCTTTTTAATGGCTGGCGGATTTTTAGCCATCGGCGCCTGTTTATCAGCAACGACTCGCAGTCAAGTCATCGCCTTTATTTTAACGCTCATTGTGTGTTTCGGATTTTTATTGAGTGGTCTCCCACTCGTACTTTCACTATTTGCATTCGCCCCCCAAACCTTTATCGACATAATTGCTTCATTAAGCTTTCTGACGCATTTCAATAACCTATCGCGGGGCGTTTTGGACATTCGCGATCTCCTCTATTTCGTCCTCGTCATCAGTACCTGGTTGACGGCGACTGCTCTTATCCTTGAAGCAAAAAAGGCAGACTAATCATGACTTTACAGAAGATTAGTACGACGGCAACCAGCTTTGTTGCCCTCATCATCGTGTTTCTCGGGTTAGTGAGCTTGAATCAGACCTTGTTAACGGGGATCAGACTCGATTTGACCGCAGATCGTCTATTCACCCTCTCCAACGGCACGCGCAACATCATCAGAAGTATCGACGAACCCATTAACCTCTACTTTTTCTATTCTGACCAAGCGACGCAGAACATCCCCGGAATTCGGTTGTATGCGCAACGAGTCCGTGAACTCGTTCAAGAGGTGGTGCAAGCGTCAAATGGCAAGTTGCGACTCCAAATCATCGACCCGCTCCCCTTTTCTGAAGAGGAAGATCGGGCAGCGCAATTCGGTTTACAGGGCGTTGCGCTGGGAACGGGCGATACGCTGTATTTTGGGCTGGCCGGCACGAATGCACTTGATGGGGTTGAGGTAATTCCCTTTTTTCAGCCCGATCGCGAGGCATTTCTCGAATACGAATTGAGCAAACTCATCTACAACCTCAACAATCCTCGTAAACCCGTGCTCGGTCTGATGTCGAGTTTACCGATTAATGGGGGCTTCAATCCCCAGATGAATCAGCCGCAAAATCAATGGATTGTGATGCAACAGCTTCAGCAATTTTTTGAAATTCGCGAGTTGCAGAACGACATTAATCGCATCAGTACCGATGAAATTTCGGTTCTGATGATCGTACATCCGAAAAATCTACCGGAAAACGCGCTGTTCGCCATCGACCAATTCGCGCTGAACGGCGGCAAAGTGTTGTTGTTCATCGATCCTTTTGCCGAAATCGAGGGAACCAATCCCAATGATCCGATGGCGATGATGGCCGATCGGAGTTCGGATCTTTCGACTTTGTTGACGGCGTGGGGCGTCGATTTTGATACCGGTGAAATCCTTGGCGACCGCAGCTTTGCCCTGACCGTCGGCACGCAGCCCAATCAACCCCCCGTGCGACATCTAGCGGTGATTGGCGTCGATCAGACCGGTTTGAATCGCGAAGATGTCGTGACGGGTCAACTTCGCACGCTCAACCTCGCTTTTGCGGGGCGTTTGGGACAGGTCGAAAATGCCACAACTCGACTCGTTCCCCTCGTCCAAACTAGCCCAAACTCCACGGGTTTTGACGCCATTACGGTGCGTTTCAATGACGATCCCAACCAATTGCACAGCGCGTTTACCCCCGGGGGACAGCCGTTAACCATCGCCGCACGGGTGAGTGGCCCGATTAAAACTGCGTTCCCAGAGGGGTTTCCGACTTCTGAAGCCGAGGAAATGCCCGCTGATCTCCCAGAACACCTCACGGAAGGCGAATTGCAGGCGATTATCGTCGCTGACGTCGATTTGCTTGCCGATAGAATGTGGGTACAGGTTCAGAGCTTTTTCGGACAACGGATCGCTAATCCCTTTGCCAATAATGCGGACTTTGTCGTCAACGCGGTGGACAATCTGACGGGCAATGCAGATCTGATCAGTATTCGCGGACAGGCGGTGTCGGCACGCCCCTTTACGACGGTGCAGGCCCTAGAACGCGAGGCCAACGCCCGTTTCGCTACTAAAGAACAGGAATTGCAACAGGAACTGCGCGAGACCGAAGCCCGACTGACGGAATTGCAACGCAGCCGAAATGATGGTCAATCGCAGATTTTGACGCCGGCACAACAAGCTGAACTCGACCGCTTCCGCACGCGACAACTCGAAATTCGTCGCGAACTACGGCAGGTTCGTCGGCAACTCGACGAGGATATTCAGAATCTCGGAACCCTAGTCAAAATCATCAATATCGGGGCGGTACCGCTCTTCCTTTCGGTAATGGCCATTACTCTGCTCGTTTTCCGTCGTCGTACAAGAGGCCAGGCGTAAGATGCGTAATTCATTGATTTTACTCGTTTTAGCGATTGCTACCCTTGCCATTTTATACTCGTTGCCCACCGCAACGCCGCCGATTGCCGAACGCGGATTGTTATTTCCCAACCTCTCCGCACATCTGAACGATATTTCTGAAATCGCGCTGCAATCGGCTGAAAATCAACCCATCGTCACACTGAAACGTTCTGATGAAGGGTGGACAGTGGCCGAACGCGCGGATTTTCGGGCTGACGGTGCCCCGATTCGAGAACTGCTATTGGGATTGGCCGACGCCCAGTTGGTCGAGGAAAAAACATCGCGCCCTGAGAATTACGCCGTTTTGGGCGTTCAAGACCTCGACTCCCCCGATGCCACGGGAATTCTGATCTCACTGACCGATTTGCCCGCCCCCAACGCAGTCATTGTGGGGAATCGCGGTCAAGGCGGGACTTTTGTACGTCGAGCGGGGGAGACACCAAGCTGGCTGTCCAGTTTTAATGTCAACATCTCACGCGATGTCAAAAGCTGGCTGTTGCGCGATTTACTCGACATTCCCGCCACAGACATTCAGCAAGTCACAATTCTCCAAACTGACGGCGAACAAATCACGATCAGTAAGGATTCTCGCGAACAGACCGATTTTTCGATACAAAACATCCCAGAAGACCGCGAAATGCTAACGGCTACAGTTGCCAATCCTATTGGTAATGCGTTGGCGAGACTACAACTCGATGATGTGAGTTTCTTAGATGAAACCGATTTCAGTGAAAAATCCCTAAACAGAACCGAATTTCTGACTTTTGACGGATTAGGCATCCTAATTCAGTCTTTTGAGGAAGAAGGGGAGTATAAAATAACGGTCTCGGCACGCTTTGATGAAGAACAGGCCCAACGATTCTTACCGACCGAACCCATCGCCGAGGAAGGGCAAGAAGCAAATCCCGCCGAACAGCAGGCTTTTGAAACCGCCAAACAACGGGTCGAAAATGCTCGTGAGCAGGCACAAGTCCTTGCCCGCCAAACCGATGGCTGGATTTACACCATTCCACGCTTTCGGTTCGATAATTTTACGAAAAACTGGGATGAATTGCTAAAAGCCCTCGAAACCCCTGTTTCGGAAGTTGAAACGGACGATGCGCCGCTTGTCGAGCTATTTTCCGAAGAACAGTAAAACATCTTACAAGTAAGGCGGCCATTACAGCCGCCTTTTTTATGAATTAATCATCAAAAAACTCAAAAATCTCGCTACCAGAACCAATATCGAATCCATCGCTTACTACAACGGATACGGAATATCCTCCGGGATCTGTCGGGGTAAATTCAGGAGTTCCCCCCGATAACTCCGTTTCAATATTACCGGGATCCGTCACTTTCCAAGTGTAAGTCAACAGATCAC
>CAZTIH010000177.1:0-3785 GCA_964613675.1 uncultured Candidatus Competibacteraceae bacterium
ACAGGTCAGTTCTTCGATGTGAATCGTCGTAAACCGATCCTCTTGCACCACCCGTTCAGAAATCAGAATCGAATCCTCAAAGTTGTAGCCATTCCAAGGCATGAATGCGACGAGCATGTTCTGCCCTAACGCCAACTCTCCCAAATCGGTGCTTGGCCCATCGGCTAACACATCGCGGGGCGCTACCACATCGCCGGGCTTCACCAAGGTCCGCTGGTTGATACAGGTGTTCTGATTGGAGCGGGTGTACTTAATGAGGTTGTAGATATCGACGCCCGGTTCGCCTTCGACGGTTTCCGCCTGATTAACCCGCACGACAATTCTCGCCGCATCGACCGAATCCACCACACCACCCCGTCGCGCCACCACGCAAACCCCAGAATCTCGCGCCACAATCCGTTCCATCCCCGTACCGACGAGAGGTTTTTCAGTCCGCAACGTAGGCACTGCTTGCCGCTGCATGTTGGATCCCATGAGGGCACGGTTCGCATCGTCGTGTTCGAGAAAGGGAATTAGCGAAGCCGCAACCGACACGATTTGCTTAGGCGACACATCCATGTATTGAACATCTGCGGAGGGTTTCTGCACGAATTCGTTGTTGAAACGACAGGGAATCAGATCATCGACAAGTCTGAAGTGCTCATCCAATGAAGCGTTCGCCTGGGCAATGACAAACTGGCCTTCATCAATCGCCGACACATACTCGATTTCTGGCAAAACCTGTCCGTTAACCACTTTCCGATAAGGCGTTTCGAGAAACCCGTAATCGTTAGTGCGCGAATAAATCGCCAAGGAATTGATTAAACCAATGTTTGGCCCTTCAGGCGTTTCAATGGGACACATGCGCCCGTAATGGGTTGGGTGAACGTCCCGCACATCAAATCCTGCTCGGTCGCGCTGTAATCCGCCCTGTCCCAAAGCCGAAATCCGCCGTTTATGCGTCACTTCCGACAGCGGATTGACTTGATCCATAAATTGCGACAGCTGACTCGAACCGAAAAACTCCTTAATTGCTGCGGCGACGGGCTTTGCGTTGATGAGATCTTGAGGGGACAAATCTTCAGCTTCTGCATTTGCCAAACGCTCTTTCACATTGCGTTCGACGCGCACCAACCCGATACGAAAATGGTTCTCGGCCATTTCGCCCACACAACGAATACGGCGATTGCCCAAGTGATCAATATCATCCACGCGCTCGTTATCGACGCCATTTTTAATTTTGAGCAGTACGCGCACGACATCGAGAATATCGGAGGATTCACCGAGCTGTTCAACCCAAGGTCTTAACTTCTCATCGCCTTTCTCTTCGATGCGACGCTTGAAGTAGATGTGGTCGTACAGAATGTTAGGCCCGTCAGAATGCTTGCGCCCTACTCGTCGGTTGAACTTCATGCGCCCCACGGCCGAGAGGTCGTAGCGATCTTCACTGAAGAAAAAATTATGAAAGAGATTAGTGGCCGCCTCTCGGTTAGGCGGTTCACCGGGACGCATCCCGCGATAAATCTCCATCATAGCTTCGACATCATGACGCCCCAAGTCACCGCGTACGGGGGTACTGGCGTAATAACGGGCTTCTTCCTGAAGGGTTCGCGCCATAAACTCGCCACGATCGGTATCGTTCACGAATAGCGTACTGAAGGATTTCACGCCCAAACGCCGCAAAATTTCGATCGCTTCGTTAGTAAGTTCGTCAGCAGCACTTATCACCAGCTCAATTTTATCGCGCCATTGCTTTTCTTCTGTTTTTCCGACGCGCTGTAACATTTCCTTGCGAGTAAAGATTTCGCCGACTTTCCATCCTTTTTCGCCACCTGAGAACTCTTCTTTGGCACGGAATAAGTCGTGAGCAATGAGTTCTCCCACGAGATGTTCGGTTGGGACGGGAATTTGCGTAGCACCTAGACTTTTGAGCTTTTCAATGTGTTTTCTAATAATTTTCTTACCCATCTCGACGACAACTTGGTCGCCGACACAAATATCGAATTCTGCTTGTCTAGGGAGGCGATCGTACTCCAGCTTCATGAATAACTGTTCGCCTTCAAAATGATAGGTTGTTGCATCAAAAAACAACGCCATCATTTCTTCGCTTTCGTAACCGAGCGCCCGCAACAACATAGTTACGGGGAATTTTTTCCGCCGATCGACGCGAGCATACAAAATGTCTTTGGCATCAAATTCGAGGTCTAACCACGAGCCACGGTAAGGAATGATGCGAGCCGAAAAGAGTTTTTTACCGGAAGAATGGGTTTTCCCTTTATCGTGGTCAAAAATCACACCTGGAGACCGATGAAGCTGTGAAACCACAACACGTTCCGTTCCATTAATGACAAAGGTACCGTTTTCCGTCATTAAGGGCATTTCTCCCATATAGACCTCACTTTCCTTGATGTACTTAATAGATTGCACCCCCGTATCGGCATCTTTTTCCATAATGACGAGGCGCAACTTAACCCGCAAAGGGGCAGCGTAATGCAGACTACGAATTTGACATTCGCGCACATCGAAAAGGGGTTCTCCCAAACGGTAGCTCACAAATTCCAGCTTTGCATTACCCGAATAACTTTCAATGGGAAAGATCGAATTAAATGCCGCTTGCAACCCAAGATTGCGGCGCTGCTGGGGAGGAACTTCCTTTTGCAGAAATTCGCGATAGGATTTAAGCTGTATTTCTAGGAGATAGGGAACATCGAGGATGTTCTTGCGTTTGCCAAAATCCTTACGGATACGCTTTTTTTCGGTAAACGTGTAAGCCATGAGGCGTCCTCGGTAGCAGTGAACACAATCAATCTGGGTAAGGCGAGTAAATAAAGTAATGAAAGCACAACGGGCAAAGGCCGATGATTTTCATCACCAGCCGATCTTTAGTTTAAGAGAGACGTCAAGGGGTTTATTTAATTTCCACCTTAGCACCCGCATCTTCTAACTGCTTTTTAATTTTTTCGGCTTCATCTTTCGGAATGGCCTCTTTAATGGTCGAAGGAACCCCTTCCACCGCATCTTTGGCTTCTTTCAAACCTAAGCCGGTGATGGCCCGCACGACTTTGATCACTTCAACTTTCTTCGCACCAAAGTCCGTCATCACCACATTAAACTCGGTTTGCTCCTCAACGGGTGCCGCCGCTTCCGCAGGACCCGCCATCGCAGGCCCCGCCACCATCGCAGCAGCAGCGGTCACGCCGAAGCGTTCTTCCATCGCTTTCACTAAATCGACAACTTCCATCACCGTCATGTTAGCGATGGTATCAAGCAATTCTTCTTTGGAAACAGCCATCTAAGGACTCCTAAAATCAATAAGGTTAGTTCGCCGCGTCTTCTTTCTGCTGGCGAATGGCATCGACCGTACGGACGAATTTGCCGGGAATTTCGTTGAGGGTTTGGGCAAGTTTGGCAATCGGCGCTTTCATACAACCCAGCAACATCGAGAGGGCTTCTTCTTTGGTCGGCAAACTGGCCATCTTCTCCAAATCACTGGGAGATAGGGTTTTTCCACCTAGCGCTAAAACCTTCAACGAGAGCTTGTCGTAATCTGGGCGCTTTACAAACTCTTTGAAAAGACGCGCCGCAGAGCCTGGATCATCCTGCGAAAAAGCAAGAATCAAAGGCCCTTTCAGACTGTCTTGCAGACATTCAAAGCTCGTCCCTTGGATTGCCCGTTTTGCGAGGGTATTTTTCACCACCCGCAAGTAGACACGATTCTCGCGGGCTTTCACGCGCAACGCGGTCAACTGCGCTACGGTTAAGCCTCGATATTCTGCCGCAATCGCCGAGTGAGCCGTTGCCGCCAC
>CAZTIH010000178.1:0-3781 GCA_964613675.1 uncultured Candidatus Competibacteraceae bacterium
TGGTTTGTTGGGCGTGCAGGCCTTCTTTACCGCCGGGGTTAAAGAGGTACGGGCGTGGACGGTAAAAGTGGGTTCAACCGCGCCTCAAGCAGCGGGTGCGATTCATTCTGATTTTGAACGGGGATTTATTCGCGCTGAAGTCATCGCTTATGAGGATTTTGTCCAATACAAGGGCGAAAACGGGGCAAAAGAAGTCGGTAAATGGCGTTTAGAAGGCAAAGATTATGTCGTCAAGGAAGGCGATGTGATGCACTTCAGATTTAACGTTTAACTTTAGCGCAGAAGGCGACGGACCCAGGATTCTCACTCGGGGTTTATCGCCTAACGCTTTGAAAATTAAGTAAATTGAGCCTTATTTTGGGCGATACTCGCTGCGGCATCTTTAGTAATAATACCCTGCTTGAGCAACATCTGAAGATGCTGATCTAAAGTTTGCATTCCGTGAGAGCTGCCCGTTTGAATTACCGAGTACATCTGCGGCACTTTATCCTCGCGAATTAAGTTCTTAATGGCGGGAATCCCCACCATAATTTCGTGAACGGCAACGCGTCCGCCGCCCTTTTTCTTGAGAAGCGCTTGGGAAATCACCGAGCGCAGTGATTCCGAAAGCATTGATCTTACAAGCGATTTTTCACCGGCCGGGAAGACGTCGATAATGCGGTCGATGGTTTTGGGTGCTGAACTAGTATGCAATGTGCCGAACACTAAGTGCCCCGTTTCTGCTGCTGAGAGGGCTAACCGAATGGTTTCTAAATCGCGCATTTCGCCGACCAGAATGATGTCGGGATCTTCTCGTAAAGCAGAGCGTAGCGCCTCGGTAAACCCTAGGGTATCGCGATGAACTTCCCGTTGATTGATAAGGCATTTTTTGCTCTCGTGAACAAATTCGATGGGATCTTCAACGGTGAGAATGTGGCCATATTCATTTTTGTTGATGAAATCTACCATCGCTGCCAAGGTTGTTGACTTTCCTGAACCCGTCGGCCCCGTTACCAATACGATTCCCCGAGGAACGTCCACAATGTCGCGGAAGATTTGGCCCATTCCCAAATCTTCCATGCTCAGAATTTTTGAAGGAATCGTCCGAAATACAGCGCCGGCTCCACGATTTTGGTTAAACGCATTGACTCGGAAGCGTGCCAACCCAGGAATTTCAAACGAGAAATCGGCCTCCAAAAATTGATCATAATCCTTGCGTTGCTTGTCAGTCATAATGTCATACACCATGCCATGAACTTCTTTGTGATCCATCACCGGCAGGTTAATGCGCCGAATGTCGCCATCTACACGGATACAGGGGGGCATCCCTGCCGATAAGTGCAAATCAGAGGCTTTGTTTTGCACGGAAAATTGCAAGAGCTGTTCTAATTCCACGGTGTAAACCTCGTTAATAAACCAATGCGCGATGCGCCGTTGAGTATAGCCCGATGAATGATCTTTCGACCGATTTACCCCAGCGTTACCGACAACTTCAGAAACGTTGTTATGAAGCTGCCGAACGAGCACAGCGAAATTCTAATGAAATCAAATTGTTGGCTGTCAGCAAAAAGCAATCGGCAGAAGCGATTAGCGCGTTATTCGAGTTAGGGCAACGTGCATTTGGCGAAAATTATCTGCAAGAAGCCTTAGAGAAACAGTCCATCTTGCAGACATTATCCCTTGAATGGCATTTTATTGGTCCGATCCAATCCAACAAAACCTCTGATATTGCAAAGCATTTTGCGTGGGTACATAGCGTGGATCGGTTGAAAATCGCGCAGCGTCTGAATGACCAGCGACCCGCAGAGTTGCCGCCTCTGAATATCTGTTTACAGGTAAACGTGAGTGCAGAAGCCACCAAAAGTGGGGTATCTCTTGCCGAACTCCCCGAATTAGCGCATCAAATTCAAGCGATGCCGCATCTGAAGTTACGAGGTCTCATGTCGATCCCCGCGCCAAGCGATGATTTTGAACAACAGCGTTTACCCCATTCGATACTCCGTAAAGCCTTCATTTCACTGAATAACGAGGGATTTACGCTCGACACCTTGTCAATGGGAATGTCTGATGATTTGGAAGCCGCTATTTTGGAAGGGGCGACTTGGGTGCGGGTGGGGACAGCGCTCTTTGGGCCGCGTCAATGAGTAATAATGATCTGAAATAATGAAATAAAATCTGATGAATAACCCTTCTATGACTTTTATCGGCGCTGGCCAAATGGCTCGCAGTTTAATAAGTGGATTATTAAATGCGCACTATCCGCTTGAATTGCTTTCGGCAGTTGATCCTAATGAGAACGCCCAACAGTGGTTAAAGACCCACGGAGTAAGTACGCAGTTTAATTCACATGCCCAAATCGTGATTCTCGCAATTAAACCTCAAATGATGGCAAGCGTTGTACGTGAATACGCTTCACAATTCGCCCAACAAGCCCCCTTAATTATTTCAATTGCGGCCGGAATTCGGTTGGTGGACTTGCTTCGTTGGTTAAATTACAAAGCCGACCTAGTTCGCGCCATGCCCAATACCCCGGCCAAAGTTGCTTGTGGTGTCACTGGGTTGTACGCAAGTGCGGAAGTCGCTTTGGAACAGCGTCAATGGGCGGAAGCGTTGTTTCGCGCCACGGGTGAGATCGTTTGGTGTGAGCAGGAGGCCCAACTCGACGCGGTAACTGCAATCAGTGGTAGTGGCCCGGCATACTTTTTCTTATTTATGGAATGTCTGTTGGACGCAGCAAAAACCCTTGATTTACCTGAAGAAGTTGCGAAAAACCTCGTGTATGCAACGGCAAGTGGTGCAATTCGACTGGCGCAACACGATGCGCAAAATGGGGTTGATTTAGCTACTTTGCGTCGTCAGGTGACTAGCCCTGGCGGTACGACTGAACAAGCTCTCCTTTCCTTTCAACAACAAGATCTTACGACTATTGTCCTGCGGGCTGTACAGGCAGCGCACCGTCGTGCAGGTGAAATTAGTCGTGATTTGGGAAAAGCGCCATGACCTATGCGAGTCAAGCCCTTCTTTTTTTAATCAGTACAGCTTTTGGATTCCTCTGCTTGATTGTTTTATTGCGTTTCTGGTTACAGGTCTCACGGGCCGATTTTTACAATCCTTTAGTGAAAGGACTCGTAAAATTAACCGATCCATTTATTCGACCGGCGCGGCGCGTTATCCCTGGATTCTGGCGATTAGATATTGCTTCATTAGTCGTTTTATTGGCACTCAAATTAGTCGAATTAGCCCTGATTGGATTAACGGGCGGTTTGGCGCTTATGTTGCGTTTCCCTACGATCGAATTACAGTTTTTGCCGCTGATCGGATTAGCGATTGCCGATCTGCTATTCCTTACCGCCAATGTTGCCTTAGTGATGATCATCGGTACCGTCATCATGAGTTGGATTAATCCTGACCCTCACCATCCCGCCAGTCGATTGCTTTATCAATGTAGTGCTCCGTTACTGCGTCCATTTCGTCGTCGAATGCCTGACTTTGGCGGGCTCGATTTGTCGCCGATGTTAGTTTCTATTTTGCTGATTTTATTCAAGATTCTGATCGTGCAACCGCTATGGGATGTGAGTGCTGTTGGGCTAATGGGGCGGCCTTTTGCGCCGACGTCTTTGATTAATCAAGGCAATTGGCAGTGAACTTACCTCAGGATTCGGTAGGGATTGTTCACCCTGTTCAAATCGACTTTGAGGAATCGCTAACCCTCCTTTGTGGAAAAGAACTCCCGCGTTACCATCTGATGGTCGAAACGTATGGAACACTTAATCCATTGAAATCAAACGCGATTTTGATTTGT
>CAZTIH010000179.1:0-3705 GCA_964613675.1 uncultured Candidatus Competibacteraceae bacterium
TTTGTCCATTGGTTCCCTCGATTACAGCAACCGCCGCGTGTTGATTTGTCCATTGGTTCCCTCGATTACAGCAACCGCCGCGTGTTGATTTGTCCATTGATTCCCTCGGTCACAATGACCGCCGAACAAAGTCATATGAAAAGGGAGGTTTGCTTTATACGCCAGCGCTAGATTGCTCAAATTGCAACGCATTCCGAATAACGCTACAGGAAAAGAGAAAAACTATCGTGAAGACCATTCTCATTGTTGAAGACGACCCGCAACTCTGCGAAATGTTGGCATTGATGCTGACGAAAGAAGGATTCGAGACGAAGACCGCTTCAGACGGAGAAGCGGGAGTACGTGCTTGTGAACGCCAGAACTTTGATCTCATCCTGACGGATGTTTTGATGCCCCAAAAAGATGGGATTGAAATGATTTTAACCTTGAGACAGCGAGGTTGCCGTAGCGAAGTGATTGCGATGTCGGGGGGAAGACGAGCGATTTCGTCCCATTTTGCCTTGCAGTCGGCGCAACTCATGGGCGTATCGCGGGTTTTGGCCAAACCGTTTTCCCGCCAAGAATTGCTGGCTGCGGTTCATTCGGTACTCGGCTGAATTCAATTACCCACCATGCTTTAGTTGATCCAAAGGTGGGTAATCTCTTAAGGCATTGTCCGCCATGCTCTAAAATCACGGCAGCGCGGTATAACTTGGAAAATTCCCGATAATTCTTATTTTTTGAGAAAAAATCCTAGTTCATCGGGGATTCGAGGAGTTGCTCAACGACGGTTGACCATGCCTTACCGACATTGCGCAACTCATAACCGCCTCCGCCCAACGCCATTAACTTCCCCTGGGCAAATTCTTCAGCGACCGCACATAAATCCCGAATCACTCGACTATGAGGGCGGGTGGTGTAATGCAAGTGCGCTAGGGGATCGCCGTCTAAGCCATCAGCACCGCAGTTCACAAAAATAAATTGCGGTTCAAACCGACGAATAAAGGGCAACATTTCATCCCAATGCTTGAAAAAATCTTTGTCACCCGAAAGGGGAAGTAAGGAACGATTCATTTTTTTTCCTTCTGCGGGCCCTTTACCGATTTCGTGGTCAAATCCACTACGCGGGAAGTTATAACGACCATCTTCGTGAATATCGGCAAAAATCACCGTTGGGTCTGACTCGAAAGGATAGTACAGACCATCGCCGTGATGGGCATCGATATCGACATAGGCAATGCGCTCTAGCTGGTATTGTGACTGCAACACCCGAATCGCCACGCCCACATCGTTAAATACACAAAATCCCGCCGCAGTATCGGGCATTCCATGATGTAACCCCGCAATCGGAATAAACGAACGGCGGATTTCATCGTTCATGGTCTTGTGAACCGCGTCCAAAACCGTGCCTACAACATGGCAAGCATCCTCAAACACGCCCTTGTAAACCGGGGTATCGCCCTCGTCCAACAGCCCTTCGCCCGTGGTCGAAACATGTTTGACCCGTTCCACATATTCCGCTGAGTGAAATAACAATAAATCTTCTTCTTTTACAGGGGCGGGAGAGAAGACGCGCACTTGATAATCCAGATGGCGACGGTGCATTTCATCCCAAAAGGCGTGAATCCGATCCACGCTAAAGGGATGATCGTCAAAGCCATAGCGACCAATTTGGTCCCCTTGATACACGCCGACTACGCGACTAGCCATAATATTTCCTCATTTGGTGATGGGTTGAACCGTTTGGCAAAAAACGGTTTTTTTCTGCAAAAATCATAATGCCATTATTAATTAAATGGCTGAAGTGCCCGGTGAGCGCGTTACACTCACTTGTTTATTTACAGAGAGGTTTTTATGGCGCAGTACATTTACACCATGCACAAGGTCGGTAAGGTCGTGCCGCCTAAACGCGAAATTTTGAAAGATATTTCCCTGTCGTTTTTCCCAGGTGCGAAAATCGGCGTTTTGGGCCTCAATGGCTCGGGAAAATCGTCTTTATTGCGCATTATGGCGGGGGTAGATCAAGACATTATTGGCGAAGCGCGCCCCCAACCGGGCATCAAGATTGGCTATTTAGCGCAAGAACCCCAGCTCGATTCTACCCTCGATGTGCGAGGCAATGTGGAACGTGCGGTGGCACCGATTAAGGACGCATTGGCCCGTCTGGATGAAGTTTATGCGGCTTATGCGGACGAAAATGCGGATTTCGATCAGCTTGCGGCAGAGCAAGAAAAACTCGAGGCCTTTTTGCAGGCAAACGATGGCCAGAACCTAGAACGCACCTTAGAAGTCGCGGCGGACGCCCTGCGGTTACCCCCCTGGGACGCCGATGTCTCGCAACTTTCCGGGGGAGAAAAGCGCCGTGTGGCATTGTGTACGCTGTTGTTATCAAAACCCGACATGCTGCTCCTCGACGAACCCACTAACCATCTCGACGCCGAGTCAGTCGCGTGGTTGGAGCGATTTTTACAGGAATATCCTGGGACAGTGGTGGCCGTCACACACGATCGCTACTTTTTGGATAACGTGGCGGGTTGGATTCTCGAACTTGACCGCGGGCGGGGAATTCCGTGGGAAGGAAATTACAGCTCTTGGTTGGAACAGAAAGAAAAGCGCCTAGAACAAGAGCAAAGATCCGAACAGTCGCGGATTAAAGCGATGAAAGAGGAATTAGAGTGGGTAAGACAGAATCCTAAGGGTCGTCAAGCGAAAAGTAAGGCCCGACTGGCGCGATTTGAAGAGTTGTCGTCGCAAGAATTTCAGCAACGAAACGAAACTCAAGAGCTTTACATTCCCCCAGGTCCGCGTTTGGGGAATAAAGTCGTCGAACTCGAAAGTGTAAGGAAGCAGTTCGGTGAGCGCATACTCGTCGATAATTTGACCTTTAATTTACCTCCAGGCGGTATTGTAGGGATTATTGGGCCAAACGGAGCGGGTAAGACAACCCTGTTTCGTATGATCATGGGGCGGGAGACTCCCGATGAAGGTCATATTCGGTTGGGAGATACGGTTAAACTGGCCTATGTCGATCAGTCCCGTGATGCTCTCGATGGAAGTAAAACCGTTTGGGAAGAAATCTCCGAAGGCCAAGACATCATTACCATCGGCACCTATCAAATCCCTTCGCGTAGCTATGTCGGACGGTTCAACTTTAAGGGGACTGACCAACAGAAATTCATCAAAGATTTGTCGGGCGGGGAACGGAATCGCGTCCATTTGGCCAAACTGTTGCGCAGTGGTGGCAATGTGTTATTACTCGACGAGCCAACGAACGATTTAGACGTAGAAACCTTACGCGCATTGGAAGAAGCCTTATTGACCTTTGCGGGGTGTGCCGTCGTGATTTCCCACGATAGATGGTTTTTAGATCGGGTAGCGACGCACATTTTAGCCTTTGAGGGTGATTCACAGGTGGTATGGTTTGAAGGCAATTACGCCGATTACGAAGTCGATCGCAAACGCCGTCTCGGTCACGACGCCGATCAACCCCATCGCATCAAATACAAGCGTTTAGCTTAGTTGAGCGACTTTTCCTTACTTTGTGTACTTATTCTGAACCATGAATTCTCCTAACGATCTCCCTTCCCCGACGACGGGGAGTTTTAAAGTCAAAAGTGGCCTCGCACAGATGCTTAAAGGTGGCGTCATCATGGATGTGGTGAATGTGGAACAGGCCGTGATTGCCCAAGAGGCGGGCGCGGTCGCAGTGATGGCCCTAGAACGGGT
>CAZTIH010000180.1:0-3562 GCA_964613675.1 uncultured Candidatus Competibacteraceae bacterium
CTGCCGTTCCCCTCCCGACAAGGTGCTCAATCGGCGATGTCTGAGGGCGTTTAGTTGCGAAGTCTGGAGGGCTTTTTCTACCGCGTCACGGTGCATCGCAGCCGCGCCATCATGGGGTAGCCGTCCTAATGCAACTACCTCTTCCACCGTTAATGGCCAAGCGCATTCCCCATGCTGCGGTAAATAGCCCAAACGTTGTGCGCGTGTTTTGGGTGCGTAATGGGTTAACGGTTGTTTGTCGAGATGGACTTGCCCCGTCGTCGGCGACAGTCCCCCCGCTAACACCTTCAATAGGGTCGATTTTCCCGCGCCATTGGGGCCAATGAAAGCGGTGAGCTTGCCGGCGGGGAGGGTGACCGAGATATTTTGCAATAACCAACGGTGTTCTCGTCGCACACCGATGTTGTTCGCAATTAAAACCATGCCTGTTCTCGATGGGTACGGAGGAGCAAGTAAATGAAAAAGGGTGCCCCGAGCAACGCCGTAATCACGCCGAGTTTGATTTCTTGATGTGGCCCCAAACGCGCCAAACTATCCGCCAGTAGCAACAAGCTCGCGCCCCCCAAAAACGACGGCCCCAACAAGCGACTGGGCAGACTTCCAAAAAAGGGGCGCAGTACATGCGGTGCGACCAAGCCCACAAAACTAATCCCCCCCGCAATCGCCGTGCTCGCCCCCACAATCAATCCCACACCTAGCAACAAACTGACACGCTGTTGAATGGCGTTAAACCCTAAACTCGTCGCAACGCCTTCCCCCAAACTCAGCGCATCTAGGTAATGGCGGCTGTACCCCAACAAGAGCGTTCCGCCCAACACAAACGGCAGTAGTAACCCCACATGTTCGAGATTTCGATTGGCCAACGAACCCAGTAGCCAAAATGCGATTTCCAATGCGGCAAAGGGGCTTGGGGCAAAATTTAACGCTAACGCCGTCAAGGCCCCTGCCAAGCTACTAACGGCGATGCCACCCAAAATCACGGTCAAACTGCTGCCCTGTCGCGCCAAGACCACGATAAACGCCGAGCCGATTAAGGCGCCGGTCAGTCCCGCCAACGGCAATAGTAGGGGGTGTATTCCCGTCAGGCCGCTGTAGAGCACCAATACCGCACCCAATGCGGCACAACTGCTACTCCCCGTTAAACCGGGTTCTGCTAAGGGATTGCGTAGCCACCCCTGTAACGCCGCACCCGCCAAGCCCAGTCCCCCGCCGACTAGTCCGCCTAATAAGGCCCGAGGTAGCCGAATTTCCCATAAAATTAAACGACTTAACGTGCCTTCGTCGCCGCTTTGGAAAAATTGAGTAAACGGTGTGGGACCAACGAGTAACGATAGGGTGAACGCGCACAAAGTCAGTAAAACCAGTCCGCTCATCGCGCTACTGTCCCGCCTTCAATTGATCGACCGCCGTGCGCAACCACGGCCCCGAACAGCCCCACGAACGCCCCGTTAATGTCGAGCGTCGCGGAATGGTGTGTTCTAAAATCGGGTGTCGTAGGGGCAGATGGGCCAGCGCGAAGGAGGGCGTTTCGTCGGGTAAAAACAACACATCGGGTCGTAACCTCACCACCTGTTCCACCGATAAATAGCCCCATCCCGTGAACGGTGTCGCGTTTTGCATCCCGCCCGTCGCCAACAAATCCGTCACTAAGGTGTTTTGGCCCGCAGTAAAGCCCCTCGGTAAGTACACCAAAGCCCGTTCATGGGGAGGTTGTGGGACTAAATGCGGTGCTAACGCCGCAATCATTTGTTCTCCCTTCGCTTCGGCGTTCACCCATTGGGCAAAGGTTCGGAGGCTGGCGAGGGCCATCGGAATATCGCGCGGAAGCGGTAACCGTTCGACGCGATAGTTCAACCGTTCCAGCAAATTAAGGGTCATATGTGCCCCAAATTCGCCACCAATGACCAAATCCGGCCGAAAAGTGACGATAGATTCTGCCGTGCCGTTGTGGACAGGGTAATTTTGGGCCGCCTCTGCCATTGGCGATAATTCGGGATCGCGGGCAAGTTCACTCACCGCCACTAGCCGTTCCGGGACGAGCGCCAGGGCTAAGTTATCGGCACACAAATTGGCAGTTACGAGACGTTGGCTGTAACCGTAAGGCGGGAAAATGAGAAGTAATCCCCATAACAGGCACAATCGATTCATCAACAGCTAAACCTAGCTCAGGAAATTTGAGCTTCTACACTAACAATGAATCGCAAATACAGTTCATTTAGAGACAGATGACATGAAATCACTTACGCATTCCGCTTTTACGGCGTTGGTCACGGCGATCACCGTCTTCGTTGCGGGCTGTGCCACCGACGGGACCCCGGTTGCGCGTCCAACGGGCCAAGGGGTTGATCCCAATCAATTTTTAATCGTCGATTGCTTACTCCCTCCGCAAATCCGTCGCTTAGGTCGGGTCGCGACTTATGTCACGGCGCGACGCCCGATTAAAGCCAGTGCAGCGGAATGTGCGAGCGTTGGTGGGGAATACATCGCGGCGACTCAGGCCTCCCCCGCGACGGCGATGAATGTTTGGTTGCCCGCCGCCCAAGCCGGGGACCCCGAAGCGCAAACTTATATGGGGGAGCTATTTGAACGCGGGATAAATGGTCAACCAGACTACGGGGCGGCGGCCCAGTGGTTTGAGAAAGCGTCCAATCAGGGCTTCAGTCGGGCACAAATTCACATGGCACGGTTTTACGAAAAAGGTCTCGGTGGCCCTAGGGATCCCGTGCGGGCCATTAATCTCTACCGTGCTGCGGCGGGGATTACCGGGGACGACTTGGTGTTTAGTTCGGTATTGCCCATTCAACCGGCGGTTCAAGTGATTGCAGCCCCATCGAATGACGCCCTTGAACAGGAAGCTGAACAGTTGCGTATACAGTTGGCGCGGGCCCAAAGCGAATTGACCAGTCAGCGACAACAATTGATCTCCAGCCAAGCGGAATTAGCCCGCACCCGTGAGGAATGGGTTCGCCAAAATCGTGCGTCCAATGCGACCACGCCCGATCCTCAAGCAGCAGAGTTAGCGCGACGACTGGCCGAACAAGAGACCGAATTGCGCTTAAAAAACCAGCAGTTAGGCTTTTTTGAGCAGGAATTGGGATTACGTCAGCAAGCCCTCGATGCGGCGCAGCGTCGTGAACAGACCCTCCGTCGGGAACGCGATCAAGCCACCCGCGAAAAAATGGCGTTAGAAAGCCAACTTCGCGATCTCCAAACCCAGATGCAACAATCAGAAGCCCAACTTGCTACCCGTCGAGCGGCGCTAGAACAACAACGCTCCGCTGTGGAAGCGACGCAACAGCAGTTAACGCGGGAACAGATCCGTGGGGGAACGGAAGCGGAATTGGCCGCTTTACGGGCGCAGTTGGCCGAAAAAAATAGTGAACTCTCGACGACGCAAGGGCAAATCGCTGCGTTAGAGGCAGAAGTCAATCGGGGACAGGCTGCATTGACGGCAGCGGTACGGCGTGCAGATACGCTTCAGGTGAATGTGGATGCGCAAACCCGTCGTGCCACCCAGTTGGAAACGCAATTAACCGCGTTACAACGTCAACGCAGCGAAGGT
>CAZTIH010000181.1:0-3536 GCA_964613675.1 uncultured Candidatus Competibacteraceae bacterium
GCCCCTGTCATCAGGGGCTTTTTTACGCCCGAATGACCTGAATTTGACGGTTTTGTGGGTTGCACCAAATCCCTGCCTTGCCGTTCAAATCGCGGTGCGCATCATGCAAATTTCGGCTTCCATCTAAAAATAGGTCATTGTTCATGGGATTTATTCGTCTCGTTTTGTTGTGGGGTTGGGCAACGGCCCATGCCTCGGTCGTAACACAGTTTATTGGTACGGACGACTTACTCCTCGACCCGCCACGCATGACCGAATATGTGATTCAGTTGCGCGAAAATGGCGTGAAGGCCATTACGATGCCGATTGCGTGGAGTCGCTTACAGCCCACCGCAGACACCTTCGATCTGTCGGTGTACGACGCGGGACTGGATGCCGTGGTCGCACAGGGGCTGCAACTCATTCTCATTCTGGACGCTTCGGGGCGACGCCTGCTCACCGCCAATATTGAGTTAACGGGCGAATATGCACTACCGACCTGGTTAATCGACAAGCATCCCACCGCGTTGAGCGTCGATTTTGAAGGCCAGCGCAACGGCAACTTGGATTACAACGATGTAGCCCATCTCCCTGATTTACAACGCTTTTACGAGATGGCTATTGGGTACTACCAAGGGCGTTACGGGGACGCGATTTTGGGGTTTGCACCGGGCGTAACCCATGAACTGGAGGTGAAGTACGCCCAGCACGGTTATCGCTGGCAGAGCTACAGTGAAACGACAAAAGCGGCGTTTCGGGAATGGTTAATGCGCAACGGCCTGCCCGAAAGTGACCCGCCCGTGATGAATTATGCCAATTCATTGCGCGGGAATGCGCCTCGGGTCGAACCGCTGTACCCCCACTGGATGACCTTTCGCGAACAGCAATTGGCACGGTACGTGTGCCGACTAACGGGATGGATTCGAGAACAATCGGCGCAGGCATACGGCTATTTTGGTCAGAGCTTTTCCAGTCACGACGGGATTTACGCCGTGGGCATTCTTGAAGAAGTCGTGCCGTGTTTCGACGTGGTGGCGGTCGATTTCAACTTCTACGACGGCTGGAAAACGACTCCCGATTGGCGGGTTTTGCCCTTTCTCGTCAATTACGCCCATCACTTGGGCTACCCCGAAGTTCTGGCAGGAGTGTACTTAGAACAGTTGTACTCAGCCGATAAACCCCGACTCACGGCGGCAGAACTTCAAGGGCTACGACAAACTTTGCGTCAACTTCAACGGGAACCGACGGCGGGTTTAGAGATTGGAAATGTACCGCAAGAATCGTTAAGCCAGCTTCAGCTCCTCGATTTGGGGGCGTGGCAACGGCAATCGGTTGAGGAAAGGCCGTTGCGCGTGGGGATCGTGGCGGGCAAATGGACCTTCTATTTGTGGCACGGCGATTACGCCTTTGAACGTCAGCAAATCCAGGATGCGCTCTTAAAGACTTACGAGCTACTGGTGAACGACGAACGATTTGAAGTCGCGGTACTTGGCGAAAAAGCGTTAATTGACAATGATTTAACCGTTTACGATGCCCTGATTTTTGCCCACCAAACCACATTTTCAGACGCGGCACGGGCGGCGATTTTTAATTATTACCGTCGGGGGGGACGGCTCGTGCAGGACATCCAATTCGATGCGTTCCATCGGGACGGACGGTTACGAGCGCGGGGCTGGGCGGATGATTTGTTTGGCATTGCGGGACGGCGTGCCAATCGGGAGGGAGACCGTTATGTGGCGGCGAGACGACGATTGCGGTTATCCACTCAGTCGCGCCTGTACGTGACCTCTTTCACCCTCAACCCAGCAGAGGGTTTTCGATTAGCGATGCCCCGCTGGCGCGAAACGCAAGTGGGATTAACGGTGATGGGGCCGCGTACCTTGGTCTTTGGATTTCAACCGCAGTTGGTTAGCGATTCCAAAGGGACATTCTGGGAACGCTTCTTTGTCGAGCACATCGCGGCATTGATTGGGCGTACCGATTAATCTGGAACTTTTCCACGACCTCTTGTTGGAAGTAGCTGCCCAAGTTAACGACTTGACGTTTTACGGAATGGCCCCAGCATCCAAGGTTTTTTGCGTAACTTACGGCGAACGACATGCAGGATATTCACACCGTGCGGGCGTTGGTGGCTTCGGATTTACAGGCCGTCGATGATTTAATTTTGGCGCAACTTCATTCAGAGGTGCCGCTCGTCAATCAAATTGGCCATTACCTCGTGGAGGGAGGCGGGAAGCGACTGCGGCCCTTGGTCACTTTGCTGGCGGCGCGGGCCTGTGGATACGAGGGAACGCTGCACCATTACGGGGCGACGGTGATTGAGTTCATCCACACCGCCACGCTCCTTCACGACGACGTCGTAGATGAATCCTCGTTGCGACGAGGCCGCGCTACAGCAAATGAGACATTTGGGAATGCGGCATCGGTGTTGGTGGGGGATTTTATTTACTCGCGGTCGTTTCAGTTGATGGTACAGATGGGGTCAATGCAGGTGATGTCGATTTTGGCCGACGCCACTAACTGCATTGCGGAGGGAGAAGTGTTGCAACTGTTGAACATCCACGATCCGGACACGACAGAAGCGCGTTATTTCGACGTCATTCGTTACAAAACAGCGACGCTATTTGAGGCAGCAACGCGGATCGCAGGGGTGTTGGCGGGACAACCGACGGCGATTTGTGATGCGTTGGGCGAATATGGGAGCGATGTTGGGACGGCATTTCAGTTGGTGGACGATGTGTTGGATTACGAGGGCGACGCGGCCCAATTGGGGAAGGCGGCCGGCGATGATTTGGCAGAGGGGAAACCGACATTGCCGTTGATTTATGCCCTGCAACGGGGCAATCCAGTGCAACAGCAGCTCATCCGCGAGGCCGTCACCCACGGCAATCGAGAGGCGTTACCCGAAATTTTGGCGGTGATAGCGGAAACGGGGGCGTTGGAGTCCACGCAACAAAAGGCAGTGGCATTCAGCGAGCGAGCCAGAGAAAAGTTAACGGCCCTGCCCGCATCGCCCTATCGGGAGGCCCTCGATTGGTTGGCGGACTACGCAATTCGTCGCAAGTCGTAAGGGATTGTTGATGAACGCCCCCTCCCCCCATCCGACCCTGCCCACGCTATACGACCAGCTGTGCCAGTTACCCGATAACTTGGTGGGCGAACTCCTCCACGGTCAACTGGAAACGCAACCGCGACCAAGTGCCCAACATGGTTTAACGGAATCGGCGTTGCTATTTGATTTAGGGCCGCCGTTTCATCACGGACGTGGCGGGCCTGGCGGGTGGTGGATTATCGTGGAACCCGAGGTGCATTTCGTACGTGACCAAGTGGTGACCGTACCGGACATTGCGGGTTGGCGACGAGAACGGATGCCGAAACTTCCCAAAGGTCATCGGGTAGAAGTGGTGCCAGATTGGATTTGCGAGATTTTGTCTCCCTCCACGGCCTACAAAGATCGCGAAATTAAGCTCCCGATTTACGCGGAATACGGCGTCGGATTTGCGTGGCTGGTCGATCCCATCGAAAAAACCCTCGAAGCCTACGAACGCAGCAACTCT
>CAZTIH010000182.1:0-2544 GCA_964613675.1 uncultured Candidatus Competibacteraceae bacterium
GAAGCCGAGCAGTGGATCCGACAGCAGATGGTCGCGCACGCGGAAGTGTCGTTTAGCGCATTAGTGACCGCTTCGTGTTCGCTCAAGGCAGCCCACCCCCAACGAACCGCCGTGGTTGAGTTAACGGATTCAGCGCATTCGCCGCGTTTCGATGAAGTGACTCTGCTGCACGCCGTTCGCCGTCTCGCCGCTGTGGAGGTGTTGACGATTTGGGTGAAGGGCAAGCGTGTCACCCCCGAAGCGGCCAAAGGAGATCTGGTGCTTAAACGAGGCCGTTCATGGTCTCCCGACTGCATTGGCGACGGCGCTTGAGGTTCACCACCGCCCCCACCGCATTGGCGATGGCACCCGACCTTTGGGATGATGCGCCCTCACTCCCTGTGCTTGAGGATTCTCGCCGTTGACCCCGTCATCACCTGTGCTTGCGCTTCGTCTATCCCTTCGACGATTTCCACAACAATCCAATAGCCGCTTGTCCGCCGCCGAACGGGCCACCCTTTTGGTGTCGCGTGATCGGGTTGACGATGACACGCCTCGTCAATGGCTGACCGCGGGTTACTGTCATGCGCCCATGTCTCCCCTTGCGCACACCCAAGCGGGCTTTACGGCCCTGTGGTTGGCGGTGCAAATCGCGACGGTTCACCCCCAATCGCTGGGGGTGCTGGCGGTGGACGAATGGGGAACCCCGTGGCCCATCGACCCCGCATTCGACGAGGCCGTGGCGCAACACCATGAGATTCCTCGTCACGCCATCGACCAGTGGGCCGTGACCAGTCGTGAACGGGCGGCGGCAGATCGTCGTGACCCTCACTGCGAACTGCTGTGGCCCACATACGCCGTAGAAGACGAAAAATTCACGGCGACAGCGTTATCCGAGATGGCCCGACAACCCCCGCTGTTCGATGCCGATCACGGGCGCTTGACTCGCCTGAATCGGGCGGTCGCGGGGGAATGCGCGGTGTTGGTCGGCATTGCACCGATTGGGCGTGAACCCGAATTGATCGGTATTGCACCGGTTAGGCGTGAACCCGAATTGATCGGTATTGCACCGGTTAGGCGTGAACCCGAATTGGTCGGTATTGCACCGATTGGGCGTGAACCCAAAAACGATGCGGTTTCGTTGCTCAAAACGCCCGTCGAACCAGATTTCCCCCGAGTTTCGTCACCTAACCCCCCCACCGAACGATTTTCAGACACGATTTTGCTATTGGCCTGCGAACGGCGATATACGACAGCCGCCTGTCCTAAGCTCCAACCGTGGATAGAAGCCGCCCAGGCCGCGTTGGAACAGGCGCGGCGGGTTCGGGAAGACCTCACTTGGGAGACTTTGAAGGCGGTGGTGGTTCGCGAGTGGGCGGGTCACTGGCCACTGGTCTTCCAAAAACACTGGATTGCGACCTTTGGAACTGCCGTGGCATTGCCGCTTAACCCGTGGGGTGGGGATTTGGCCTATCCCACGGGGACTGCAACAGGGGATTTAGGGTTGTTGAGTCGTACGGTAGCGGCGTTGGCGCAGGGGGAGACGGCACTCATCGTCAGTGGGGACGCGCAACAGGCCATTGCATTGGTCGTCGCAAAGTAACCCGAGGGCGGTGTGTGACGGATGGGTCAGAGGTTGCTCAAAACGGAGATTCCCCAGGAATGGTCGGCGGTTACGCAAAGTGGAGACGCCCAGGAACGGTCGGCGGTGACTCAAAGCAGAGATTCCCCAGGAACGGTCAGAGGTTACGCAAAGTGGAGACGCCCAGGAACGGTCGGCGGTCGCACCTCGATCACGCCCGTGGATGCGCCAAAGTAAATTCTGCCGCGACTGCCGAAGACCTCACCGTTGCGCAGGGCACCTGCAACACCTGTCCCGCCAACGCCATCCCGCTCAAAAATGCCGCCTCGATCTTCGACCCACCACACCAATCGCCCGCCACGCCCAATCGCAAAGTTGGATCCCACAAACAGCTCACGGAGAGCGGTCGTTCCACGCGGGCGTATAACCAACGGTGCGATGTTGCATAGGTCGGCGTGAGCGGGGACACGTCCAATGTCTTCCAGAACGCCGCGATTAGCGTTTCCAGAATTATTTCGGCGGGGGCATCGCGATGGGCGTCACTCCACGCCGCGTTCGCCTGTAACACCCAATGTTCGCCGTGGCGCTGGGGTTTACTGGAGTCACGAGCGATCCAAGCGAGCGGCCCTTCCTCGACAAAAAAGCCGTCAATTTCCCCCGCTAAAGACGTGGCAAAGGACAGCATCACAGTCAAACAGGGTTGCATCACGACCGACTCAAAGGCGTCTTGCCACTGGGGCGTCCAGGGATTCAACAGGGCCTGACTTTGCAGGGGCGGTAAGGCGACGACAACCACGTCAAATTCACCGTGTAATTGGGCATGATGATCGCGCAAATTCCAACCGCGCGTTCCCTGTTCCAGGGTTTGAATCCGCGTTTCGAAGTGCAACCGAAGATCACGAGCGAGATGGCGGCAGATCGCATTCATGCCCGGTACCCCCACAAAACGGGGTCTATCGGATCCCCCTCGCCAGTTTCCCCGC
>CAZTIH010000182.1:2554-3413 GCA_964613675.1 uncultured Candidatus Competibacteraceae bacterium
CCCCGCCACGGCGCGACGATCCCCTGTTGTTGCCACGCCGCCACATAACGGTGAAATCGTTCGTCTTGCACCGTGAAATACTGAGCGCCGTGATCGAATTGCCCCGTCTCCATGCGACGGGTACTCATGCGTCCGCCTACCCCCCGGCTCTTCTCAAAAAGGGTCACGCGATGGCCGTGATCGTGAAGTAACCGCGCACACAACGTACCGCTTAATCCCCCCCCCACCACCGCTACCGCCAGCGATTCCGTTGCACTTCGACGGGTTTTCGCGGCGTATCGGCCTAAGTTGAGACGTTGCGCATGTTCGACCGTGGTGCGGCGTCTCACCGTGCCCATAATCGGGTGTTCTGGCGTAAATGGCCGATCAAATAGTCCCAAACACCACAACAACCCCCCGTAAGAGTTGGGATCGTTGCCGTCGAGGGCAAAGCGATGATTGAGGTCGATGAGTTGTCGTAACGCGGCTTCGGGCGAGGCACTCCATTCCACAAGCTGTTTGCCCCAGGTCATGCGGACATTGTTATGGAGTTCTCCGTGGATGAGCAGGGACTTTTGGGCCGCATCCCACAGCGGATCACCTGTTTCGCCCCGCCAGAGGGTTTCGTCGTCGAAAGTGGCGGGACGGGGATCTTTCGCGTGAAGTTTGAGGGTGGACTGTGCCCAGGGCGGCAGCACCGACAGCGATTCGAGATCCTTGCGGTGGAAACACAGGTGATGGGCGAGTTCGCGCCAAATGAGGAGTTCGTCGAGAAATTTTTCAGCACCCGCCCCCCCGTGATGTTGCGCTTCCTGGGCAATCCGCCACGGCGACACCATTCCGTAGTGCAGGTACGCCGACAACCGACTTACGCCCTGGG
>CAZTIH010000183.1:0-3302 GCA_964613675.1 uncultured Candidatus Competibacteraceae bacterium
CGAACCCGCACCATCAGCTTGGAAGGCTGAGGTTCTACCATTGAACTACACCCGCTTGACCAGACTGGAGGGGGAAGGATTCGAACCTTCGAAGCTTGCGCGACAGATTTACAGTCTGTTCCCTTTGACCGCTCGGGAACCCCTCCAAAATGAGGGCGCGATATTCTTGGATTCTTTAGGCGATTGTCAAGACTGTTTTCGTCGGCTGATTGGCCCACTATCCCCACTTTAGTCATTCACTCGGACGCCCCTGTGCCCCCCATTCCCTTTGATTTTGCAAGCAAATCTCGCTTGCTTGACCTACCTGCACATTGCTTGCGCCCTGCCCGTATCGGTCTGGAAAAAGAATCACTTCGTGTGACGACCGCAGGCCAACTCTCCCAACAGCCCCACCCGTCGGCCCTCGGTTCCGCCCTGACGCACCCTTACATCACAACGGACTATTCTGAATCGTTGTTAGAGCTCGTCACAGCACCTCATGAGACGGCCCAAGCAGCCCTCGACCAGCTTGATGAATTACAACGGTTTGTGTATGACAATCTCGATACAGACGAGCGACTTTGGGGGGCAAGTATGCCCTGTGAGATTACCGATGCGTCGTTGATTCAGATTGCCCATTACGGTTTATCCCCTCAAGGTCAGCTCAAACATATCTACCGACGCGGATTGGGGCATCGTTACGGCCGCATGATGCAAGTGATCGCCGGCGTTCACTTTAATTATTCGGTTCACGCTTCGCTGTTGGAATGGCAGGCCGAACAGCTGGGACAAGCGTTTAATCAACATTGGATTTCTGCTCGTTACTTCAACGCTTTGCGCAATTTACAGCACCACGGTTGGTTGGTGGCCTACTTATTTGGGGCCTCGCCTGCGTTGGATCGGTCGTTTACGGCCAACCACTCCGTTCAACTGCACGCCCTCGATGACCACACGCTGTATCACCCCCATGCGACCTCGTTGCGCCTCAGCGATATTGGCTATAGCAACGCAAATTTGTTGGAAAAACGCCGTTGTGCCGCCCAAATTTCGTTCGATAATCTCGAAGATTATGTCGCCGATCTGCTCGCTGCCACGCAAACGGTTTGTAGCGATTACCAAACCCTGGGCGTGCTTAAAAATTCCGAATATCAACAACTTAACCCTAATTTGCTCCAGATCGAAAACGAGTTTTACGCCACGGTTCGCCCCAAACAAGCCCCTTTCCCGCAAGAACGACCGCTCGCGGCCTTGGCTCGGCGTGGTGTGGGTTATTTGGAGCTACGAACCCTTGATCTCAATCCCTTACATCCTCTTGGCGTCGATGCCCCGACGTTGCATTTTCTCGAAGCCTTTATTTTGTTCAATTTATTGGTGGATGCCCCGTCATTTTGTCGCGAAGAGCGGTTAAATAGCGTTAAAAATCAACAAGCCGTCGCTTTGTTTGGTCGTCAACCCCATCTACAACTCAACCACTGTGGTCAGCCTCTCAAACTGACCAAATGGGCCCACGCGGTTTTGGAGGCCATGACCCCCATTTGTCTCGCCCTAGATCACGCCCATCAAACCCATGATTATCAAAAAACCCTTTCTCATCAAAAACTTAAAGTCACTCATCCCGAACTCACCCCCTCTGCCGAATTGCTGCAACATCTCGAATCCCAATCCGTCAGTTTTAGCGAACTGATTTTGGGGTTAGCTGAGGAGTGGGCCGTTTATTTTCGCGCCTCTCCGCTAAATGAGACGATTTTGGCCCAGTTTCGCCATGAGGTTTATCAATCTCATCGGGAGCAGCAGCATCTTGAGCAGTGCAACCAAACGCAGTCCTTTGCGGATTTTCTCGCGCAATACTTCCAGTGGCCCGACGATTTAACGCAAAAAATCAGTTAGTTGCGCCCGGCACACAAGTAATCCCCGCCCGTCTCAAGGATTGACACGCCTGACGGGCCTGCGCTGCGTTGAGGTTCACTAGACGGGCTTGATACATGGTGCGATGTCGCGCCCGCACCGGGGAAATATCCGTCGTCGCCCCGCGCAATACCGTACTGCGCTGTACCGCCATTTGGATCTGTTGCTGGGCCTGGGTTCGCGCATTAAACGTGCCCACTTGAACATACCATTGGGTCGGTGACTGCACCGAGGTCGTATTGGAACGCGAAGAGGCTTGATTGCGAGAAGACGTAGATTGTCGGGGAGATGCGGCTGCCACCTGGGTTTCCGGGTTGCTCCGCATGGTAGGGGGCTGAAAATTCGCTCGCTGTATCTGAGGGCCAATGCCATAACGACTAAAGCTGTAATCAAACAACGCCATCAAATGCTCGTTACGTTCTCGACCACTTTTACCGCCAAAAACGATACCAATCAGATGGTGATTATCGCGTCTGACAGAAGCGACCAGATTGTATCCCGACATTCTGATAAACCCGGTTTTAATCCCGTCGGTACCTTCGTAAGTGCGCAACAAAGCATTGTGATTTCCGTAAGTCTCTGAACCATAATGGAATTGTTGGGTACTGAAATAAGAATAGTAGCGAGGGAAGTGAATCTGTAACGCACGCGCTAACCGATACATGTCCCAAGCCGTCGTCACCTGTTGACGGTCAGGTAGCCCCGAAGCGTTGCGAAATACCGTTCTCGACATCCCCAAATGCTGTTGAGCGTGACGCGTCATCATGCGCGCGAAGTTTTCCTCCGTCCCGCCCAGCGCCTCGGCAATCACCACCGCTGCATCGTTGGCCGAACGGGTCACCAGCGCCGAGATGACGTCGCGGACGGCGATCCGCTGACCCACGCGCAAGCCGAGCTTGGACGGTGGACGGGCCGCGGCCTCGCGCGAAACCGGGAGCATCTGCCCGGGTGTGAGCCGGCCCTGGTCGAGCGCCTCGAACGCCATGTAGAGCGTCATCATCTTGGTCAGCGAAGCGGGGTAGACCCACCGGTCGGCATGCGCCTCGTGTAGTACCTGCCCAGTGCGCGCGTCGACGACGATCGCTGCGTAACGGCGCGCCTCCGCACTCGACGGGGCAGCCAACAGACCTCCGAGGGCGAGGACCACCACACCCAGCCAGAACCGTTGCACCACGTCACCTCCGCTCGCTGGCCGGCATGCCGACGGTTGAAGATGTAAAAATTGCAAGCCGTTACGATGAGCAGTAACGCCATTACACGAAACGATCGGCATAGACGATAGCCGAAAGACACGAGTTCGCGCCGCGGGCGAGAACCGTTGCGGATTTGCACCGCTATCGGTGGTAGAGCCTAAGCCACGAAAGTTGCGAAGGCGTTGACGCGCGCCCTACGCCGCATCGCTCCGGCCGAACACGCGC
>CAZTIH010000184.1:0-3274 GCA_964613675.1 uncultured Candidatus Competibacteraceae bacterium
TCGCCAAAACCCGTTGAGGGACGGGTCAATTTGGAAGAACCCGTCGAGAATTTGACGCTTAATGTGCGCAATGACCGAGGCCAAATTATTCACAGTGAGTTGTTGGATGGATCGCGGGGGGGGCGCGTCGCGTTTACATGGGAAGGGAAAGATCGGTACGGCCAATCCGTGCCGCCAGGAGCGTATCGCGTCAGTGTTGAAGCTGAGGGTCAACGGATTCCCACTTTGGTCGGCGTCAAAATCGCGTCGGTTGCGCAACAGGCGGGGGGCGGCTTTTTGCTTTATGGCGATAACGGCCAGTCCTTCTCAGTTGGTCAGATTTATGAATACCTTTAACTCACTGAGCAGGGCAAAAGCGCATCACGCCCTAATCATCATTCTCATTTCAACCCGCTTTTCATCGTAAGGAGTTACTCACATGTCGTTAAACAATGCGCTCTCGGGACTTGGGGCCGCGACCACCAATCTCGGCGTCATCTCCCACAACATTGCTAACGCTAACACCGTCGGGTTTAAGGGTTCGCGGGCGATGTTTTCCGATTTATACCCCGGGGGCGGCAACAGTCGCACGGTGGGCATTGGCGTCCAAGCAGCGACCGTGCAACAGCAGTTCAAGCAAGGGAATCTATTGACCACTAACAATCCCCTAGATGTCGCCATCATGGGCGGGGGATTCTTTGCACTTGAGGATCCGCAAGGTCGTCAGGTATTCAGTCGTAATGGCTCGTTCACGATGGATCGCAGTGGATTTTTCATCGACCCAAATGGTTCGCGATTAATCGGGGCCAATGGACTGATTCAGATTAGAGATGAAGATAAGCGCTTGACCCCTGTCGCGACGACCGAGGCACGATTACAACTGAACCTCAACTCCGCCGTCGAACCCCCCCCTGTTGCGCCATTCAATATTAACGATCCCGATACTTATAATTTCGCTACCTCGTTTACTGCCTTTGATTCTCTAGGTAATCCCCATCAAATTACCCTTTACTTCTCGCGCCCCGACGCTGCAACAAATGATTGGCAGATGCGTTATGTGATTGATGGCGGTTTACCCGACACAGATCCGGTCGCTCCCGGGTTACAACCTACGATTTTTGGGCCTGAAGCCATTACATTTAACGCAGATGGCATAATCCAGCCCGAACCTTTTGTCCCCATCGTATTGGGTTTAGGTAACCCGGTAGATGTTGGTCCCGGTGCGCCCGGTCCTGACCCGCTTGAGATCGAATTGGATTTATCGGGAAGCACACAGTACAACGCAGTTTCGCGTGCATTGCGTCAGGTTGTGAACGGCAATGGCTCGGCGGATTTAGATTTAATTAACATCGAAGTTACGAGTTCGGGAGTTGTTAACGGTCGTTTTGCAGATGGGTCGATTCGCAAGCTCGACGAAATCAGTTTGATTATGTTCGCTAATGATCGTGGGTTGCAGCCCCTTGGCGATACCTATTGGGCAAGAACGAGTGCGTCGGGGCCGGCTTTGAAAACACCGCCAGGAAATGGCTCGGCGGGAGTTTTGAAGAGCGGCACTCTAGAGCAATCCAATGTGGATTTGACGGAAGAACTCGTCAGCATGATTACGGCGCAGCGCCATTTCCAGGCGAATGCCCAGGTGATCGACACCATGGATCAGATCAGTCAGCGGTTGCTTAACCGTTAATTTTATTGAGGAGATGCGGCTGTGGATCGTTTATTATTTGTGTCGATGACAGGGGCTAGAGAAGTCCTACATGCCCAAGGGATCGCAAGTCACAATCTCGCAAACGCCAATACCACGGGGTTTCGTGCAGATGTGGCGGCCCAGCGTAGCCAGCCCGTTTTTGGCGATGGCCTACCGACCCGTGTCTTCGCCATGACCGAACGCAGTGGCATCGACTTTCATCAAGGGCTGATCGTCAATACAGGTCGCGACCTCGACGCTGCCATCGACGGAGATGGCTTTTTTGCCATCCAATTTGCCGATGGCGAACCCGCTTACACCCGCGATGGACGATTTAAAGTGTCGGCACAGGGATTGTTGTCCACACACAATGGCTACCCCGTTTTGGGCGAAGGCGGCCCCATTACTGTTCCGCCGGGACAACGAATTGTGATTGGCGTCGATGGCACTGTGACCGCCTACGCCCCCGAAGATGCACAAAATTTTAATGTCGTCGGGCGGTTACAACTCGTCAAATCCGAAGAAGCTAACCAAGATTTGATGAAAATGCCAGAGGGGTTTTTTCGCACTAAAACCAATGAACCGCTTGTGGCCGATGCGCAAATCCGCGTTCAGGGCGGCGCACTTGAAAGTAGCAATGTGGATGCGGTGGGCACCCTAGTGGACATGTTGGGATTAGCGCGAAAGTTTGAGTTGCAGGTCAAAATGATGCATCTCGCCGACGAAAATTCCCGCAACGCGCACCGCCTGCTGAGACAGGGTTAGTGCCCACGATTTCTACATTTTTAAGTAACACACTTAGCCATCTTTTAGGAGAATTTCGCCATGCACCCCGCTCTGTGGATTGGCAAAACCGGCCTCGATGCCCAACAAACGCGAATGGGCGTTATTTCTCACAATCTCGCCAACGCCAGTACAACCGCCTTCAAGCGGGGGCGCGCTGAATTTGCCGACTTGATTTATCAAAATGTACGGCAGGTCGGGGCCCAAAATGCCGAAAACGCTAATTTACCGTCGGGCCTCATGTTGGGAACGGGGGTTCGCGTGGTCGCAACCGATAAACAGTTCACGCAAGGCAACCTGATTGCCACGAGCAATGTTTTTGATTTGGCCATTGACGGGCGTGGATTTTTCCAAGTGGTGTTGCCCACCGGTCAGATTGCGTACACCCGAGATGGGTCGTTTCAAATCAACGATCAAGGTCAGCTAGTGACTTCAAATGGATACGAACTGGCTGGGGGTATCGCCATTCCGCCAGCGACGCAAAGTGTCACCATTGGCGTGGATGGCACTGTGTCAGCGCAGATTAGCGGTGAAGTCGATGCCCAACAGGTCGGGCAGATTCAGATCGCCGATTTTGTCAACCCCACGGGTTTGCAGGCGCTGGGCGATAATTTGTATCTCGAATCCGGCGCGAGTGGGGCACCGCAACCCGGCGCACCGGGTGTTAACGGCTTAGGACGGCTTAAACAAGGTTTCCTAGAGAGTTCTAATGTCAATGTGGTGGAGGAGCTGGTGAACATGATCGAAACCCAGCGGGCTTATGAGATGAGTTCTAAGTCCATCAGTACCACCGATCAAATGCTGCAATACGTCAGTAACAATCTCTAA
>CAZTIH010000185.1:0-3273 GCA_964613675.1 uncultured Candidatus Competibacteraceae bacterium
CCCGATATTCCAAAATGTTGGATCGAACGAACCTATTTCGCGTTTCTCGACCGCGATTATGCGTATTGGCGTGACGAACGAGACCGCTGGTGGTGCGACCAAACCCCCCTAGAAGGCCATTTAGAAAGCAACCTCATCGCCGTAAACGGGGATTTATGGGCGTGGGTCGGGGAGACGGACGAGATTCAGATAGCCCGCCATCGGTTGGTGAAATCGCTGTCCTAATCGGGGGAAACGCGCATGGTTACCCTAATATGCGCCCTGTCGAAACTTACCCCTGTTATGAGCGAATTTTACCGTGGGGAACGCACCGAATGCCCAGTCAACCGCCGTCATCGAAACCGCAAAATTTGCCTCACGCCAAACGCCGCGAACCCCAACGGGGGGAATCTCAGGCGCGGTCGATTTCAAAACAAAATCCTGTGAGGGGATGGGCACAGGGGAAAACCCTAAGTACGCCGTCAAATCCCCCGCAATCGCCCTTACCTCAGGCCCCCCCCCAAGAAAAAGTAACGAACGAACAGCAGTTATTTCGGGACGCCCTTAAAGATGTCACGCCCCTAGACCATCGCCATCAAATCGAGGTGCGTCCACCGCCTCCCTCGCCACGCCCGCGATTTCGAGAAGCCGACGACCAAGCCGTTTTACGCGAGCTGTTAGACTCCAACGAACCCGCTGATGTGGAGGATGGGGAAACCCTGATTTATGCCCAGGAGGGCGTGTCACAAGAGGTTTTGCGACGGCTACGACGGGGACATTTTCATCGTCACGACCACATCGACCTTCACGGTTTGACGGTAGAGGAAGCGCGGGCGGCACTCATCGTCTTTCTCGATCGTAGCCAACGCGAACGCCAAAGTTGTGTACGGGTGATTCATGGCAAGGGCAATCGGTCGGCGCATCGGGGGCCAATTTTAAAACGCAAGGTGAATGACTGGTTACGACGGCGGGAAGAGGTATTGGCGTTTTGTTCGGCCCGCCCCATGGACGGCGGAACCGGTGCCATTTACGTCTTGCTGCGTCGTCGCCAGCCCCAATTGCCTTAGTTCACCGATTCACTGATCTACATCCCGAAAAATTTCGGTTTATCCTTATATCATTCAAATAAACATTCACATGATAAATAATGCACCTGTTCCTCTCGACGCCGTGACCCAACTGGCCGAGACATTCCGCCTCATCGGCGAACCCAACCGTTTAAGCATTGTGCTGACCTGTTTGGAGACACCGGTGACAGTCGGAGACATCGCGAGTCATTTGGGGTTATCGGCGTCCTTGGTGAGTCACCACCTGCGATTGTTGCGGGCGGCGCGGCTTCTCAAGGGGCGCCGCGATGGCAAACATGTTTACTACCACCTGGCGGATGACCACGTTCGGAGCGTGTTAGCCAACATGGTGGCGCATGTACTTGGGGAATGCGGTAACCAGTGGCTCGCCGATGCAGACGAGCCGTCCGATGAATGAAATTCCAATGTGTGATCCAGAGGCGTACTCCCATGAAAGAAGCAACCCACGAATTAACCAAATGTGCCTGTGAACAGTGCGAATGCACCTTCTCTCCAGATAAAGGGGTCGAGAAAGCGGGCAAAATTTACTGCGGCACAGCATGTGCAGAGGGTAATTGCGACGAAGGCTGTTGTGACGCACAACCCGACTGCTGCAAAACCCATTAACCCCTTGAACGGTGGCCATTGCCCCCTAAATTGACTTTGCCCGTGACCCAAATACGCGACAAGCCCCGTCCTTTAGAGCGGGGTCTTGCCTTGGGGCACAAAATCGCGTGCCAATAAAGTTCTGTCGTCTTCCGAACCATTGTTCTGAAGTTCCTGCCGCCTAATCAAAGCCCTGCCCGTTTCAATTTAACTTTTGTAGTATTGTCCTCGCCCATCCCTCCCTAGAGACGGCGACTCATGGCAGATCACCCCGATGACGATGTTTCCGAAGGCACTTGGGATGTCGAACGCACCGATGCCATCGACTCCACGCCCTTTCGTCCCGTTCTCCAGCAACAGCTCAAGGCGTGTTTAGTCGTGATTGCGGGACCGGATCTAGGTCGTTATTACGAATTACAACCCGCTGAATATCTGATTGGCCGCGCCGAGACCGCCGACATTGGATTACGCGATCTGGGGGTTTCCCGTTACCACGCCCGCATCATCTATCGCGATCAGCAAACGACCCTCATCGACTTGGGGAGCGCCAACGGATTGTTTGTGAATGGGGTACGCGTGACACCGCAAGAACCGGCCCTTCTCAATGAAGGTGACAAAATTGCCTTGGGACGGGGGACGATTCTCAAACTCGATTATGTGGATGAACTCGATCAGCAATTTCAACAGGATTTGCTCAACGCGGCGCTGCGGGACGCTTTAACAGGGGCGTTTAACAAGCGCTATTTGCTACAAACTTTGCGGGTGGAATTTGCTTACGCCCGCCGTCATCGCAGCCGTTTGGGATTAGCCATGGTCGATCTCGATTTTTTCAAGCGCATTAACGACCAATACGGCCACTTGGCGGGAGATGCGGTGTTAGCGCAGTTTGGACAGATTGTGTTGCAAACCCTCCGCATCGAAGACATTTTCGCCCGTTACGGTGGGGAAGAATTTGCGCTGCTGTGCCGAGGGAGTAGTCAGTCGCAAATCGCCGATCTCGCCGAACGACTGCGTTTAAGCATTTACAACACGAAGTTTATATTTGAGGGACAAACCTTGCCGGTATCGGCGAGTTTTGGCGTGGTTGCCATGCCCGAGTGCGAAGTCAACGACGCCTTTGAACTTCTACAGGTCGCCGACAAAGCCCTCTACGAAGCAAAAACCCGTGGCCGTAATCGAGTCTGTGTAGCGTCCTGACATCCATCTACCCCGAAGGATGGGAATGGCAGCGCTGTTAGGCCGGGGCTGATTACTCGTGACGCAATCCCGCCGTCAAAGACTGTTTTGAGAGACGATAGATAGGATACATCCCCGCCAGCAGCGCGACCCCCAACGCCCATATCAGCGTCTCCCCCATCACCCCCCCCGACCATTCGTAGGGCAAGGACCACCCAAAAGCGCGTCGATTCACCACAAAAATCAGTCCCGACGCCATCCACGCCCCCAACGGCAAGCTCATCACCCCAATAAGCCCGCCCCAAATCGCATTTTGCAGCGTCAACAGGCCAGCGATCTCCCGCCATTGCATTCCCAACGCCCGCAATCGCCCAAACGGCCGTTCCCGTTCCAGGGCCAAAGTCAACAAACATCCCATTAAGGCAATCCCCGCCACCCCCAAAAG
>CAZTIH010000186.1:0-678 GCA_964613675.1 uncultured Candidatus Competibacteraceae bacterium
TGACGCTCACTTACACCGATTAGGCCGCAAGCTATTGACCAAAATGCGCGACAAGTCCCGTCCTTCAGGGCGGGGAGAATGTCAAGACAGTATTTGAGGCACGCACAAACCCCCGTCTGCAATGGTTTCTCAATAGTGATGCGCCTCCTACGAAGCTACATTCGCCGTAAAAGGTAAAAATTTGGCTACAATCTAAGGCCTGTATCACTCACAGAGACCCCTATGGCCTTTGAAGACGCCATCGCCGCCGTCGATTTGGGATCGAATAGCTTTCATCTCCTCATCGCCCGTGTGCGCAATAACCAAATCCAAGTCGTTGATCGTCTTAGAGAAATGGTTCAACTTGCCGCTGGACTCGATGAACACGGCCTCACCCTAGAGCCCCAACGACGCGCCATCGACTGCCTCAATCGTTTTGGTCAACGGCTGCGGTCGTTGCCCCCGTCGCGCATTCGGGCAGTGGGCACCAATACCCTCCGCAAAGCCCGTCACTGCGAGGAATTTCTCCTGAAGGCCGAAGCGGCGTTGGGAAGTTCGATTGAGATCATCAGCGGCATCGAAGAAGCCCGCTTGATTTATTTAGGGGTTGCCCAAACCGGCGCGACCTTTGCCGAACGCCAATTGGTCATCGACATCGGCGGGGGCAGCACGGAGTTCATCATCGGCCGGCGTTTCACA
>CAZTIH010000186.1:688-3249 GCA_964613675.1 uncultured Candidatus Competibacteraceae bacterium
TGGAACCACAACGGCTTGAGAGTGTGAACTTAGGCAGCCTCACCCTAACTGCCCAGGCGTTTGCCGAGGGTCAGCTCACGGCGACGGCCTTCGATGCGGCGGAACTGCGGGTTCAACAGGAATTGGAACCCCTCGCGCTGGACTACCGTGAACTGGGCTGGCAACGGGCATTGGGGGCGTCGGGCACCATTCGTAGCCTGATGGAGGTCGCGCAACGGTTCGATCAAAGCACGGTGGGGCTTAATCGGCGTACCCTTCAGCAGTTACGCAGTCAAATGATTTTATTAGAAAAAAGTGATGCCTTAGCGACGGCTTGGCAATTAGAACCGAACCGTGCGCGCATTTTACCGGGGGGATTGGCTTTGCTGAACGGTCTCTTTACGGCGCTCAACCTAGATCACCTGCAAGTCGCCGATGGAGCGCTACGGGAGGGGGTGATTTTTGATCTCCTCGGCCGATTGACCCATCAGGATGCCCGAGAACGCACGGTAAAGAGACTGATTAGCCGCTACGATGTGGATGTCAAACAAAGTGAGCGCGTGACGGCGACGGCCCTCGATTTCTGGCAACAGGCGGCGACCAATTGGGGATTAACGCAGGATGGCTTGAGCGATGAATTGCGGTGGGCGGCCCAACTTCACGAAATTGGCTTAGCCATTGCCCATAGTCGTCATCACAAACACGGCGCATACATTCTGCACCATGCGGATTTGCCGGGGTTTTCAAAGACCGAGCAGATGCTGATTGCCGCTCTGGTGAAGGGTCAGCGACGCAAATTTCCGCGCAAGCTGTGGCGTAAATTGCCCGAAACACCGCGTGAGACAGCCCAAAAGCTCTGCATTTTGTTACGACTGTCGTTGCTGTTACACCGTAGCCGAAGTCGTCAACCGCTCCCCGAAATTCGTTTACAGGTTCAAAAGCAGCGTTTAGAAGTGTGCTTTCCGACAGATTGGTTGAGTCACCACCCGCTCACTCAAGCGGATTTAGTGCTGGAAGCGACGTATTTAGCAGAAGCGGGTTGGTCGCTCATCGTCGTGTGAACGGTTTTGGTTTGGATTTGCGTATCGGAACCTTCGACCCCAAAAATGACATGATCGGCGATGTTTTTAGCGTGATCGCCAATCCGTTCAAGGGCTTTCGTCGCAAACATCATCTGGACGCCCGATGCCACGGTGGTGGGATCTTCGCTCATCATGCTGGTCAATCGGCGGATGGCGTTTTGGAAGAGATGGTCGAGTTCATCGTCTTGAGCGATTACTTTTTGCGCCTCGAAGACATCCCAACGCGCCAAGGCATTGAGGCCATAGCGGCTCATCGTCGTCGCCAACTGCGAGAGCGACGAGACATCGCGAAAGAGTTTTAGGGGAGGATGACGCGACAGGTCGGTTTGGATTTGGCGCGTCATCCGAGCAATTTTATGGGCTTCTTTACCCATGCGACTCACATCGACGACGGATCGCGAGAGCGTCAAAATCATACGTAAATCACGGCCCATCGGTTGCCGCAACGCAATCAATCGGAGACAGGCCGCGTCGATGGCTTGATGTTGGGCGTCGATGGCGTGGGCACGTTCATCGACCCGCTGAATAAAGTGCATGTCGTTTTCGAGTAATGCCCGAGTGGCACAGCGGATCTGATCTTCGACCAGTCCACCCAAGGCCAGTAATTGACAGTGTGATTGTGCAAGTTCGCGGTCGTAACCACGGACGATGTGGCCGGTTCCTAAGTGTGTCATGAGATGAAGCGCTCCTATGAGCCGGCCCGCCCGTTCTTAACCGAACCGACCGGTGATGTAATCTTCCGTCAGTTTGTGCTGCGGTTGAGTGAAAATCTGCTCGGTTTCGCCCACTTCGATCAAGTCACCTAAGTGAAAGTACGCGGTGCGCTGCGAAACCCGTGCCGCCTGCTGCATGGAGTGCGTGACAATCACGATGGTGTAATTTTCACGCAACTCGTCGATTAACTCCTCGATTTTCGCCGTCGCAATGGGGTCGAGTGCAGAACAGGGTTCGTCCATCAAAATCACTTCGGGTTGCACTGCAATCGCTCGCGCAATGCACAGACGTTGTTGTTGACCACCCGATAAACCCGTTCCTGGCTGCAATAAACGGTCTTGCACTTCTTTCCACAGGCCCGCCTTCTCCAAACTGGTTTTCACGAGTTCGTCGAGTTCGGCCTTGGAATTGGTTAAACCGTGAATGCGCGGCCCGTACGCGACATTTTCGTAAATCGACTTTGGAAAGGGGTTCGGCTTCTGAAACACCATGCCCACCCGTGCCCGTAACTCGACCACATCCATCTCTTTGTCGTAGATGTCGCGACCGTCGATTTTGAGGGAACCGACCACCTTGCAGATGGGAATGGTGTCATTCATGCGATTCAGACAGCGTAAGAAGGTCGATTTACCGCAACCCGAGGGGCCGATAAATGCGACGACTTCATTCTTGCCCACATCCAGCGACACTTTCTTAATGGCGTGCTTTTCGCCGTAATAGACATCGACATCGCGACAGCTCATACGGGCATTTTCGACGAATTGATGGCCAACCGTACGACGATCT
>CAZTIH010000187.1:0-3238 GCA_964613675.1 uncultured Candidatus Competibacteraceae bacterium
CCAAGATGGTTACCAGCTGCTGGTTGAACTTCAGGCCGTCGATGAGCAGCGTTTACTGACCGACCTTGGGCGCCAGTTGGCCAAACTCGCCGTCGATCCCCGTTTGGGACGGATGTTGATTGCGGCGACGACAGAGAACGCCGTATCAGAACTGCTAGTGATCGTCAGCGCCCTTGCCATCCAAGACCCTCGGGAACGTCCCCTTGAAGTGGCTAAACTGGCCGATGAAAAGCACCGACGGTTTCTCGATCAGAAATCGGACTTTGTGGCCTTTCTGAATCTCTGGAAGGACTATCAAAGCGAGGGCGGGAATCGTTCACAAAATCAATTGCGTCAATACTGTCGGGAGAACTTTCTTTCTTACGTTCGCCTGAACGAGTGGCGGGATTTACATCAACAGCTTCGTGAACAGATGTCTGAACTAGGATTTCAACCCAACACCGTCCCTGCCGAATATCCTGCGATTCATCGGGCGTTGCTGACGGGGCTGCTGGGACAAATTGGAATGCGCAAAGAACAGGATCAGAATTACGAAGGGGCGCGTAACCAGCGATTTTATCTATTCCCCGGCTCGGGACTCATTAAGAAGCCCCCAAAATGGATCGTAGCGACCGAATTAGTCGAAACCAGTAAGCGATATGGGCGTACCTGTGCGGCAATCGAACCCGAATGGTTGGAATCTTTGGCGTCGCATCTCGTGAAACGCGCCTTTCAAGATCCTCACTATGTCCCGCGCCAAGCTCAGGTGATTGCGAAGGAGCGCGTAACTTTATATGGCCTTCCCATTGTCCAACAGCGCGATACGGCCTATACCAAAATCGACCCGGTGCTCTGTCGAACGCTGTTTATTCGTCATGCGCTGGTGCGATTTGAATACCGAACGGACGCCGGTTTTTTTGCGCACAATCAAAGGCTGATTAACGAAATTACCGATTTAGAGAATCGGGCACGGCGACGGGATTTATTGGCAGATGAAGAGATGATTTTTGGGGTTTTCAATCGCAAATTGCCTTCAGAAGTGGTGAACAGCGCGACCTTTGAGCAGTGGCGCAAGCGGGCGGAACGCGAAGATCCACAATGTCTGTATCTCACCCCTGCCGATCTACTCAATCGCGAAATTGCAGAGGATTTGCCCGACCAATTTCCGACCCATCTGCAAATGGGGGCATTGCGACTACCCCTGGAATACCACTACGCGCCCAACGATCCTCGCGATGGCGTGACGGTGATCGTCCCCTTGGCGGCGCTCAATCAATTGGACGAAACAGTGATCGAGTGGGGGATTCCCGGACTGCGTTTGGCGTACATTTCCTCGCTTATCAAGAGTTTACCGAAGAATCTGCGCCGTTCTTTTGTCCCCGTTCCAGACTTTGCACAGGCGATTTTGGAGGGAGTGACGCCAACGGGCGATCTGAAATCGGCGGTTGCGTTGAAGTTGCAGAAAATGACCGGCGCGAAAATTCCCCGAGAGGCGTGGAATCTCGCAGCGATACCCGACCATCTGAAGTTACAGATTCGGGTGGTCGATGAAACGGGCGCAGAGGTGGCGACAGGGCGCGATCTGGCCGCGTTGCGACAGCCTTTAGCGAAACAGGCCCGTCAAGCCTTCGTCCAACCGACGGTCGAGCCGTCCAAAACGGGCACGGTCGTCTTCAAGGAATGGCCCGATGAGGCATTACCGATGACTTTAGAAGTAGTGCGGGCAGGGGTCACTTTGACGGCGTATCCGACATTTGTTTTGCAAAATGACGGTTTTATCCGACGCGATGTCGATGATGAACGTCTGGCGCGACAGGCTTTACGGGGGGTTCTGCACTGGATGATTCGCCGAAAATTGCGCAACGATTTACATCGACAGGTGCCCGATTTTGCGAAGTTAGCCCTCCACTTTTTAGGGATCGGAACGAAGGATCAGCTCGCCGAAGATCTCAGTAAATTACTGATTGACAAAGCATTTTTAAGCAATGATTTGCCGCGCAATCGAGGCGCATTTGAGGCGACCTTCGCGCTAGGACAAAAGCAACTACCCACCGTGATTCGGGAAGTGACGGCGTTGGTGCAGATGATTTTAAGTGAACAATTTCAGATTCGGACGCGCTTAAAAAGTCTGAAACACCCGCAGGTTGTTCAGGAGATGGAGCAACAACTATCGCATTTGGTGTACGTCGGATTTCTGGAACGCACGCCGTTCAATTGGTTAAAGCAGTTTCCGCGTTATCTGAAGGCGATGCAGGTGCGCTTGGACAAGCTGAATTATGCGGCGGACAAAGATCGTCAACGGAGCGCCAGTTGCGAACGATTTTGGTTGCAATATCAACAACATATTCGGCAATTGCAGGGTAAGGCGATTCCCGAAGCGTTACAGGAGTTTCGTTGGCTGATTGAAGAGTTTCGGGTTTCGCAATTTGCGCAGGAGCTAAAGACTTTGCAGCCCGTTTCGACGAAGCGCCTCGAACAGCTCTGGACGCAGTTAACGGCGTAAAGGGGGGCTTCGGCGCGTTAACTTTGACATCCTCCCTGCCCTGAAGAACGGGACCTACCGCGCATTTTGGTCATGCGATTCGCGATGAGATATTCCTTCGCTGCGTCGATTTGGGCGACGGTAATGGGATTATTGCGATCCTTACCGTAAGGCGACTCAAAACAGGCGTGATACGCGAGCGCATTCACCCACCACGGTTGACCTTGCGTCAGTTCCCACACGCGCTTCATAGCGTCGGGCATAAAGACTTGACCTGTGTCGGCGGTGTGTTCGATGAGCAGGGTTTCGATGTCGTTCTCCGTAAAGTCCCCTAGTCGTACGGCTTTGGATAGCACATCAAACTCCACGCCGTCGGTCATCCGCCTCGCCCGCAGGTCGCGCACGCCGCAAAAAATGATGGATTGGGGGAAGGCGTGGGGCCGTTGCGGATGGCCTGCACGAAGTTGTCGCAACACAGATATTAATGTGTCGTCGGTCAAGGCATCGAATTCGTCCAGGAGCAGCACGGTCGGACGGGGATCCGAAGCGGCCCAAAACTCCAGGATTTGGGTGAGCCGATCCTCTGGGGGTACCTGGATTCCACAAGTTTGATCCCATTCGCCTAGCCGAAGATCGCGCAAATACAAGCGTGCTGAACGACTCAAAACGCTGCAAATCGTGGCGATTCCCCGTGCCACATCGCCCCGCACGACTTCCGCCCCCTCGATATTCGCGTACACCGCCCGATAACGGCCTTCCCGATTCAGATAATCCATC
>CAZTIH010000188.1:0-3229 GCA_964613675.1 uncultured Candidatus Competibacteraceae bacterium
TGCGTTGGTTGAGCTGTTCATCGGGAATAATGACCTGCGCGTAGGTATGGCGAGGCGTTCGATGAATGCACAAACGGGGCACTTCCAACTCGCGGATTTTCATTCGCGTGCGCAAACCCCGACGTAAGCGCGACTGTTTTTTGTCCATCATGGCTATTTCTTCTTCTTCGTTTCTTTCATGTTGATGCGTTCACCAAAATAGCGAACCCCTTTCCCTTTATAGGGTTCAGGTGGACGAAATCCCCGAATTTTCGCCGCCGTCGCCCCTAGCAGCTCGCGGTCAATTCCCTTGAGCAAAATTTCGGTGGGCGTCGGTGTTTCGGCCGTAATTCCTTCTGGAACGGGAAAGTTGATTGGATGAGAGAATCCCAACGCTAAATTCAGGATTTTGCCCTGTGATTGGGCTTTATATCCCACCCCGACGAGCTGCAATCGCCGTTCAAATCCCTTACTTACCCCGTTGACCATGTTGTTCAGTAAGGCACGCATCGTACCGGCTAAAGCACGGTGCTCATCGGATTCACTAGCTGATGCCACCTGTAAAGCATTACCTTCCTGCTTTACGCTGACGGTCGGATGCAAATTGAGGTTTAAGAGACCTTTCGCCCCTTTAACCGTAACTTGCTGACCTTCAAACTTAACTTCGACATCTTTAGGTAATTCAATCGGTTTTTTCGCAACGCGAGACATGTTTCATACCCTCCTTACGCAACGACACACAGTACTTCACCCCCAAAGTTGTGATGGCGCGCATTTTTATCGCTCATCACCCCTTGGGAAGTCGAAATAATGGCAATGCCCAGACCTCCACGTACTTTTGGAAGATCCTTAGCGCCTTTGAAAATCCGCCGCCCAGGTGTACTGACGCGCTGGATCAGTTCAATAACCGGCTTTCCTTCGTAATATCTCAAGGTAACCACCATTTCCTTACGATTATTCCCTAAATCGTTGAAGTGGTATTCCCCAATATAACCTTCCTCGCGTAAAACTTTGGCGACGGCCGCCTTTAGATTTGAGGCTGGCATGGAAACTTGACTTTTGTTCGCCATTTGGGCGTTGCGGATGCGCGTTAACATGTCAGCAATAGGATCAGTCATACTCATTTCATATTCTCCTTACCAGCTCGCCTTACGCACACCAGGAACATCACCGCGCATAACTGCTTCGCGCAGCTTATTCCGCCCCAAACCAAACTTACGGTACACCCCACGGGGCCGACCGCTGACGCGACAGCGCAAACGCAACCGCGTTGGACTGGCATTACGGGGCAACATTTGCAGTTGCTTTTGGGCCTCCCAACGCTCGTCATCCGTCAACAACAAATTCGCAATCGTTTCCTTCAAGGATTTACGCTTTTCTGCAAACTTTTCGACTAACTTGGCCCGCTTAATTTCGCGGTTAACCATCGACTTTTTCGCCATTTTTCTGCCTCAAGTACGGAAAGGGAACTTAAACCCTTCCAGTAAGGCACGACCTTCTTCATTGGTTCGCGCCGTCGTCGTGAAAGTAATATTCATCCCGCGCATTGCATCGACCTTATCAAAATCGATTTCGGGAAAGATAATTTGCTCTTTGATACCCATGTTGTAATTCCCACGACCATCAAAGCCTTTCGGGCTAATACCGCGAAAGTCGCGAATTCGGGGCATCGAGACATTAATCAAACGGTCAAGGAATTCGTACATCCGTTCGCGCCGAAGCGTTACCGTGCAGCCCACTGGCCACCCTTCCCGAACTTTGAAGGATGCCACCGATTTGCGCGCCTTCGTCACAATAGGCTTCTGACCCGCAATGGCCGTCATATCGCTTACGGCGTGTTCCATCACCTTTTTGTCCCCTACCGCCTCACCAACCCCCATATTCAGGGTGATTTTGACAATTTTCGGGACTTCCATCGGGTTTTTGTACTTAAACCGAGATTGTAATGACGGTACAACGACCTCTAAATAGTGCTGCTTTAGCCGCGGCACGAGTTTTGGGGAAGGATTCATGGGGTTTCTACGACCTCATCCGTCGACTTGAAGTAGCGCACCTTGCGCCCATCTTCGAGAATACGAAAACCGACACGATCCCCTTTTTGCGTCGTTGGATTGAAGAGCATGACATTGGAAATGTGGATAGGGGCTTCCTTTTCCACAATGCCGCCCTGGATGTTGCGCATGGGATTGGGACGGGTATGACGCTTAACCAGGTTGAGACCGCTCACAATGACGCGATCTTCTTTCAAAACCTTGTCGATTTTACCTCGACGGTTTTTGTCTTTACCCGTAATGACGATTACCTCGTCGCCTTTGCGAATACGTTTCATGATACTTTTCCTTACAGAACTTCAGGCGCAAGGGAAATAATTTTCATAAACTTATCCCCACGCAATTCTCGAGTGACCGGTCCAAAAATCCGCGTACCGATGGGTTCGAGCTTGTTATTCAGTAAAACGGCAGCATTTCCATCAAAACGGATCAGCGAACCATCATCGCGCCGCACTCCCGAGCGCGTTCTGACGACAACGGCGTTATACACCTCGCCCTTCTTCGCCTTACCGCGCGCGATCGCTTCTTTCACACTGACTTTAATTACATCGCCAATGTGCGCGTAACGCCGATGAGATCCCCCTAACACCTTGATACACATCACTTCGCGGGCACCACTATTATCCGCTACCGTCAAGCGCGTTTGCATCTGAATCATGGATTATACCTCCGGTGCGCGTTCGACAATGCGCACTAATGTCCATGCTTTCGTCTTTGCGAGACGTCGGCATTGGGTAATTTCAACCGTATCTCCCACCTTACATTCATTACTTTCGTCGTGGGCATGGATTTTCGTGGAACGGCGAATGAATTTACCGTAGCGTGCATCTTTCACCAGCCGCTCCACCGTCACGGTAATGGTTTTCTGCATTTTAGTGCTGCTTACCCGTCCCGTCAGGGTATGAGTTACCCGCGCCTTACTCGGAGGAATCGCCGTTTGAATCGTCTCATTCATAGCTTAATCCCTCTTTCGCCAAGGACCATTTTGATGCGGGCGACTTTGCGGCGGGCGACGCGGAACAAATGGGGCTTTACCCCCTGGCTGGTGGCCTGTTGTAGTCGCAGACTCAGTTGTTCGCGGCGAGTCGCGACGAGTTCTTCTTTCAGTTTCTCGACGGTCTGTTCGCGGATATCTTTGATTTTCATGATTTACATCACCGTCCGTTTGACGAACACGGTTTTGATCGGGAGTTTGGCTG
>CAZTIH010000189.1:0-3202 GCA_964613675.1 uncultured Candidatus Competibacteraceae bacterium
ACCAGTTGCCAAATTTCCCCAACGCGCATTGCCGGGGCTTCGGTGCGGTCATGATACCAGCTTGCGCGCAATACGCCCCGAGGCTTGCCCCAAACGGTTTGCGGCCATTCAATCGCACGGGGGCAATGTAATTCGTTGACGCGCAAGGAAAAGGTCGTGCGCCGATCCTCAGTGCTGGGCAAATCGACGATTTCCCCAACGACACGACAGTCCTGACCAATGAGTTCGGGCGGGACTAAATCCCCCCACGGAACCGCCCACAGCAATGTCCACAACGCGCCCAAACAGATCCATCCCACCATGCGGAAGGGCCAACGGCTCCAAACCAGCAGTCCCCCCAGGAGTCCGCCCATCCAAATACGGGAATCTGTGGGCAAGTCGGGTAATTGATGGACGAGGGTTGCGCCCATCAGCATCATTAACCCCACTTCAAGGAGCGTAATGCGAGGATTCGGCTGGTGTAGCATTCTCAGGCGTTCATTCTGACTGTTCTTACTGCCTATGTTGCTGTCTCGTCTGAAAAGTTGTCTTCCTACTGCCCAAGCTTTGCGCGACCACAAACTATTGCGCTGCTTTCAACGCTGGCTTCACGATCCCTGGTTATGGCACTTCCGACGTCGCAGTGTGGCAAGAGCCTGGGCGGTGGGGGTGTTTTGCGCCATGTTGCCGCTCCCCGTACAAACTTACATCGCCATTTTGCTCGCGATATTCGTTCGGGCGAACTTGCCTTTAGTGATGGCGCTGGTCTGGATTACGAACCCCGTCACTATCCCTCCCATTTTTTACGTTTCCTATCTTTTGGGATTGCAAATCGTGGGAACGAATGGTCGAGAAGTCGGGGAAATCACCTTGAATTGGGAATGGTTTGTGGAAAAAGCCGCCGAAATTTACTGGCCGCTTTGGGTCGGTACCCAGGTGATTGGCATCAGTTTGGCGTTGTTGAGCTACTTTGGGGTGCATTGGGTGTGGAAACGAGGCATCCGTCGGAAACGAAGGCTGCGTGTCGCTCTACACAATGCCAGTAAGGAAACCGCGATTGCGGATTCTCCTGAGGGAACTCGTACCCGCGAGAACCGTTAGGTCAGCTATGCTTGGCGGTCCCTTTCTCACGTTAATGCCCCATCATGACCTTACTTTTTGTCTTTCCCGGGCAGGGCGCCCAATATGTTGGTATGGGACGCGATTTAGTCGCCGAATTCCCCGTCGCGCAGGCAATTTACGAACAGGCAAATGCGATTTTAGGGATGGATTTACAACGCATTTGCTTCGACGACCCCGATCAACAACTCAACCTCACCCGTTTCACTCAACCCGCTTTACTAACGCACTCTTTAGCGTGTTTAGCGGTTTTTCGGGAGTTGACCCACCACCGCATTACCCCACAACTCGCCATGGGCCACAGTTTGGGCGAGTACACCGCATTAGTAGCCGCTAACGCCCTCTCCTTCGAGACGGCCTTAAAATTGGTGGCGCGACGGGGGACGCTGATGGGGGAGTTAGGGGAAGGCGAAATGACGGCATTCGCGTTGAGTCGTGAGGAGTTAGCGCCCCTCGCCGAGGACTGCTACTGCGCCATTGCCGCCTGTAATTTGCCCGATCAAACGGTCGCAGGGGGCCGTCGTCAGGATTTAGATCAGCTCGAACAACTTGTTAAAGAAAAACACCCCCGTGCTGCCCGTAAAATGGCCCGTCTCAAAACGGAGGGGGCGTTTCACACTTACTACATGACCGAGGCGGCAAAACGTTTTCGGGACGATCTGGCCGCCGCCCCCTTTGAAACGACGCATTTCCCCGTCCTCTCCAATTACACCGGGGAAGCGCACGATGTAGCGGGGTTGCGGGCGCGATTGTTTTATCAACTCTTTTACCCGGTGCGCTGGCTTGACAACTTACATACGGCCTTTGCAGCGGGCGTGACGACCGTGGTGGAATTTGGCGGAGGTTTAGGGAGTGGTGCTGGGTTTGAGAATAAACGGCCCAATTTGGAAAGCCTATTGAAAAAGTCCGCCAATCACTTTGATAAACCGATCCAGTATTTTTCCGCCATTCACAGCGGACATGTACGCGAAACTGCCGCCCAACTGCTTGCCCTTAATGAGGTTATCCATGACTAATCCGACGGTTACACGGCCCTTCCGCGTCCTAGGTCTTCAACAAATCGCCATCGGGGGACTCGACAAGGCGGCACTTCTCCATTTGTGGGTCGATTTACTCGGGTTAACCGTGAAAGGGGACTTTCAAAGTGCCAAGGAAAATGTCGATGAAGCGATCTTGGAGTTGGGAAAGGATGCCGGGGCCGTTGAAGTGGATTTGATGCAACCCCTTGATCCCGATGCCAAACCCAAAGTGTTCGATCCCCCCCTTAATCACATTGGACTGTGGGTTGATGACTTACCCCAGGCAGTAGAGTGGTTGACGGCGCAGGGAGTGACTTTTACGCCCGGAGGGATTCGACGAGGGGCAGCGGGTTACGACATCTGCTTTATTCACCCCAAAAAAGGCGGGGCCGGCGTGCTTATCGAGTTAGTTCAGGCCCCGGCTCACCTCATCGCGGCGTTGGGATAACCTCGCGTTACGCATTCACATCTACGACCACACGACCTCGTACCTCGCCGTTCAACAGTGCCTCTGCCGTTTCGTGGACTTGGGACAGCGAAATGGTTTCGGTTGAGGCGGCGAGTTGGTCGAAGGGGATGGCGTGACTCAACAACGCCCAAGCGCGCTGGCGACGTCCCAACGGACACATCACCGAATCCACGCCATACAACGAGATGCCGCGCAAAATGAATGGAAATACGGTGGTATTTAAGGCCGCGTCTTGGGCCAAACCCACCGCAGTAACGGCGCTGCCATAGCTCATTTGGCTCAATAGCGTGGCGAGGATCGTTCCGCCGACCACATCGACTGCCCCACTCCATCGTTCCGAGGCGAGGGGGCGCTTCTCTTGCAATAATGTGTCGCGGGAAATAATTTGGGTTGCGCCGAGAGACTGTAACCACGGACCATGATCGGGACGTCCCGTCACTGCTGTGATGGGCCATCCCCGCCGCTGAAGCAACATAATCGCCACACTCCCCACACCACCACTCGCGCCAGTCACCACAACAGGGCCGTTGGCAGGGGTAAGTCCGTGTTCCTCCAACCGCATGACGGCTAATGCAGCGGTCAATCCTGCGGTTCCCAAGCTCACGGCTTTATGGGG
>CAZTIH010000190.1:0-3187 GCA_964613675.1 uncultured Candidatus Competibacteraceae bacterium
TGACCTGGATGTTGCGCAAGATGGGTTTCCAGACAGTTGGCAGCAGCCTTGAATTGTCCACTTACTCCCTGTTCGAGGGCATGAAACAAAGCGATTTCACAGGCTGTACGGGGGCGTTGGGGGAACAGCGTTTGGGCGATGGTGAGATGTTGTTGGGCAACAAATAAAGTGTCCTCGCGAGCTAAAAGCACATTTCCAAGTCCCAAAATGGCGCGGGCAGCAAAAAAATGAGGGTCATGATTGAGCGCATTTTGTAAAGCATCGACGGCGGGGCGATGGGCGAGAATGGCATACACCGCATCGCTAAAAGCGGCACAGGCCATCGGGGAAGAACTACTGTGATGACCTAAAAAGTGGTCGATTTCCATCAAAATTTCCCCCATTCGGTTGAATGTTAACAAGCGCATCCGCAATTCCGGATAAGGGAGTTATTCGTTCATTTGAGGAAACTGTGATGGGGGTCAACAGAATTTTAATGTTGAGGGGAGGAGGACACAGACATGTCACCAAAAACGCCATCTCAACGAATGTCCAGAAGCAGCGGCTATGCGCCGTGTATTGCTTTTTTCCTCATCTGGAGCGCAGTGATGTACGACATTCTTCTGAAAAATCCTCGACTGTTTTTTCTACAAATGCTTCTGGCGGGGGCATTAGCGACAGTCGCCTTTGACTTTTTTGGGCAGAGCCTTTCGCCGGGGCTGGGTTTTGCGAATCTTGCGCCGGTTCCCCTTGCAAACCAGGTGTGGCAAACCCTATTTGGTGTCCGATGGACGCCTGCCGCGCAATTTCTTCATTATTTTGCGGGATTAGTCGCGTATCCGTTGGGGTGGATGTTGATTGTTGAACCGTTACGACGGGCGGTCTTGCCGCAGTTCCCGGTGTATGGGGCTTCGGTACTGTATGGAATCGGATTATGGATTTTTGCACTTTATTTTATGGCGCACTTAATTGCGGGAAATCCGGCTTTTCTGGGGTTTACGGGAATCACTTGGGTCGCGCTGGTGGGACATATTGGGTTTGCGTTAGTCGTGACTTGGGCCTTATTCCGACTCGCGCCGTTGTTGGATAAGTAGCTTATCTAACAAGTAGTTACGCACATTGAGGAAGGCCCCAAAGTCCGCTGGGAGGGGCCTTTTTCGAGACCAATTTTCCCCTTCATTTTCCCACAGATTTCCCTCGTAAACGCGGTAAGGAATGGCCATGATTTCGCCAGTTCCGCTACCGCGAGTTCGTTTCATGGCCGATATTCCGTCTGCACAGATTTACCAAAATCGTCGTCCCCCTTCTGTTGATATTTATCGCCGTCGGTATGAAAATCAGGAAGATGACCCTGAATCAGTGCAAAATCCTCCAATTTCCAGAATTCCTCGGGTATCCACGCGCTATCCGCGTAATCCCGTCGAGTACGGAGAGGAAGAATTTCCACGACGTCGTTCATTGCGCAAGCGTTCTCGTCCCACATCACCTGAATCTGTCGTTCAATCGACCTTTTCTAACCCATTTTTGTGGTTTTTAGCCCGTTGTGGACAGTTTCCCTTACTGGGATTGTGCTGGTTGTGGTCGAGAAAACCCACGCTCACGATCTTTTTCAGCTGTTTTCTCGTTTCAAGCTGGCTACTGAGCTTACATTTGGAAATTTGGTCGGTTTTCTTATCATTTACCCTAATTTTTTGCTTGCTCATTGCTTCATTTATTGAAACCCAACTTCCCAACTAAACACGGATTTTTGTAAATTACCTTACTTAGAGGATGTATCATGGAAAAAGTCGTCGTTTTCTTGGACTACGCCAACATCAACCGTAGTTTCCAACAGTATGGAGAACCCCTCGATGCCGCACATTTGCTTAATTATTTGAGTGACGGCCGTTTTCTCATCGAAGCCCTGGCGTATGTCCCGATTGATCCCCGTAATCCGCATCAGCGCGATGCCGACATTGAGGCGTTGTGGCAAGACGGTTATTTGGTTCACAGCAAAGTCGGGGCGATGGCCGGTGATTCTTACAAGTGTGATTTTGATGTGGAAATCACCATGGACATGATGCGCACCGCCGAACTAATCAAACCCGAAATCGTAGTGTTGGTATCGGGCGATAAAGACTTTATTCCCGTAGTGTTGGAGTTGCGCAAGCGTGGGATTCGTGTGGAGGTCGCGGCGCTCAAAACGGTAAATGCAGCCCGCGAAATGATGTTAAAAGCCAGTGGATTCATCGACTTAGAGGTTTATCTGAGCGAAACCGATCCGCAAAGAGCTTCAGATAACGAAATTTCGCAGATCATGGCATTGCAGCAGGCGCAGGACAGTTCTGATGAATTGCCGTCTGAAGTGAAGGCAGAAAATAAAACATCATCCGATGCGCTACAAGATACTTCAGAAGTAACTTCTGAAGTGACTTCTGAAGTTGTGGAGCGCGCCGCAAAAACATCGGAAAATTCGACATCTGCAAAACCAAGTTTAGCCAAGTAATTTGCAATGATTGACCGCCTCAGGTGGCGGTTTTCCTACCTATTTCCCATGACGAGTTACCTGTCCCTAAACTACTTTTTCTCTACTTTTTGACTATCTGGAATCTCTAAGGAGCTGTGTTATGCCTATCATCAATGGTCGTCGTGTCGATCTGAACCAAGTTCCGAACAGCGGTGTTTACGGGCGCGAGATGATTAGAGAAATCTCTGCGGGAGCCAATCGCCGCCCAGTGATTCAAGACGGATTGGTATTTAAGCCAATCGACCCGAATCGGCGCTACGAAGTTAAAGACTTGAAAAATAAGAAAGGTCAAGGGGTTACGGTCACTTCCATTCCTGATCGGACGAAGGGCGGTTTTGGCGGGTATCGAGATGCCAGTTCACGCCGAATCATCCGCGAACAAGTTTATGCCGTCGCGGAGCATATCTTCAAACAAGGTGTTGATTTTGACGAAGAAACTGCGAATTGGATGGTCGTTCCGAACTATCGCTTGCCGAAGCGCTGGCATGATTTAGCCGGCTCCACGACTGCGCTGATGGTTGTTTTTCCTGATGAATATCCGATTTTGCCGCCCGTGGGGTTCTACATGATGGCCGACATCCCCGCATCACCTGACGGACATTTCTACGACGAAGCCTATCATCAAGCGTGGCGCGAACCGATCAAGCACGGTTGGAAGTGGTATTGCGTTTACATTAACGAAGGCGCATGGCAACCCGCGCA
>CAZTIH010000191.1:0-3087 GCA_964613675.1 uncultured Candidatus Competibacteraceae bacterium
CGGGTGCGCCACGCAGCGCTTGAGAACTTCGTCGAAGTCGAAAAACTCGTGACGCAATTTCGCGCTGATGGCGTGCAGTTGCATGAGATTTGTGTCTATGCCAACGAGTCAACTTTTGGGCAATCAGGCTTGCTGGATGTGCTCACAACCTTAGAGAAGGTTGCCGATCTCGAAGCCGTCGAACGCTACTTGCGTGAAACTGCTGAACCCACTCGCCCCATGCCCGACAAATTGGCCAACGACCCCGCCTTTGATCACCATATTGCGGCAATCCGCGCCGTCATCGAAACGCCGCCTGGTGACCGCAACCTCATCGGTCCGATTGGCTTTTACGATCACCGTGTTGCCCTCGTCCGCGAAGGTTTTGATTCCCTACGCGACTGGGGTAACCGCAACCGTGTCCGTTGCAAAGCTATCATCGCCTATGCGGGACAGGAAGCCGCGATTGATTTTCTCGCTTACTCGCGTCGTCAAGGGGAAAATTGGGCCGTTGGCTTACTCTCCAACACAACGCAGCAGCACATCGACGAACAAATCACCACCTCAATTAAGGATGACATTGGCACGATTTATTACACCCAAGTCGTCCCCCCTCTCAGCGAGTCCTTGCCAATTCTCGATGAAGCAAAACGCGCCGTTGGGCCCCAACTCAACACCATGAGTTTGGAAGGCTACATCGTGGGACGACTGGCGTTATTAGCCGCCGAACGCACCCTAGAACGCGGTCAACCCCTAACCGGCACGAATTTAGCGGGTAATCTCCTGGGGCAAAAAATCGACTTAGGCGGCTTGTCGCTTGATTTTACCCAAGGCAATCAAGGCTCTAACCAAGTGTGGTTACTGCGTTATGTGCCCGCGGACGGCTTTCGCGTGGTGATGCGGTGAAATACCTGGGGCTTCACGCGCTATTGGGGGGGTTTTTAGGACTAGTTGCCCCGCTCTCCGTCTTCGCACAAGAAACTCACTTGGGTTTGCGGGCGAGTTTCAGCACCCATGACACGCAAAACGAATCGTTTCACTACTTTGGGGGTGAACTCACTCGACGGTGGTGGACGGCCTCCAGTCAACCCTTCAGCCTGTCGAGCGACATAGAACTGGGGGTAGGGAGATTGAGTGGAGGGGGCGACGCCGCATTGATGACCCATTTAGGAGTGAATCTCAATCTGCAACCGTTGGCGATCCCCGTGAAGATCGTCGGCGGAACGGGTCCCACGGTGCTTACGCGAAGTCGATTTGGAGACGCCGATGTGGGGGGAACCCTCCATTTCACCAGTCACCTAGGGCTAAAAGTACAATTTGGCCCGTGGCAAGGGGGATACCGTTACCAGCACACCTCAAATGCTGGCCGTCAATCCCCCAATCCCGGCATTGATTTGCATAGCTTTGTCTTCTCGATGGCTTTTTAAGGCCCCTATTTCGCTTGACAGGAGATTTTTTGGATGTGGCAGACTTTTTGGCTACTCAACGGGCTGCTGTGGTGGCCCAGTACGCCCCTACACGCAACTGAACTCATGCCCGAATTTTATCGCGTTGCCACCTTCAACGCCTCACTCACCCGAGATCACGCCGGGAAAATGGTGACGGAGCTTGCGGATCCGCAGCATCCTCAAATCCGCAATGTGGCTGAAATTATTCAGCGCGTGCGTCCTGACCTCCTCGTACTACAGGAATTTGACTACGAACCCGATTCGCCCGCAGCGGATTTATTTCGCACGAATTTTTTGCAGATTCCACAAAACGGCGCGGCAGCCATCGACTACCCCTACGCCGTGATGATTCCCTCCAACACGGGGATTCCCAGCGGACTCGACCTCGATCGCGATGGCCGAACGAACGGTCCCGCCGATGCGTTGGGATTTGGTTTTTTTCCGGGCCAGTTTGCCTTTGCGGTCTTTTCGCGGTGGCCGTTAAAGGGGGATGACCTGCGCAGTTTTCAGCATTTTTTGTGGCGTGACCTGCCCGATGCGCGGTTGCCTGTTCATGAAGACGGTTCGCCTTATTACGACGACGCGATCCTCGAAATCTTGCCGCTCTCGTCAAAAAATCACATCGACCTCCCCGTCCTGCTGCCCAACGGGAAAACGCTCCATCTCCTAGTCTCACATCCTACGCCCCCCGTCTTCGATGGCCCTGAAGATCGCAATGGGCGACGTAATTACGATGAAATTCGCTTTTTTGCGGAGTATCTCTCGCCTGAATCGCACGATTATTTCGTGGACGATCAAGGCCGCCGTGGCGGATTCTACGGCGAGCATTTCGTCATTTTGGGGGATATGAATGCCGATCCTTTCGATGGGGACTCGACCGACCGCGCTATTTGGCAGCTCATCGACCATGCGCGCATTCATCGGGATGTGGCATTGGGGCCCCTCACGCCTTCGAGTGCGGGCGGCACCCAGTACAGCGAATGGGTTTCGCTCAAAAATGACACCCATCTTGGCGATCCCGCGCACGATACTGCGGCGTTTAGTTCATTCCGCAACGGGCCCGGGGCATTGCGCGTGGACTATGTACTGCCAGATGCGCAATTAACCGTGGTGGGAAGCGGCGTTTTCTGGCCACAGAAGGACGATCCGTTAAACCGCTTAGTCGTCGAACAACGAGTCGATGCCGACGGGAATCCGATTTATAACCACACGGCAGCGTCTTCAGATCACCGCTTGGTATGGGTGGATCTCGCGTTCTAGGCCGGCGAACTGACATAGCGACCGCTATGCAGTGGGTTTCCCTCCGTAGTTACCCCTAACGATTTGGGCGGATTCGCAACCGATTCCCCCTAAATCAGTCCAAAGCCCCCGTTTCTTCACTCTATTTGTGGAAATTTGGCTAATGAACTTCGCGTGCCTCGGATCTGTAACCCAAATGCACTTCCCCGTTTCACGACTTCCAGGGCTGTTGCTAACCGTTTGCTTTCTCATCGCTTCCCCATCGCACGCGGCTGATCCCCATCGTGGGCAATCGCAGTTTTATGCTTGTCGGGGTTGTCACGCCATTCCAGGGTACGCCAATGCCTACCCGAGCTACCCGGTCCCTCGGTTAGCGGGGCAATCGGATCAGTACATCGTGGCGGCACTGACGGCGTACCAA
>CAZTIH010000192.1:0-3055 GCA_964613675.1 uncultured Candidatus Competibacteraceae bacterium
GGGCGGCGTCCAGATCCAAATTTGCAATATTCCCCGTTGGTTGACGACCAGTTGGATGCCCTCGCCTCGGGGTCGCATTTGGTGAATGGTGGTGGGAAACTGCCATTCCATCTGGGCCTTACCTCGTTCGTTCCAAAATACGACGTGACTTTGATCGAAGCTTCGCGTTGCAAATAACCCCGTTTCGCTCCAACACAACAGCGGTAAAAGACCGCCGTAATGGCGTTGAAGATGACGGTACACTCGCCCGTCCACCTGAAAGTACAACGCCTGTTCGTCGCACCACGCCCAACGAGGTCGTCGATAATCGCCATCCAAGGCAATCGCCGGGCGTGAAATGGGTAAGTGATGCGATGACTGCCGCCCGTCGTAGTGATGTAACCCTTCATTATCGGCGTACCACAGCCCCTGTTGGTCAAACCGATAGGCCGTCAATCCCACGAGCTGTTCCCCCCGCGCATCCCACAAAACATGGTCGCGATACCCCGCGCTGTAGAGGTTACCGTCCGCCTGTCGCCACACCCCCAGTGCTGAGGGCCGTTTTTGAGGGCGTACATGCGGTTGGGCATTGAGCGCCTTGCGGGCTGCACTTGCGGATACGGGGCGTGCCGAGGGTGATTTGGCTAACCACTGTCCAATGAGTGCGCGGCGATGGCTTGGAACGGTGTCCATGGGAGGGAGATGGTGACGGTGGTCTTGAAGAATTTCGGTGGGGGAGCCGTAAAAAGGCCGTTGACCTGTTAATGCTTCAAAAGCCACGACCCCCAAACTGTACAAATCAGCCCGCACATCTCCGCCATCCATGACCCGTTCTGGCGCACTGTAGGCTGGGGTTCCCACGCGATGACATGACGCCTCCCGAATCGGACACACTGCCCCTAAATCCGCCAACACCCAGCCTTCAGGGGCCCCTTTGCGGTACAAAATGTTTTCGGGCTTGATGTCGCAGTGCATAAATCCCGCTTGATGCAGTGCTTCCAGTCCCAACAACACGTCGTCGAGCATCGCAACCCAGTTTGTCTCGGGGAGGGGGCCGTTTTTGAGGGCTGCTGAGAGGTGATCGCCGTCTAACCATTCGTAAATCAGTAACCCGCACTGATCGTTGAGCTGCGTATCGAGGAGTTGAACCACGCGGGGATGCCGAATCGACCATGCCGCAGCCAGTTCCCGCCGATACGCCGAAAGACTGTCGAGCTGAAAGTACTTAATCAAGACGCGCTGTTGCCCGTCATCGCCTAACCAGGTCGAGACGCTGCCGTGTTGTTGAAGACACTGACGCAAGGTGTAAGGCGCCAGTAGCTTTGGTACCGCCTGAATAATCGGCCCCGACGCGGGGGAAGCAATCGGGTCGGGAGGAGGAAAGGCAGGATTTGGCAAGGTCGCCATGGCGGTCTCGGTCACCTGTACGCGGAGGGGAAAGGAGCTACCTATGTGCTCATAGAGAAACTTGATTGGGGGCTAAAGTTGTCGCAACTGGTTGAGCAAAACTTCAAAAGGCACCCCTTCTCCTATCAGCGTTTCAAGACTGGCGAGCCGTTGAGGGGCGGTAATCAGAAATTCACTGGCGGGGGCAGCATTTTGACGCGGACTGGTCAGCTCTAAACAATCCAGTTCACAACCACTTAATCGCTCGAACAGTCCCTGTAACATTCCCGCAATCATAAAATCGACAGGGCCTTCTACCTGCGTGAGCGTGGCGGCAAAAAAGCTGTGGGTTAAGGTCGCTCGCACGATGCCGTAATCTGCGGCGTCATCGAGATGGATCGTGAGTTTTCCCCAGCCATGATGGGAGAAGTAATTCTCAACCAGCGCCACATACTCCGCCACCGTAAAGGCTTCCAAACGCCGTTGGGCCTTCAGTTGCACTTCTCGTTCGAGCAGTTTGGCGATGCGTTGTCCCCAGAGATGGCCGCAGCTCTTCAAAATAATGCCCCACGATTCGCCCGCTTCGTAGTGAAGGGCGTCGTAGATGCCTCGGATGATGTCGGCTGAGAGATAGATCACCCGAATATCGCTGGGATTGGTAATTACCCCTTCGTGAAGGTCGAACTGGTCTTGTCGCAGGCCAAAGAGTTGTTCAAATAAATCATCAATAAGCGACTGGGTGAGGGTACTGCGGTCGAGAACGCTAGCGTCATTCATGGAAATAGCTCACTAACCATGATTATGGTTTATCGAAATCGGATGAGGGTAAGCACGGGGAGAGTACAACGATGACACCTCTCTCCAAGCCGTTAGCGTTGCAATAGCGAAGTTCAAGAGGCCAACTGATCCACGGCCTGTTGCAAGTAAGGCGCGATGAGCACAAATGCCGTCGCGGGCAACTGGTTTTGGTAATGCTGCTTTAGCCGACGATAAGAATCGTAAATCGAACGCTGATGTGGCTTGAGTTGCGCTAACCGTTCGTCCTCTTCAATTTGAGAAAACAAGACTTTACGGGCCGTGGTGGGACGGTCTGGAAACTCAAAGGCTTGGAGCATCGAGCGCAACCACAATAAAAGTTTGTCGCGAAACCAGTCGGGGTCATTCATCAGCATGGCCAAAGTGGCGTAGGCACTGACCGACCGAATATCACGAACGCATTTTGCCGACGAGTACTCGCCTTTGAAGGGGTACAGCGCAAAGACTTCCTCGACCACCGCTAATACCACCGCTTCTTCCGCTGCGCGAATGAGTTTGGCGGCGTCGGCCCGAGGTCGAAAAGCTGGGAGCACACGTTGATATTCGTCGAATTCCCCGTCGGTCAGATGGCGATTTTCGGCGGCTTTGAAGAGGGACGCCAATTCGGGATGGCGACGCACCGATGAAGTGGGTTCATGAGATACAGCGACAGTCATGGGGAAGACTCCTCCGAAAGCGATTTCGTACCGCCCCACGGCAGTTGACCGAAAAATTGGCGACTACTCAGCGAAGCGGAGGAATTCACGCCGCCTTGGCTCGCAACAATGGCCTGTTGGGTGGCGTGAACGAGGGGGTTGATGGGGTGCGCGACGGGGAGGTGACGCGCATCGGTTTGGACATGACCTGGTTTTATGCGGAGCTGAGTCGCTTCAGG
>CAZTIH010000193.1:0-2925 GCA_964613675.1 uncultured Candidatus Competibacteraceae bacterium
TCTTATTCAAAAATTAGACACGTCCACTGCGCTGGTGACAGAGATTCGCGGTTTTTCGAGGACATACGGCCCGAGTTGAAGGGAGCCAATTCTAGGGAAATCGAGAGTCTCCAGTTATTGGATTCCCCACACCACGAGGCTCTACATGATGTTGTTCTCCCTTCTCGGCTCACGGCTCACGGCTCACGCTAGAATTCTAGCCGTCGGCCTGTTCCTCGGCACAATCTTCGCGGCAATGCCCGCATGGGCCGCTACCCTCACCGTCACCAATCTCAATGACACAGGTGTTGGTTCTTTGCGACAAACAATCCTGAATGCTTCCGACGGCGACACCATCACATTCAGCGTGACAGGTACGATCACCCTCACCAGTGGCCAGCTCATCCTCGGCAAAAATCTGACGATTGACGGCGATATCGATGCCAACGGCACGCTCAATATCACCCTCAGCGGAAATAACGCGTCGCGCATTTTTGAAGTGAGTAACAACCGCGTGGTGGTTCTGAGAGGCTTAATCCTGCGCAATGGCAGCAGCGGCCAGGGCGGCGCCATCTACAACGCAGGGACACTCACCATTCTAAACTGTGTCTTTGCTGGAAACAGGTCTACGGGCAGCGGTGGCGCGATTTACAGCCTAGGCCGTTTGACCCTCACCAACAGCGTGCTGTCGGGTAACGTCGGGTTGAATGGCGGTGCGATTTATGAGGTCGGCACACTCATCGCGACAAATAGCGTGTTTTCCGGCAATTCTGCGAGCGGGACTAGCGGCGTGATCTTTATCATTGGTTCGGTCACTATGCGCAATAGCATTATCTGGAATAACCGCGCCCAAAATTTAGCTATTAGCCTTGCACCGGGGACGCTCAACCGCGTCCACAGTCTGATTCAGGGCTTTGGCGTTGCGTCGTCAGGATCACAAGACAATGCTGGAGACGGCAATCTCGACGGCACGAATGTTCTGAACGACCCGTTATTTGTCATCCCCGCGACCTTCACCACAATGCCCAACACGGCCGGGGATTTCCGTCTACGAGCGGGTAGTCCAGCGATCAACGTAGGCAACAACGACTGGCTCAACGAAGCCACGGTCGACCTCGATCTCAACGGCGATGGAGACCGACTTGACAACCTGGGATTAGGTATGGATTTAGCAAGCAACCCGCGCATTCACGACGGCGTAGTCGATTTGGGGGCATACGAATCTGTTGCTCTCCCGATCACGACGGCTCTCCCGATCACGACGGGGGTAAACCCCGCCAACGGCGGCACGGTGAACTGCAATCCCAATCCGGTGATGAGTGGGAGTTCGAGCACCTGCACCGCCACGCCTGCGAATGGTTTTACCTTCAACAGTTGGGGCGGCAATTGTTCGGGAGCGAATGCCAGTTGCACCCTCAGCAATGTGACTAGTGCCCAAAGCGTGACGGCGAATTTTGCCTTCCCGATCACGACGGCTCTCCCGATCACGACGGGGGTAAACCCCGCCAACGGCGGCACGGTGAACTGCAATCCCAATCCGGTGATGAGTGGGAGTTCGAGCACCTGCACCGCCACGCCTGCGAATGGTTTTACCTTCAACAGTTGGGGCGGCAATTGTTCGGGAGCGAATGCCAGTTGCACCCTCAGCAATGTGACTAGTGCCCAAAGCGTGACGGCGAATTTTGCCTTTCGTCCCGCGATGATTGGCATCTCGACCCGTGGATTTGCCGGCACAGGCGATGAAGCATTAATTGGCGGTCTCATCATGGAAGGCGCTGGGGTAAAGCGGATTCTGTTCTCGGCGAAGGGGCCGTCGTTGTCTGGACAGGGGATTTCGGAACCATTAGCGAATCCGCAAATCAGTGTGCCGCAAATCGCTGACGGTCTGCCGACGGTTAACAACGATTGGGAAACCGATCCGAATGCCAACGAGTTACGTGCGTTGGGACAAGCTCCGAGTGACCGACTTGAAGCCGCGATGTTGCGCACCTTGGGAGCCGGCGCGTACACGCCCATCGTGACGGGGGTTGGTGGGACGACGGGCGTGGTGCTGATGGAGATTTACGATCTCTCCCCTGAAGTGACGACCTTGCGATTCAAGGGCTTATCGACACGGGGACCGGTACGTTTGGGCGAACAGCAGATGATCGGCGGCGTGATTCTGCAAGGGACGGGACTCAACACGATGCTGTTCACGGCGAAAGGGCCATCGATGACAGCGTTGGGGGTACCGAATGTGCTAGCGAATCCGCAACTCGTATTACCGCAGCTCAATAACCTGAGTAATGACAACTGGCGCACCAGTCCAAATGTTCAACAAATCATCGACTTAGGACGTAGCCCGACGAATGATTTGGAAGCCGCGATTTTAATTGATATGAGTGCGGGCGCGATGACGCCGATTATTTCGGGCGTTGGCGGTACGACGGGAACGGGGATTGTAGAGATTTACGAGCTTCCGTAATCCGCTCACTTCAGTCGTTCAGAAAAACAAAGCCCGCTGCTGAAGCGGGTTTTTTGTGTGGACGACCATTTGGCGATGGGGACAAGGTTCTGAAATCGGATCATTGGCTCACCAGGCCTTTGGGCAAAAGTCTGCATCGTTGCGAATGACGAGCTGATCGCCGCTCTGTCCGATGACGAAAAATCCCTGTCGATAGGCGTACTGGGCCACGCCATCGGGAATCACCATCGCCGTGACCGCACCGAGCACCCGTTTTTGCCCATAGGTCGGCAGGAGTCGTTTGAGCTTGGCCAACCGTTCCCGATGGTCGTTAACATCATCCACGGAGAGCAGGCTCTTACACTCGACCGCGACCACATCGCCGTCGTTGACCACCAATAGATCGATTTCGATGCCTTCGCCGTTGCGCCGGGCGGTCACATTCTGATGGACCTCGTGCACCTGAATGCCCCGTGATTGAAATAGCCTGACCGCCGCTGGCC
>CAZTIH010000194.1:0-2818 GCA_964613675.1 uncultured Candidatus Competibacteraceae bacterium
GGGGACGTTCGCCCTCAGGTCGGGGAAGACGGTTGTCATCGCGGCGTGGGGGACGTTCGCCCTCAGGTCGGGGAAGACGGTTGTCATCGCGGCGTGGGGGACGCTCACCGTCAGCACGGGGAGGACGGTTGTCATCACGGCGTGGGGGACGTTCACCGTCGGCACGGGGAGGACGATAGTCATCGCGCCGTGGGGCTTCGGCCGTTCGCGTTTCGCTGACCTCGTTGACGGTAGCTACCGAACTCGATTCGACGACGGGCGTTGGGGTGGACGTTTCATGTTCTTGCGGCGGTGTATCCGCAATTGGCTTGACCCGTCCGCCATCTCGGTTGCGCACCTCTGATTTAGAAACCGACTTGTTTGCGTCTTCAGGCACCCCTTTCTTGGGGTCTTCTGGGGTTCGCTTGACATAAGTGCGGGTTTTGCGCACCGACACGCTCACGGTCTTGACCGGTCCCCCGCCCGTGGGGAGCTTAATTTCAGAACGGGTCGTACGTTTAATCGACAAACGCTTGGGTTCGTCTGCGGTGGTGGTTTCCGTTTTGCCGTGGCTCTTGCGCAAGTGCGACAAAAACTCGGTCTTTTGCCGATCGGTGATGAGCGCATCGACGCCATTTACTTGAATGCCCGCATCGACGAGTTGGGAAATCAGTCGCTCAACGGGGATCCCCACACTGTCGGCGAACTGCTTAACGGTAACTTCTGCCATAACTACTTGAATCTCCTGCCACTATTGGCCATCGGCGGCAAACCAGGGGGCGCGCGCCGTCATAATCAGTTCACTGGCCCGTTCTGGGGTGAGATCGGTCATTTCGACGAGATCGTCACGCGCTAACTCGGCCAAATCTTCCATCGTCCGCACCCCTTGACGGGCCAGCAGATAGGCTAATGCTTCGTCCATCCCGTTCATGGTCAACAGGTCTTGGGCGGGTTCGCCGTCTTTCTCAACTTGTTCTTCTTGAGCGATGGCTTGCGTCACGAGGGCGTCGCGGGCGCGAAGGCGTAAGTCTTCGACGATCTCTTGGGATAATTCAGTGGATTCCAGCATTTCGTGGACAGGAACGTAAGCGACTTCCTCAAGACTGTTAAACCCCTCGCGAACCAATACCGCTGCGAGGTCATCGTCGATTTTCAACGCTTCTACAAGCATCTGTTGAATCCGCGCAATTTCTTGATCGGTTTTAGCAGCGGCCTGGGATTCTGTTAATACATTGAGATTCCAACCCGTTAACTGGCTGGCCAAACGAACATTTTGTCCACTGCGTCCAATAGCTTGTGACAACTTTTCCTCGGCGACAGCGACGTCCATGGTGTGCGCATCCTCGTCAACGACAATCGACACCACTTCTGCGGGGGCCATAGCGTTAATGACGAACTGGGCGGGATTGGGATCCCACAACACGATGTCGATGCGTTCTTCGGCCAGCTCCCGCGAAACGCTCTGAACCCTTGCCCCGCGCATCCCTACACAAGCGCCGACGGGGTCAATGCGTTGGTCATTTGACTTAACGGCGATTTTGGCCCGCGATCCTGGGTCCCGAGCGGCACCTTTGAGTTCTAAGCTGCCTTGCGAAATTTCGGGCACCTCAAGCGTGAATAGGGCCATCAGAAACTCAGGGGCGGTTCGCGAAACGAAAATTTGTGGCCCCTTCACTTCGTAACGCACATCCTTGAGATAACCCCGCACGCGCTGATTAACTGTGATGATCTCGCGGGGAATGAGGTCTTCCCGTTCGATAATGGCCTCTACATTGTCGCCCATATCGAGAATGACGCTGCCGCGTTCGATTCGCTTAACCGTACCGCTGACGAGCTGGCCTTTACGGTTGGCGAAGGCCTCAACTACGCGCATTCGTTCAGCTTCCCGCACCCGTTGCAACATGACTTGTTTAGCGGTTTGCGCGGCAATTCGTCCAAAGGGTGCGTTCTCGACTTCAAGTTCTAAAGTCTCCCCCACAGCCGCCGTAGGACGCCGTTTACAAGCTTCGGTGAGGGGCAATTCCTGAGGACTATCGTCAAACGAATCATCATCCACGACAAACCAGCGTCTAAATGTGGTGTAGTCCCCAGTTTTACGATCAATCGAAACCCGTAAATCCGCTTCGCCGTCGTAATGACGCTTTGCCGCAGTGGCCAAGGCAATCTCCAACGCCTCAAAAATGACACTCTCCGAAAGTCCCTTTTCATTGGAAACGACTTCGACGATGTTCAGAATCTCTTTGTTATTCAAGCGGTTTCACTCCCTTGGGCGAACTAAAATCGGGAACTAAACGCGCACGGTCGATGTGACTAAAAGGAACCGTAATCGTTTGGTGTTCGTAGGTGAGTTGGAGGTGGTCGTCGGTGACGGCATCGAGCTGCGCGAGGAGCTTGCGGCTTCCCAAAATTGGCGTGTTGAGCAGTAACCGTATCTGTTGACCACAGTAAGTCGCGTATTGATGCGGCTCAAACAACAAGCGATCCAATCCAGGAGAGGAGATTTCTAAAGTGTATTGCCCAGGAATTGGGTCATTGACATCGAGTACCGCACTCACTTGATGGCTGACCCGCGTACAGTCGTCGAGGGTAATCCCTTGGGGATGGTCGATGTAGAGGCGCAGCAAGGCGTTGCCCCGACGGGGTTGGTATTCGATGCCCCAGAGGTCGTAACCCATTGCTTCGATGACGGGGCGTAAAAGCGGGAGAAGTGGATGGCCCATGAACGCCGTGAAGTCATAAAAAAAGCCCTTGTGAAGGGCCGTTAAAATATTGGGTAGCGGGGGAAGGATTTGAACCTTCGACCTTCGGGTTATGAGCCCGACGAGCTACCAGGCTGCTC
>CAZTIH010000195.1:0-2781 GCA_964613675.1 uncultured Candidatus Competibacteraceae bacterium
ATGAAAACTTTTGCCGCCCGTTTCGCCGAGGAACGCGATCAGCAGATTGAGAAAGGGCGTTTGGTTGGTGTGAACGAGGGTCTGGACAAAGGCCGTCTCACGACATTGAAAAGTTCGGTGTCTCGTCTTTGCAAACGCCGCTTCGGAGCGGAAACCGCCACTGAAATCGACGCCCTCCTATCTGAAGTCACCCATCCCGATGCACTGGAAGATCTTATCGATATTATTCTCGACGCCCTCGATGGCCCCGATTTTCTGAACCGCACCCGAACACATTTGCAGACTTTTCCCACGCCCCCACTGAGTGAACGCCCTCCGACAACATGACCGACGCTGCTTAACCTATCCTAAGGCGCCCCATTCACTAGCTGCACGACCACGAGACGCCCGCCTTCTTCGGGGGAAAGCCGCAACATTACGCCGTCTCGTAGCGCAACCTGTTGGCCGATTCTAATAGGGCGTGTGCTCCCTTCAGAAGTCACCTCTTGCAGATGGGGCAAGCCTTCGTTTACTAGCAACCAGCAGTTCTCGTGAAACTCAAAATAGCCCACGCGCTGTTTCTGATTTTCTGTGAGCCGTTCATTTGGCGCGATTAGACGGTTTACATGCCACCAAGATAGCGGCTGTCCCCGCCACACCACTAAACGATGATCGTCATCGCGAAAATCCCCGTTTCGGCTCCGCTTAGACCGAAAATGCAGAATTGGCACCGATTGCGCTATCTTCGTCCCGCAAAAGGGACATTTCATCCCTCGCTTCTGATCGAATACGTACCACTTCTGTTCGCAGCTTGGATTGTCACAACGTCTGAGCAAATCCGCCGTCTTCACCAGCGCATCCTCCCATTCGTTCGCCGTCGGACGGTTCAACGGATCGTGCAAACTTTCCACAAAAGCCCGCAAAAACAGCTTTTCCAGATATGGCCCCGCTAAACTTATCGGACGGGTATCCGGATTCCCCCATGGCAACGCCTCTGACGGGAGCTGGCTCGTGTCGACTCGATTTGAATCGTCATCGGGATGTTCGATAAACAACGCCCGTTCGCCCATCGCCAGCACTTCATCATTCTGTTCATCGTCCAGATCGTGAATCTTTCGCCCTCGCAAAGGGTGCCGAGCAAAAAGATACATGTAGATCAGAACCGCCAGCGCGTGACGATCCGTCTCAATGCTCGGTAAACAGCGTTTCGGATCATCATGCTCTAGCAGACTCGTTTGCATCACTTCGGGTGCAATGAAATCCGGTGTCCCCACCACATCCGGTGTATATCGGCCCGGTACCACCAGACCGTCTAGATCAATCAAACAGGCTTGCCCCGTCAACGGATCGACCAGTGCGTTCTTATACGAAAGATCAGAATGTGCTAAACCCGCTGCGTGGAGTCGCCGCACCGCCCGCGCCAATCGCAGACAAATTCGCAAATATCCCAGCCAATCTCCCCGCTCTTCCAATGCCAAACTGTGGTTCCGATGTCGCGCTGTCGCGAACCATTTACCTTCCTTCTCCCGCCCCAGAATCTTCAGAAAATCGCCCTTTACAGAACCGTGCGTGAAGAAAAAATGCGACTGGTAGTGCGGTACCACAATCCCCACGCGCCCGTCATGCGTTACCGTCGCCGACGGCCAACAGAAATAATCCCGCCAATACGCCCCGTTCGATTGAGCGAAAATCCGCTCCCGATAAGGGCCAATAATCATCTGTAAACGGTCCCATCCCTGTTTGGTCAGCGGCGTACGGTAAAACCCCACCACATAAGATTTATCTGGCGACAGGTACACATCCTTCATCGTCCCTGAACCAATGAGCTTGTCGTCAAACTGAATCTCCTGACCATCGGTTGCCTTACAGGTCACAATCCCCATCGTCGTCTCTCCTAACGCCCTATCAACAATGCCGCCAACGTACGATCATCGTGATGGCCCGGCGTGAAGAAGTTGAGCCAATCACACAGTGCTTCCTCGGGTTTAAATGTGCTCAACGGCACCGAAATCTCGCTCCATAACCGATCCCACATCGCCGATTCATTCAGCGATTTCGCCGTCTCAAAGTACGGATCCGATACGCCGTCCGTCATCAGCAGAATCGCAATTAAGTCGCTGAACTTTCCGATGGTGATTCGTTGCCCAAACTGTTGATCTGTAAGCGCTGAACGATCTAAAAAATGGGTCTGACCCGCATATTCTCCCCCGTCGGGTTTCCCCATCAGACGAACTTTCTGCGTCGGGCCATACGCCGCAATCGCTCCATCGCCAATCCAAAAAGTCGCCATAAACCACTCATTTGGCTGCAATTGTCCCGGTGTACGTATGGGCAACACCGCGCTCACCAACAACGTCGTCGCGTAGTCTCGGGGATCGGCACTGTTGTTCTGTGCGGCATTCTCGATTGCCTCCACTGCTTTTTGCGCCGCGATGTTGTAGAGATTGTAGAAGTGTCCGTACACATGCTGTTGTTCGGACTCTCCCCACTTCTCAATCGTGGGTTTGAGGTGATATGCCCCATCATTTGCAAGCGATTGGTGGATATGTTGCCCAAAGGTCTGCGCCGCCAGTCGTGATCCTTCCCGCGCATACTTCGCACTCCCCGCGCCGTCCGCTACCGCCAGCACCATCCAACGATTGACTGAATTATAGCTTATAAAGAAGTCGTCATCGCGGAACCCTCCTTCGTGGGCATGAGTGCGTCCGCGATGGCTCGCCGCTACTAATCGCGTTCCGTAGCCCGCCGAAATCTGCTGAAATACCTTGTGCGGTTTGTGATAAAGCGATTCCGTCGGTGGCT
>CAZTIH010000196.1:0-2671 GCA_964613675.1 uncultured Candidatus Competibacteraceae bacterium
TTGTTGAGGGACTATCCGACAGTTCACCAATCGGTTGGGCAGGTCGGCTACCCCACGGAATCGCCTGGAAAAAAGGTTTCGCTAACCGTTGGGCGTCAAGCAATACGGACGGGTTTGAAGGGCGTTGTGGGGCGCTTCGGGGAAATGAAGATTCGAGAGATGCGGGCGAATCCGTCGGTTTAGGTTCGATAGAGGTCGATTCCGTCGCTTCTTCTGTCAACGAAATCATCTCCTTTACAGGGAGTGTAACCTCTTCGGCATCGTCGCCCCGTTGCGTTAACAGCCACTGCTGCAATGCAATCAGTGCGGTCGTATCCCCCTTTTGGGCGGCTTGTACGAGATGGAGGGCCTCATCCCACGGAATATCTGCCATCACCACTCAATCCTGAAAATGCCCAATAATTTCACTGGCGTTGGCTCCTTCTTGTCGCCAAAACGAGGCGGCATTTACCCGCTTCTCGTCGCCCACTAGAAATTTACACACATCATGGCCCATCGAGTAACACTGTAATTCGATGCTCTCCCGTTCACGGCGCTCGTAAACCGACATAACCCCCGCAAAGAGTCCCGCGTACAGGTGACAAACGGGTTTTCCCAAAAGCTGCATGGATTTGGCGACCGCCGAATTGCGAATCTCGACCACAATCAGATCTTTTTCAGCAAAACTCAGGTCGAGAGACCAGGCCCCAAAACCGGTCATCGTCAGGGGCCACCACCACGATTCAAATACAAAACGTTTGTTCATCTGCCAAACATCAATTTTGCCGCCCCCAAACTCTTGGCGCATCCGTTCGTTAAAGCGTTTCATGTCTTGAACCCCCCACGCTTTGCCGCATTTGTACATCAACAGCGCCCCAACGCCACCGACCTCCTCTTCCATTCCTAAATGAAGGCCGTTGATGAAGGCTTCATCGACCTTGGCAGCGCGTTGACCATCTCGCAGATAGATCGAGCCACTTTGCGGCTCAGCGCGGAAGAACTCTTCTGGATGATAGTAATTGTGATAGTGCTGAAAACCCCCAACCGAGGGCGGTATCGACGTGTAGGTTTGGGTCATCTTGTTCGACTCCTTGTAAAATTAAGGTTGAGAATGTAGCACGGCCCCTGAAGCTCACACATCGGAGACCGTGAAGTCAGTGCTTTGTAGCTGCATAATTGCGGTGCGCGTGATGATTTTGTTGGCTTCAATCAAGACCCGCCCGCTGATCGGGTGAAGAATGGGATCCGCCGTCCGCTTCCCTACGAGTTTCTCTAAATCGTTAAAAGACTCCACATACAAGCCGCGCGGCAAGGCGAGTTCGACCCCCTCATCCACCACTTTCGCCTGACAGGCTAAACGACTGTTAGCTTGTGCGCCCGTCAAGACAGCGAGGGTTAATTGTTCCCGTGCGGTGGGCGGCGATAGGCTTTGCGGGTTACGGGTGACGATGACATGACAGGTTGCACATAACCCGCGTCCCTTACACAGCATTTTGACCTTCACTTCGCGGGCGATCAGTGCGTCGAGGAGTCGTTCATGCGTATTGAGACTGACTTCGGCGAGGCCGAGCGCCTGAAACGCGATGGTTTTCATAAAGGAATCTCCGCTCGAAACACGAGTTACCGCCAGTGCAACTGCTGAAGGGTGTTGTCAAAATCTTGCCTCTCTCCTTGACCCCAGGTTTTGCGCCAAGGTTTCTGCTGTAACCAGTGAAGAATGGCCGTGACTTGGTGGAGCGGTGAACCCGCCTGCAACCATGGGGCCGTCTGCTCAATCGTTGCCTCGCCTTTGCCCAATGCAATTAATCGACGGGCAATGAACTGTTGTTCGGGATGCCAGGGGGGGGTTGCTTCATGGGAGACGCCGAGCTGTTGGTAAAGTCGTGCCGTCCAGGTGAGCTGCGGCAAACGAACGCTGAACGCAGACCATGTTGGGTTCAATGTTGCGGGCAAGTGTTTATCGAGAGCCATCAATACCTTTACCCCCTGGTCAACCGAATCAAGACGCATCAACCATTCGCACAATGGCCCCCCAAGATCGTGAAATTGCGGATGAGGTCGAAGGGGAGCCAGGGCCAATCGCCGAATCCAACGAGCTAATCCCTGTTGGGCCGACATGGCTAACACAATTCCACGAGGGTCGATAATTCCACGAGGGGGCGAGGGGCAACTAAACTCGTACACGCTTTGCCAACGCTGTGTAAGCGCTTGCAAGTCGTCAAGGGTAGGACAAGGCGGCCCCCCCATAGAAGGACTGAGTTGATGGGCTGGGGAGGGGTATATGGCCTCATCAGTCGCTGTTGCCCAGAGTTGGGCCTGCCATAACCCATGAACCTCTGGCATTTTGTCGAGGAGCACCCCTTGGGCCTGTTGACCACTGAGTTCCATCTCCCGCAAACGCTGAACCTGTTTCAGTCCCTCGGCGAGCTGTTGGCTACGTTGGGTAAAGCGCGTCCACAGCGCATCGGGCAACAGGGATTTGAATGCCGCCTGAATCTGTAGCCATCGTTTCAACCAGTTCTCCGCCGACATCCCCGCTAATACAGGACTATCGAGCAGTAAAGGCATTAAGAAAGATTGACCGGGATACGGGGCCGTATCGGGGGTGAGGGTGGCCGCTAATAAGCCACTCATGAGGTGTCGCCATTGGCGGTCGGTCGTTTGGGTATCGGCGAAGACCATTTCTGGCGCT
>CAZTIH010000197.1:0-2609 GCA_964613675.1 uncultured Candidatus Competibacteraceae bacterium
TCGACCAGTGCCCCTGAACGCCAACCGCGTCCATCAATCACCTGTTCGTTGGCGAGGACGGTTTGATCCACGGGATCCCAATTGACCACGGCATTTTTCTTATAGGCCAAACCCCGTTCCATCAAACGAGTGAATAACCACTGCTCCCAACGATAATAATCGGGGGTACACGTTGCGAGTTGGCGCGACCAGTCATACCCAAAGCCCAAACGTTTGAGCTGCTTCACCATGTAGTCGATGTTGTCGTAAGTCCATTTCGCGGGAGGCATCTGATTTTTGATGGCGGCCCCTTCTGCGGGCAACCCAAACGCATCGAACCCCATTGGATGTAACACATTGAATCCACACATTTTTTGGTAGCGCGTGACGACATCACCGAGGGTGTAATTGCGCACATGGCCCATGTGCAGCCGTCCGCTGGGATACGGAAACATGCAGAGACAGTAGAATTTTGGCAGATCAGGCCGTTCTGTCGCACGAAAACATTGATTGTCGTCCCAAAAAGTTTGGGCGTGGGCTTCGACGGTTTGGGGGTCGTAGGCAGACATGAGCACTCGAAGTTGGCAAACAAAAATGAATCAAATCCCCGTTGCGTTCTGGGTGAGCGCGAACGAGGGATTACGGAAATAGGGGCAATTAACGGCGGACGGGTTTTTCTTTGGCGTGCTCTGCGGGAAGTTCGCCGGTGTAGAGATAGGCGGCCTGTTCAAAAGTCCCATCCCGCCGCATTTTAGGCACGAAGACTGAGACGCCTTTTTTGCGCAAAAAACTAGCGGCGTCGGCGTGCATCAGAAACTTGCAATATTCCCGCGTATTCGGGATGAATTGCTTGCGCCCGTTTAACAATGCACCCTCAATAAACACCGTAAAACCTCGGGGCATGTCGTCGTCGGTTAACCCGCTTGACGCTGCGTTCCCGCCCAATGAAGCAGCGGGCAGATTTTTAAGTGACGGACGAGTCGTGGATGTTAGTGCGCCTGTCGCGCCTTGGCTTGGCCGATTTGTGACGATAAACGCTCGTTCACCGTCGGGACTTTCCAGGTATAGCCCGAAGTCTTTGAGAATGTTGCGAAACTCGATGTTTTTATAAAGTGCTTTTTCGCGCATTAACCGAAAAAACCGCCGATCTTCCGCCGAACCACCCTGACCTTCTAAAACGAAGCTATAACCATTGGGCGAAAATGCGATCCGTCGGACAAACTGATTTGCGAGATGTTGGAGATAATCCGTCGAAACGACGATGTTGCGCGCCTGCGAGCCGGGCATGTACAGCTCAAATAAGTCACTGTTTTCATCGGGAACCGCAATTAGTCCCATATCGGTCAAGAAGTGGTAACGGTCGCCATTGATTTGACTGTACAAGTCGGAGAGTTGGGGTGACAAAAATACATGATCCGAAGTCCACAGGGCGATGTCGATGAACCGCCGTAATTGGTTGTGAACCGAATCGGCTAACCGATAATCGCGGTCGTAACGCTCTTGACGCAGATTGATTTGGCCACGGGGTCGCGGATCGCCACTTAAGAATAAGAAGAGCGCCGTTGCCCCGTAACTTTTCAGCGTCGAGTATAAGCTGCGGGCGCCCAAAGGATCTTCGGCGTCCTCTTGCAAATCGACATAAAGATAATACTCAACGAGTTTGGCGTCTGGGAGCAAACATCCCACCTGTAATTGACCATCCTTTTGTTTTACCGCCAGTTTTACCAAGTGATTCTGTGAATGAGCATCGTTGAGGGACTTTGCTAGGGCATCACGTTGAGTAATTTGGCGTAATTCGGAGGTCGTTTTGGGGCTGAGATCGCGCTTGAGGGCATCCATTGAGTGCATAACATCCCTAAAATTGCCCAACCCGCAGCGATAAAGCTGATGGATTCGCCCCGCTTTTTGCTGCTCTTCAATTTCGTCAGTTGACATAGTTAATATACCTAATCCCGATCATTGTTCGCTTTTGTAATGCAAATGTTTAGAAAAGTAACGAGGCCATTTGGCGACGATAATGACTGATTATTTCAGGATCGTTTACCAGGGAAAATGCTTCTAGTAGAAATCTGCGGCCTAAGTCCTCCTCGAACTGGCGATTGCGGCGCATAATCTCCAACCATTGATCCATGCCTTGACAGTAGTTTCGTTGGGAAAAATGCCGAACAGCGAGCTGGTGACGGGCTTTAAGATTATCGGGCTGTTCAACCACCATCTTTTGCAACATCGTCAGCGGGGGACATGCACGGGCCATGTGGAAAAATCGCAAGCGACTGCGCAAATGGTCGTATTGCTCACCGCTGCGCTGTGACTCGGGGATGGCATCGAGTAAATCATCTACCTCCTCCGCTTCATCCATGATTAGCAATAGATCGGCCAATCCCATGAGCAAGATGGCATCGTTAGGAGCCTGTTGGAGTTCTTGACGCATCATTTTAATCGCAGCATGGCGTTCGCCTCGCTCAAAAAAATCGCGGGCTTGTTGGTAAATTGCTTGACTAATCGCCGCTTCATCGACGCCTTCCTCTTCGACCGAACCGATCAGTTGCTCGATTTTTTCCCGAATGCTGCTCTCGGGATGTAACCCCATGAAGTGATCGACGATCTGTCCCAACGAGAAAAAGACAACC
>CAZTIH010000198.1:0-2603 GCA_964613675.1 uncultured Candidatus Competibacteraceae bacterium
GACGGGCGGGGTCGCTCGGATGTCGGATCCCCTCATGATTCGCGAGATTATGAAAGCCGTGACCATTCCCGTAATGGCGAAAGTGCGCATTGGGCACTTTGTTGAAGCCCAAGTGTTGCAGGCCGTTGGCGTGGATTACATCGACGAATCCGAAGTCCTCACGCCCGCCGATGATGTCAACCACATTTGGAAACACGACTTTACGGTGCCTTTCGTGTGTGGCTGTCGCAATTTGGGGGAAGCATTGCGACGGATTGGCGAAGGGGCGGCCATGATTCGCACCAAAGGGGAGGCCGGAACGGGCGATGTGGTGGAAGCGGTTCGTCACGCCCGCACCGTGCTGAGTGAAATCCGACAAATTCAGGCCATGCCCGAAGGCGAATTGATGCGCTTTGCTCGCGATATAGGCGCTCCCCTGTCGCTGATCCTCGAAACCCGTGCGTTGGGACGGCTGCCGGTAGTCAACTTTGCGGCCGGGGGCATCGCAACTCCAGCCGATGCGGCGTTGTTGATGCAAATTGGGGTAGATGGCGTATTTGTCGGCTCGGGCATTTTCAAAAGTGGGGATCCGGCGAAACGCGCTAAGGCGATTGTCGAAGCCACCACCCATTTTCGCGACGCCCACCGTATCGCCCAGGTTAGTGAGAACTTAGGGGAAGCGATGGTCGGGTTAAATGTGGACGCCATTCCCGAACAGGCCCATTTGGCGCGACGGGGCGTGTGATGGCACGGGTGGGGGTGCTCGCGTTACAGGGGGCGTTTGTCGAACATCAGCGGATCTTGACCGCTTTGGGTGCGAAGGTCGTCGAGGTACGGGGGCCAAACGCACTCGATGAACTCGACGCCCTCATCCTGCCAGGCGGAGAAAGCACGGCCATTGGACGACTCATGCAGTCGGCAAACTTGTTGGATCCCTTGAGAATTTTCGCGGCGAGCGGGCGGCCATTGTGGGGCACCTGTGCGGGAATGATTTTGATGGCGAAGGAAATTGGACCAGAACCGCCGTGGTTGGGCGTAATGGAGATTCAGGTCGCCCGCAACGCATTCGGTCGCCAACAGGACAGCTTTGAAGTTCCGTTAAAAATCCCGTCTTGGGGAATTGACGCGCCATTTATGGGCGTCTTCATTCGGGCACCCGAACTGATTTCAGCGTCGCCAAATGTCGAAGTTGTGGCGCGATTGCCCAATGGGACGGCGGTGGCAGCCTGTCAGAATCATTTGTGGGTCACGGCCTTTCATCCAGAATTAAGTGGAGATGATCGGATTCACCGAGCGTTTTTGAGCCGCATCGGGACGTAAACCCTAGATTTTGCCCCCGACGGGCTTCTCTCCCACGATGCGATCTTTCCTCCCAGAATCTTCACCCCATAAAAAAGCCGTCCCTGAATGAGACGGCACTTTATTTGGGGGGACTCGGACAAATCCCCGTTAAATCATCGGACTAGATAGGGCCACGTGAGGCTCGACGAACCGCAACCGTTTTCGTTTGGGCGTCTTCCCAGCTCACGGTGGGATATTTGGGAGCGTAGCCGCTCATGGCTCCAAAAACCGTGGCGACTTTTTCGCCCGCGCTCTGGCCTTTGAAATCGCCTTTTTCCAGCGCCAATTCGTCGATCAATTCGTTCCACACCATCGCGTCATCGAAAGGAATCAAGGTGAGTTTTACCCCTTGGTATTCACTAATCATGGGGTCCTTGATGTTCGCAAGATACAAAACGACCTGGGCATCCGTTGCAAGATCCGCTTTATAGCGTTCAAACAGGGTTTCGATTTGGGCCAGTTCGTCCAGTTGACCGCACAGCATCTTGATTTGATCGGCGTTGCACAAAACAACGGCTTGTTTCATGACTAACACAGGGGGTTTGCGACGCCCGGAAGCATCTCCCACTTCACCTTCGGTAATCACGAGTTCGCCCCGATAGGCGGAGTCATCCCCTGCCTTCTCTTTGAAATTCATGTTGAAGAACAGTCCGTTCTGTTCGTAGCGATCTAACAACATGCACACAGCCCTCTTGGGTTTTTGGAATCATTCCGCCCCATGTGCAAAATGTAAACCAGTCATTAACTGCGTCGGTTTGGTGCGAATCGCTGACGGTAAATTTGTCGTAAACCGAACAAGTCGGCGGAATACCGTGGGCTTTGAGACGCTGGCATTGGCTTTGCTGGTTCACAGACTTCTGCACTATAACCCTAGAGGTCATCAAACGATGGAGTATGAATTAGGCGATGTTGTCTTTGCTGCCGACGATTTAATTAATGACGGCTCGTTGCCCGAACACGATGAAGCAGCCCTATTAGCCACCAAGGGAACCCGTGGCGTAGTCGTGAATGTGGGGCGCTTAGAAGATAACCCCGAGCAGATTTTGTATTTGGTGCGTTTTGAAGACGCGGAAAAAAATCTTGGCCCGCCCGTGGGCTGTTGGCATGAAGAATTATTCCAACCCACTGCGTAACCGATCTATTCGGAAATTTAGGATGCATCCCTTTGAATGACGGCCAACATGCGTTCGTTGACCTCCTGGAAAAGCGTTTGGAAATTGAGGCTTGGTGGTTCATTGGCGACGGGAGTAGAACGATCTGCTGAGGTCGCTTGAGGTGTTTCT
>CAZTIH010000199.1:0-2350 GCA_964613675.1 uncultured Candidatus Competibacteraceae bacterium
AATTATCGCCGGCTTGGCGATCAGCGAGCGGGTGCGGCTAAAAATGAATGAACCCCAGGACATTGACTATTGCCTCGCTTCAATGGGGATTTACGTCTTCAACGGCAAAGTCTTGAAGGATGCGTTGGATTCAGATTATACCGATTTTGGTGGCGAGATCATACCGAAGTTGCTCGGGAAGGTGAATCTCATGAGCTACATCTTCGACGACTATTGGGAAGATATTGGAACGGTCCGTGCGTTCTACGAAGCGAATCTCCGGCTTACCGATCCGATGCCGCCGTTTAACTTTTTCGATGAGTCGGCCCGCGTGTTCACGCATGCTCGGTTCCTTCCTGCCTCGAAAATCAATAGCGCAAAAATCGAGCGCGCCGTTATCGCCGATGGGTGCATCCTGACGGATTGTTCGGTGCGGCATGCCGTTATCGGTGTTCGCTCGGTCGTGGCGGGGAACTCGCATCTCGACGGAGTAGTGATGATGGGGGCGGACCGTTACGAATCAATCGAGGAGCTGGACGAAAACCGGCGCATGGGGCGTCCCAACATGGGAATTGGCGAGAACTGCCAGATCAGCCAGGCCATTATCGACAAAAACGTTCGTATCGGGTCCAACGTTAGGCTCAGCCCTGAGGGTAAGGAAAACGGCTTTGTCGAAGGTCCTGTCGTGGTCCGCGACGGCGTGCTTCTCGTCGTGAAAGAAGGCGTGATTCCGGATAACACGGTTATTTAAAACGAAGGGTGTTTTCTATCTCAGAGCGCCTCTCCACCCTCTTTGATTCGAGGTGTGTGGGGGCGCTTTTTTGGGGGCGTCGGCGAGGAGATTTGATTTCGGATACAAGAAAAGCCCGATCTGGTTCAGGTAGAATTGACCTAGGGGACACCGTGATACGCGGAAAATAAATCTAAGCAGTCACAAGATTGTGGGCGTTGACGAAGCCGCCGTAACCGGCTGAGGTTTCGTAATTACCTTGCGGGGCGGAAGTTGATGCGATCGACGGAGTTGAGCATTACGAGGGGGACGCCTTCGAGGTTAATGGCGAGGAAATTGGTCTCATGGCGGCGGGTTTGGGATGAGGTGAACTTGCGGCTTGGTGCATCCAGCGAGAGAGTGTGGATAACATCGTTTCCCTCTAAAAACTCAACAATTTGAAAGCCGTTGCGCACCTCGTAGCGCTGCTTGAAGGCGAATACAAGGTGGTAAGCGCGATAGGCGATGTCGGTTGATTGAGCCGCTGCTGGATTTGTGCGGCTCGTATCTCTCTCAATCACCGTGCGCAGGGTAATGCCTTGGGACGCGACATTTAAGGGGAAAACAATAATAAGTCAGAATTAATATTTGATAGACAGTTGTGCTTCGTGGGACTCGGGGTGATGAGGTGAACGGTATATATTGAGCTGTATGGCCGTGTCCGAGAGCGAGCGGTTTGACGGAATGGAAAGGGATGCGAACTGAGGGGAGGTGCGGCTAGATGGTTGTGGGTGTCTTGAAATTTTTCTTTCCCCTTTCCAATAGTTGCCTTGGCCTTGGCGATTGCGAATGGGGCTATTGGATGCAGGGTGTGATTAGCTACTGCGATGGCACCGGGACGCGGCGGAAATATGGATCGGGCTTGGAGGTGCTCGCCCGTGAGCTGAATAAAAATATAACCTTGTTGTTTTATTCGTCGATTGAGGTTGCTGCGCGTGAATGGGTGGGTGAATGGAGAATGAGTGTGAATTGAGGGGGTAGAATTGCAATGACGGGTGCGATGGATAGGCGGATCGAAGCGGAGTCGCGGTTGCCTCAGCCGCTTGGCAAGTTAACTGATGGTAATCTTCGGTGGGCAGGACGGAAGTAGCCTAAGTGATTGAAAATTCTGGCAGGGACTAGGTGCTTGAAGTGGGAGCCTTGTCTGGTGCGCGCCGAAGGTTTTTGGGCGGGGTGCACTATGTTCCAGCCTGTTTATTTATTTTTGTTTTAGTTGGGGTTTATTTGGTTTTTGAGGTGTTGGTTTGGATCGGCGTGATTTGGAAAATTTTTGAGGTAGGGTGATGGCGTGTTAATGTTAAATATCCCGGTTATTTATTTTGGTCTGTGGGGTGGATTGTTGCGGTGGGTGGTGGCTTGAGTTGAATTTTTTTTGAGATTGTGTGGTTGGGTAGTATCTGGGTTGTGCTGGTTTTTGGAGGGGGTGGTTTGGGCGCGGGGCGTTTCTGATGGATGTTTGGGTGGTGGTTTTTGGGGATGGGGAATAGTTTTGTTTCTCGTTGATTTTTTTTTTTGGCGTGAGAGTATTGCGAAATGTTTGCGTTTAGAAATGGGTTTTTGCGGCGGGCGTGGTTGCTCTGGCTTTTTGTTGTCTTGAGTGGG
>CAZTIH010000199.1:2360-2596 GCA_964613675.1 uncultured Candidatus Competibacteraceae bacterium
GGGCGGGCGGAGCCGATTTCGGTTTGGGTGAGTATTCCGCCGCAGGAGGCTTTGGTGGAGGCGATTGGTGGGGATGCGGTAGTGGTTGCGGTCTTGGCGGAGGCGGGGCAGAGCCATGAGACGTTTGCGCCGTCGCCGAGGCAGATGCGGCGGCTGACTGAGGCGGCGGTGTTTTTCTCGATGGATCTTCCGTTTGAGCGGACGGTTTTGCCGCGGTTGGAGGCGGGGGCGCCTTC
>CAZTIH010000200.1:0-2408 GCA_964613675.1 uncultured Candidatus Competibacteraceae bacterium
TTCCCCATTGCTGAAAGGTCGTGGGCAACGGCGCGAAGGCTTCCATCACCGCCCCCGCCCCCAATACGGCCAGGAGCAACGGGGCAGCGTTCGCAAAATCGTTTGAAGTCAGCGCCACTGAAGTCAGCGCCACCAGTGCAATTAGCCCAATGACGAGCACACTCATCGAGTTGATTTGAAGCATCGTCGTCCACGCCTGCAAGGTCTCTAGCTGTCGTTCCACGCCGTAACGGGCCTGTTCGGTCTGTTGCCACTGGTTATGTTGTGCCGCAAATCCCCCACTCATCAGCAATTCGCGTAGTCCCTGGGTGAGTTCTACGGTTTGGGTACGCAACCTGCGGCCATAGTGTTGACACGCGGTGCTTGGGGGACGGCCCTGCTGCAAATTCCACCACGGCAGCCCAATTCCCAACAGCAACAGTCCAAGTCCCGTCAATCCCGCCGCCGTCGCGGACCAGTAACTCATCGCAATCAGTGCCACGCCCCCCGCCGTGAGCGCCAGCAACAGGGGAGTGACAAGGCGGAGATACAGACTATCGAGGGCATCGACATCGCCGGTCAGTCGCTGCAACCAATCTCCGCTGTGGTGACCGTGGAGCTGCGCCAGCGATAACCGTTCAAGACGCCCATACAGTTGCAACCGCAACGACGCCAGTAAACGGAAAGTCGCTTCGTGACTCGTCACCCGTTCGCCGTAACGCAGTAGGGGACGCAATACCACCGCGCCCCGCAATAAAATCCAGGTGAGCGCCGTTAATCCACCGAGCATCACCCCCCCTACCGTCAATAACAAACCCAATCCCACAAGCCAGGTCAGCAAGGCCAGCCCCAGTCCAGCGGTGAGCCATCCACCATAACGGTACGCGCTTTGGGCTAACGGTCCCCAGATCTGCCAACAGGAGACCGTGTGAGGGGGTGCGGTTGTCACGGTCGGGTTAGCCATAAACCACCGCCTTAAGCCGCTCGGAACCCTCCATAAACACAATTTTGCCGCCGTCCAGATGCCACACCTGATCGACCCGCGAACGCACCGCCTCGTGATGCGTTAACCACAACACCGTGCGACCCCGTGTGGCTTCCTCCAAAGCCGTCGTCAATAACGCCGCATTTTCCCCATCAAGCCCCGCCGTGGGTTCGTCCAAGAGCCAAATCGGCGCGTTTTTGAGGAGGGCCCGCGCTAACGCAATGCGCTGAACTTGACCCCCCGAAAAATTGTGCCCCGCCTCGGTCACCTGCGTATCGAGTCCGTCGGGTAAATGTTGCGCAAATGCCCAGACCTGTGCCCGTTGTGCGGCTGCTTCAATTCGTTCGGGGGAGGCGTGGGGGTGACCCAGGGCGATGTTGTCTCGTAGCGAGCCGGGGAGGAGATGGGGTTGTTGGCCGACCCACGCGATGAGTTGTCGCCACGCTTGGGGGGGAAGCTGTTGCAAATCGACGCCGTTGACCGTGATTTTTCCACTTTGAGGGACGGCAAATTGTGAGAGCAGATTTAGCAAGGTGGTTTTCCCCGCGCCACTGGGCCCCATTAACGCAATCCGTTGACCGGCCTCAATGACGCCGTGCAAATCGTTTAACACCCACGGATTCGGCGGGTAGCCAAATTTCACATGGTGAAAGGCAAGGGAAATCGGGGCGTCGCGAAGTTCTATCGGAAGAATTGCTGCGAGGTTCGGAGAGGATGAAGGTGGCGTGACCACGGGAGAGGATAAAGGCGGCGTGACCACGGGAGAGGATAAAGGCGGCGTGACCACGGGAGAGGCTTCCGCAAGGGCGTGGGGCGGCGTTAACAACTCTCGCAGGTGACTTGCGGCGCCCATCGCTTCGGCCTTCGCGTGGTAGAACACCCCCAGTTGCCGCAACGGCTGGTAGATTTCGGGTAACAGCATCAGTGCCCATATCCCAAATAGCGGCGATAACGGCGGTAACCCCGTGCCAAACAGTCCCCACGCCACCACCACCACACCTCCCGCAATCCCTAAACTGCTCAAAAACTCCAACGCTGCCCCCGACAAAAAGGCTTGTCGTAAAACGGTCATCGTGGATCGGCGAAGGTCATCGGCCCGTTGGGCTAACTGTTCGCCCTCGGCCGCGCTGCGATGCCATCGTTTTAGGGTCGCTAACCCCTGAATGGCATCGAGCAACCGACCGTTGAGGCGCGTCATCTGTTGCCATTGATTGGCACTGGCTTTGGCGGTGCGTTGACCCAAATAGGCCATCGCGACTGGGAGCAACGGCACGGTGACCCACAGCCATACCCCCAAAGGCCAGTAAAGCCAAGTAATGGCGATCATGAGCGTCAGGGGGACGAGCGCGGCTAATTGTTGTTGGGGCCGAAATCGCGCGAAGTAACCGTCCAGACTATCGACTTGTTCGACAAGGGCCGTGACCCAGGTTCCTGTGGGCATTTG
>CAZTIH010000201.1:0-2375 GCA_964613675.1 uncultured Candidatus Competibacteraceae bacterium
TTCCGTAGCCACTGCCTCATCAAAGCGGGCTTGGGCCTCCTGAACATCGGTAATCGTAATCAACCCCACTTCAAAACGCCGCTTGGCCTGCTCAAGTTGACGCGCGATGGCCTCTTTGTTTTTTACCGAAAAAGTCAACTGCGCTTGGGCTCGCAAAATGCCAAAATAAGTTTGTGTCAAATCAAAAATCAGTTGTTGTTCAGCGACTTGGACTTGGGCTTCAGCCTGATTGTTACTCGCTTTAGCCCGTTCCACGCCCGCCAACAAACTACGATTATAAAGGGGGTAATTCGCCGACACCCCGTACTGCAACGCCGTGCTATCGGGTTGACTACGCGCCGATTCATTAAAAATTTCCGTGCGCGACAACGACGCCGATGCGCCGACACTGGGTAGCAGCAACCCAAAAGCTTGGGTGAGATCTTCTTGACGGGATTCCTGCTGGCGAAAGGTCACTAAGCGATCTGGATTGGTTTCACGGGCTTGACGGTAAAGGGTGAGTAAATCGCGGGCGTGAGCGGCGAAGACCGTCAAAGTCAAGGCGAGCGTCAACAAAAGTCGTCGATACATAAGTTCCTCAAGAGTAATCCACAATGAAGCAACGCCAGTCGCTCAGCAGGGACTGGCACATTGATTAAGCGACAGTTTAAAACGCAAATTGCGGGGCCGGTTCGGCGTGGCGCAAGTAAGCCAACTCGGTATCGAAGAGACTTTCACTCGTCCAGGTCTGTTCGCCTGTGCGCGTCACCAACAACGCTTCCATGATGGGGGGCTTCCCCACCACCGCAAATAGACGGCCGTTCAGGGTAAGCCGCTGTTTCCAACTCATAGGCAACGTAGGGAGCGCCCCTGTGAGCGCAATGGCGTCAAAATCGCCATGTTGGGCCCAATCAAGTGCGGCATTTCCCGTCACGCAGGTCACATTGGTGATGCCAAGGGCGACAAGATTGCTATGCGCTTTTTGGGTCAGGGCGTCGATAATCTCGACCGCAATCACCTCTTTTGCCAACTTGCTCAAACAGGCCGCGAGGTAACCACTTCCCGTCCCCACCAGTAATACCCGATCCGTCTCCGTCAACATGAGGGATTGCAAAATGCGACCTTCGAGATTGGGGTTAAGCATGAATTGCCCTTCGCCCAGCGGAATACGGACATCGGCAAAGGCCAAATTGTGGTAACGAGACGGGACAAAATGCTCACGGGGGGTATGCGTGATGAGATTGAGCACGCGGTCGTCGAGGACGTCCCACGGGCGAATTTGTTGCTCAACCATGTTGAAACGCGCTTGTTCAAAGTTTAAGGCGGTCATTTTGAAGGAATCCTAAGCGGTGGTTTTGAGACAAAAACCGAGTGACAGATAAACTAGACTGTGAGTCTAGCATTATGGTGGCGAGGGAGGTCTAAGACAAAAACTTGAAATTTCTCGCCGCGACCCCGACATCGCCTGACAAACCCCGCTGGCGATGGTCTCACCAGCATATTGATTTTAGGAGGCAGACAGACCTATGAGCACCGCCCTCGTCGCTAAGCCGATGAATTTTCCTGTTCCAGTCAATGACTTGGATGCTTACATTCATTATGTCAACGCCCAACCGTTACTCACCGAGGACGAAGAGCGCGGACTGGCTGAACGCCTGCGTACCTTGAGCGATTTGGAAGCCGCTCGCGTATTAGTGGTATCGCACCTGCGATTTGTGGTGCGGGTTGCGCGGGGGTACCTAGGTTACGGACTCCCTCTGGCCGACCTGATTCAAGAGGGCAATATTGGTTTGATGAAGGCCGTTCGACGCTTCGACCCCACCCAAGGCGTGCGACTGGTTTCGTTTGCCGTTCACTGGGTCAAGGCCGAGATTCAAGAGTTTATTTTGCGCAACTGGCGAATCGTCAAAGTGGCCACGACCAAAGCGCAACGCAAATTGTTTTTTAACTTGCGCAGTAGCAAAAAACGATTGGGGTGGTTAACGCAACGAGAAGCCGAACAAATGGCCGCCGATTTGGGCGTCGATACAGCTACTGTGCTGGAGATGGAATCGCGGATGAGTGGTCAAGATATTTCGTTCGATCCCGATCCCGCCGATGACGACGATTCGATTGTGGCCCCCGCAACTTATCTGCGCACGGACGACCAAGATATTGCCGATGCGTTGAGCGACAGTGATTGGGAACAGCAGGCGACGCAGCAATTGAGTGTAGCGTTATCAAAACTCGAACCCCGCAGTCGCGATATTCTAACCCGTCGTCGTTTAATCGAACCGAAAGCGACTTTGCAGGAATTAGCCGATGAATACGGCATTTCAGCGGAGCGGGTACGGCAGCTAGAAAATGCCGCTTTTAAGAAGCTCAAAGCAGCCGTTACCGTGGAATAAGACTATAAA
>CAZTIH010000202.1:0-1618 GCA_964613675.1 uncultured Candidatus Competibacteraceae bacterium
AACGATCTATGCCCTCCACGCCGAAGATCGGTTAGTCGGCGTCGATACCACCAGCCAATTTCCATCGGCGGCGACCGAATTGCCCAATGTGGGTTACAAACGGGCACTGTCTGCTGAGGGAATCTTGGCTTTACGCCCCACGGAAGTCTTCATCACGCGGGATGTCGGCCCGCCCACCGTGCTCAATCAACTGCGGCAAATCGGCGTGAACCTAGTGGACATCCCCCACGAACCCACCCTTGACGGGTTGCGGGACATGATGAAGAGGGTCGCCGAGCGGGTTCAACGCGATCCCACCCCCCTGCTGACGGCTCTGGACGACGCCCTAATCCAACTTGAGCAACAAGTTGTCACCCAAAAAGTAACCCCTCGAGTGTTGTTCCTGCTTCACATCCCCGGAGGGCAACGGCTGTCGGCGGGTGCGCACACAGTGGCCGATACCATGATTCGCTTAGCGGGAGGTCTGAATGTGACTGCAACGGCGTTTGAGGGGTATAAACCGGTGACGAACGAAGCGGTGGTGGCGGGGCGTCCCGACATCGTGTTGATGGCGGCCCGTGATCCCCAAACGGTGAACGCCACAGCGCTATGGCAACAACCCGATCTTGCGTTGACACCCGCAGGACAAGCAAGACGTTGGGTAGTGATGGACGGACGTCTATTACTCGGGTTCGGCCCCCGCACCGGTGAGGCGTTGTTGCAACTCCATGAAGCACTCCAACAAGCGGCTTCTCCGACGGCGGCGCATCGTCCATGACATCTCGGAAGTTCGCGCAAATTCCGTGGAAATGGCTCCTATTGGTCATCGGCCTACTATTTGGGGTACTGGTGAGTTTAGCGAGTGGGGCCATGCCGCTGTCCCTGGAACAAGTATTCCGCGCCCTGCTGACGGGGCAAGCGGAAGGCGCTACTGCGGCAGTACTGTTTCAATTACGACTGCCACGGGTGCTGTTGGCGATGTTGATTGGGGCAGGATTAGCGGTGGCAGGTGCCGCATTACAGGGCTTGTTTCGCAATCCTTTAGCCGATCCGGGCTTAATTGGGGTATCGGCGGGGGCTGCACTGGCCGCTGTGACGGTGATCGTGCTGGGAACCGGGCCTTTGACCGCGATCTTTGGGCCGTTCAGCTTGGCGGTGGCGGCGTTTGGCGGAGGGTTAGTAACGACTTACCTGGTGTACCGCTTGGCCCGCGAGGTGCAACACACCGCCGTCACCACCCTGCTCCTGGCCGGCATTGCCATTAACGCACTGGCGGGGGCGGGAACGGGGGTGTTGACCTATGTTGCGGACGATCAACAACTCCGAAATCTGACCTTCTGGAGTATGGGCAGCGTCGGGGGGGCGACTTGGCAAACGGTGGGAGTGGCGGCGCTGCTGCTGGGGGTACCGACGCTGGGATTGTGGCGGCTGTCCCGTGCGCTAAATGGACTATTGCTCGGGGAAATCGAGGCATTGCACCTTGGAATCGCCGTTGAACGGGTTAAACAACAGATTCTGTGCTTAGTCGCCCTTGTGGTGGGCACGGCGGTGGCGTGTAGTGGCGTGATTGGCTTTGTGGGATTGGTAGTCCCCCACGCAGTTCGGTTGCTCTTCGGGGCCGATCATCGTTTGGTGTTAC
>CAZTIH010000202.1:1628-2364 GCA_964613675.1 uncultured Candidatus Competibacteraceae bacterium
GGCATCGGCGTTGCTCGGGGCGTTGCTGCTCCTAACGGCGGACACGATTGCGCGTCAAGCGGTGGCCCCGGCGGAATTGCCCATTGGATTATTGACGGCGTTATTAGGCGGCCCCTTTTTCTTGTACCTCCTACTCCAACGCAAATTGGGAAGTTAACGCAGGCGTAGTCCATCAATCGCGTTCGCAACCTGTGCATTTCACGTAAGCCCCGTCCGTAACTTAATTTGAAAATCGGAACGTGTCTCGAAAACTTGTCCAAAGAAACGCAAACATGACGCTAAAAGTGATTCCATCCCCGTGCTCCAGCCCGTCCTTTTCCCCCACGATGTGGCAACTTCATCAGGTGAGCTATCGCGTTGGCCCGTCTGTGTTAATCGACGACATCTCGTTGACCGTGAGACAGGGCGAAGTCTTGGCGATTTGTGGCCCTAACGGTGCGGGAAAATCGACCCTGCTTCACCTTCTGAGCGGGGCTTTACGTCCGATTCGGGGCGCAATTCGGTTTCTCGAACGCCCTTTATCCCTGTGGAATTGGCGCGAACTGGCGCAAAAACGGGCGGTTTTAGGTCAGGAACAAACAGCTAATTTTCCCTTAAAAGTGCGAGACATCGTGAGTTTGGGCCGCGATGTCTTTGCGGGTCACGACGCGCAACGCATTGTGCCATTAGCGCTTGAGACGATGGACGCCGCACATTTGGCGGAGCGGTTGTATCCGAGTTTGTCGGGCGGGGAACG
>CAZTIH010000203.1:0-2219 GCA_964613675.1 uncultured Candidatus Competibacteraceae bacterium
TGTGGAACAGCAACGTCGTGAACGAGAGGCGGCGGCCCAACGAGAACGGGAGGCCGCAGCTCGTCGTGAACGGGAAGCGGCGGCGCAACGAGAACGTGCAGAACAACAGCGTCGTGAACGGGAAGCCCGTGCCGAAGCAGCGCGTCGAACCGCGGCAGATTACGCAAGGCGAGTATTTCCTCGATACGTAAGAGATAAGTGGATAATTCCACCTAATACGCGAGGATTGAGCTGTGTTCTGAATATCCGCCTAAACGAACAAGGAGAGGTTCTTGATGTCCGCGTCCGACAAAGCAGCGGGAGTGATAGCTTTGATTTAGCGGCGGTGGCGGCGGTCAAACGAGCTTCGCCGTTACCGATGCCTAACGATGCAGAAGCTCGCCAACTGCTTCTTAACTTTAATTTTAGATTTGATCCGGAACGGCCTTGAGCCGTGCTTCATGACTCAAAATGACGGGAGATATGGCATTGAAAACAATTTGGTTGATGCTTATAGGCGGTCTGTGGATGGGACTGACAACAGCGCAAGAATTGACGATTGACATTACAGAAGGGGTGACGGGACTAATTCCGGTCGCGGTGGTGCCGTTCGCGGCAGAGCGGCCAACGCCTGAAAATGTCGCGGGGATTGTGAGCGCAAACCTGGCGCGGAGCGGACGGTTAGATGTGTTGCCGACAAGTCGTCATCCAGAGCAGCCCAGCACAACCCAACAGGTCAATATTGATCGGTGGCGGGGGACAAATACAGATTACTTGGTCATTGGTCAGATTAAGCAGACGGGCAACCGATTTGAGGTGAGTTTTCAGCTCCTCGACCTATTGCAACAGCGCGTGATTCTCGGCCAAACCTTTGATGTAACTGGGCGCGACTTACGCCGTTTATCTCATAGAATCAGTGATTTAGTGTACGAACGTTTATTGGGCGAACCGGGGGCGTTCGACACGCGAATTGCCTATGTAACGGTGCAGGGGCAAGGAAATAGTCGCCAACATATTCTGGCCGTAGCCGATGTAGATGGAGCGAATCCACGAGCAGTGCTGCGTTCTAACCAGCCGATTTTGTCGCCGAGTTGGTCACCTGATGGGCGTCGATTGGCTTACGTTTCGTTTGAACGTCGTCGTCCTCAAGTCATCATGCAGGATTTAGCGACGGGGAATCGTCAAGTGGTGACAGCACTTCCCGGCATCAATGGGGCACCGAGCTGGTCCCCGGACGGCTCGCGGTTAGCGGTTACACTTTCTAAGGATGGCAATCCTGAAATCTATATTTATCAGATGGGGGGAGGATTAACGCGATTGACCAATCACCCAGCCATCGACACAGAGCCGACTTTTACCGCAGAGGGTAACCACATCATTTTTACCTCGGATCGTGGAGGATCGCCGCAGCTCTATCGGATGAGCGTAAATGGAGGGAATCCAGAACGCATTACATTTGAGGGTAACTACAACGCGAGTCCAACGGTGTCGCCTAATGGCCGATTTGTGGCGTTTGTACATCGGGGGGCAAGAGGTTTTTCGATAGCGGTCATGGAGTTAGCAACGCGCAGAATGCGGGTACTTACGGCAGGGCCACTAGATGAATCGCCGAGTTTTGCGCCCAATAGCCAAATGGTGCTTTACGCCAATGGTCGAGGGCGTTTAGGGGTGGTTTCGGTGGATGGTCGGGTTCAACAACCGTTAGTTGTTCAGGGCGACGATATTCGCGAGCCAGCTTGGGTACATAATCTCCAATAACACTTTGAAATAAGAGGTAAAATACGAATGAAATGGTGGTGTGTAATGGGCTTGGTAGTGGTATTGGCGGGATGTCAGACTGCACCGCCCTTAGATGAAAATCCTGAAGCTGGTCAACCTTTTGGTGCAGATACAGCGCCTTTTGATCCTAATGCGGATCCTTTTGCGGGCCGACCCTTTAATGATCCTTTTGGTCAGCCACTGCCGAGTGATCCTTTTGGCCAGCCACTGCCACGTGATCCTTTTGGTCAACCACAGACGGGAGATCCTTTTGGCCAGCCATTAACGAGTGATCCTTTTGGCGTCGCGTCAATAGATGCTACAGCTACGCCCTCGACCACGGGGGCGGGGCCGTTTGGAGGAATGGGATCGCAAGAAAACATCATTTATTTTGATTTTGATAGTGATCGTATCAGGGCGGATGCACGTCCTATTTTGGAGCGCCACGCGCAATTTTTGCGGAACAACCCTCAAGTAAGCGT
>CAZTIH010000204.1:0-2207 GCA_964613675.1 uncultured Candidatus Competibacteraceae bacterium
GTCAAGACCCCGACATCGTGATGATTGGCGAAATTCGAGATCACGAATCGGCCTCCATTGCAAAAGATCTCGTCTTAGCGGGGCGCAAGCTACTCACCACGCTGCACACCTATTCGGCGCTCTGGGCCTTTGTCCGTTTGCGCGAACTGGGATTACCCCTCGAACTGTTGACCATGCCGGGATTTATTTCGGGGATTGTTTATCAGCGACTGGTTCCGGTGTTGTGTCCCCACTGTTCGGTGCCCTTGGAGAACGGCATTCGGATTCGGGGACCGGGCTGCGAGCACTGTGAAGGGCGGGGGGTGTTGGGACGGACGGTGTGTGCGGAACTCGTCGTCCCCGATAGCGAACTGCTCGAACTCATCGCTGCACAAAACTACCGTGGCGCTGAAAAATACTGGTTGTCGCAACCTCCTATGGCTTACGACCTGGATCATGAAGGCATTACCGTGCTCGATCACGGGGTATACAAAATGAAGCAGGGACGCATTGCACCACAGGATTTGGAAAGTCACGTGGGGTTGTTGGATACCAGCCCCCGTGCACAACGGCAGTAACCCCTTCATGACCCCCTCAAAATTTCGCCCGCCCCGATTGGCAGAATTGCGCCGCGCCATGTTTTCCGAGGGAGGCGTCTTTGATGCTCGGGTTTAATAGGCCGATACCCCTCGTATTCCTGCAACTGCGGTGGACGACTGCGCGCCGAGCCGACTTTTACGAGCTCCTCGCTGGGTTCACGGCGGACGGCCTCCCAATTTTTGAAGCCTTGACAGAAATCCATCGTCAATACCAGCGCTTTGGCGAACCCCTTTAGGGCGTGACCCGTCGTGTTTTGGGTCGGATGCGCGGCACCCAGGGAAAGGTCGAAACTTTCGGCGAAGCGTTAAGTGGCTTAGTCCCCATGGTGGAAGCGCTCGCGGTCAAGAGTGGCGAAGATGCCGGCGACATTTCAGGGGGACTGCGGCGGGCGGGGGACATTGCCCGACTTCAGCAACAGGTCAATCAAGCCATTCGCGGGGAATTGGCGTATCCCATTTTTCTCCTGTTGTTGTTGGGCATTCTATTAACAGCGATGTCATCTTATGTGCTCCCCATCATGGGCGAAATCCTCGACGAAGCCCGTTGGCCACCGCAAGCCCAAGCCGTCGCGCAATTTTCCCGCTGGACCCCCTTCACCCTCGGTGTAGCCAGCGTATTGCTAATCGGGGGGGGACTCGGCTTTTTGCACAGCCGTAGCCGATGGATTGGGCGTTTTCGGGATTGGTGTGACCAGTATCTCTTCCCTTTCACGCTCTACCGTCGTACCACGGGGGCACTGATGTTGGCGTCGTTATCGGCGCTCATCCGCATCGGTATTCCCTTCTCCTTAGCCCTAGAACGCCTCGCCGAAATCGGGGGCGCGTGGGAACGGCAACAGCTCATGCGAATTCGCAACCGTTTACGGCGTGGAGAACGGGAAGGCGCGGCATTAGCCATCCCTTTATTTGATGCCCAGTTGCGGTGGCAATTGGAACTGTACGGCAAGTTAAGCCGCTTTTCGGAAGCGATGGAAACGCTTTCAACCCGCGTCATCGACCACACGCAAGCCCAAATTCGCTTCAGTTTTAGTCTGGTGCGAACCCTCTTGCTGGTGACGATTGCGGGACTGATTTTATGGATTTACAGCGCCTTCATGGCCATCACCCTCGCGGCACGAACCGTCGCGGGGTAGTCCCTTCGATTTAACCCTCATCGCTAACTTCGGAGCTTCTTCATGTCTCGTTTATCTTTTGCAAATCGTCATCGTTTACAAAAAGGGGTCACATTGACGGAAACCCTGTTGGTGCTTGCTTTAGCGGCGTTGCTCGCGACAGTGGCTTACCGCGCTTATGGCACGGCCCGCAACGATGCCCGCTTGGCCGATCTTGCCAATGGAACCATTACGCTGGTGGCAAAAATTGGCCAGCTTTACGGAAATTCCACGGACTACACCACCCTTGATGTCACCGTACTCAACAACGGCGGCGTGATTCCCGGCCAGTTTCGCGTTGTAGGCAATCCGGTCACGGGGATGCAGGATTCCTTCGGCAACCCCTTCGAAGTCGGCGGTGGAATTGGCTCGTTTGCCATGCGCTTTACCGACCTCACGCGGGAAAACTGTGTCGCTTTAGCCCCCGCACTGGCGTCGATTTCTCACACCATCCGCGTCGGCGCCGCCACTATCGGTA
>CAZTIH010000205.1:0-2135 GCA_964613675.1 uncultured Candidatus Competibacteraceae bacterium
CTCTAATTCTCGATGGGGGGCCTGTTCACGGGCCGCGCGAGGAGGTTCACCATGATTTCTTTTCTGCATCAACTGGGGCAGCGCGGGGGAACACTGATTTGCGTGATGACGCTCAGTGCCTGCGCGAGCACGATGAATCAACACACATTTACGCCGGTCATGCCCACGGTGGCGCCCGTTCACGAACCCCCACCCGCCCAACTCAACGGGGCGATTTTTCAGGTAAGCCGCAGCACCGGCCCAACGCGCCAAATGGCCCTGTTTTCCGATCGCAAGGCCCGTAGTGTGGGGGATGTCCTGACGATCCAGCTCGTCGAAAATACGAATGCAAGTAAATCAGCTGGGACGAGCTTTGATAAAAGCAACAGCGTTTCTTTGCCAAACCCCACGTTGCTTAATCAAACCGTCAATATGGGGCGCCGAGATTGGAACTTTAATACCCAGATTGCAGGTGAACGGGAGTTTTCGGGGACGGGGACGAGTGACCAAAGTAATTCGTTGCGGGGTTCGATTACGGCCATTGTGGTGGATGTGTACGCCAATGGTTACTTGCATGTGCGCGGCGAAAAAACCCTCACGCTCAATCAAGGGCGTGAGTTTGTGCAACTCGAAGGGATTGTGCGACCCGACGACATTCGACCCGATAACAGCATTTTCTCGACACAAGTAGCTGATGCCCAAATCACTTACGCCGGAACGGGCACCCTCGCAGATGCAAACGCAGCGGGTTGGTTTACGCGCTTCTTCAATAGCCCTTGGTTTCCGTTTTAAGGCGCAACAACCGTCCTATCGGGGCATTGGGATTTCACTTGCGAAGTACGGCGGGTGGGGATCGAAACTTGAAACAACAGACTGAGGCATAAAATGATGAAAATGAGTTATTTGTGGGTGTTGTTGGTGATGCTCTCCTTTTCGGCGGAAGCACAGCGCATCAAAGATATGGCGGCCCTCGCGGGGGTTCGCGATAACCCGTTGATTGGTTACGGTTTGGTGGTGGGACTCGACGGTTCAGGGGACCAAGCGACCCAAACGCCGTACACCACCCAAAGTTTGCGCAATATGTTGGCGGATTTAGGGGTCACCATTCCGCCCGGGGTGGCGATTCAACCTAAAAATGTCGCGGCAGTGACCGTACAAGCCCAATTGCCCCCCTTTATGAAGCCTGGCCAAACCATTGATGTCACGGTGTCGTCGATTGGCAACGCTAAGAGTTTACGGGGCGGGGCTTTGTTGATGACGCCATTGCGGGGTGCCGATGGACAGATTTACGCCATGGCCCAAGGAAATGTGACCGTGGGAGGTTTAGGCATCGCTGCGGAAGGTTCAAGCGTGACGGTGAATGTGCCAAGCAGCGGTCGAGTGCCCAACGGGGCGACGGTCGAACGGGAGGTTCTCACACCCTTTCACAGTGCCCAAAACAGACCCCTCGTGTTCAACCTTCACCGCCCTGATTTTACTACGGCCATGCGCATGGCAGAGGCGATCAATACGGCATTGGGTGGCGATATGGCGGTCGCTTTGGATGCCGCTACGATTGAGGTTGCACCGCCCCTTCAGGCCCAGCAACGAGTGGCCTTTGTCGCGACTTTAGAAAATATCGAGGTTCAACCCGGCGCAGCCCCGGCGAGAGTAGTAGTGAATTCGCGTACGGGAACGGTCGTGATTGGCCAAAATGTGCGTGTGGGTCCTGCGGCGGTCACCCACGGAAATCTCACGGTCACTATCGCGTTCAATCCCCTGGTGAGTCAGCCCAATCCGCTGGCAGGCGGAGAAACGGTCGTCGTGCCACGGGCGGACATTCAGGTGCAGCAAGATAGTAAACCCATGTTTTTATTCGATGCGGGCGTTTCTTTGGGCGACATTGTGACGGCGGTTAACCAAGTAGGGGTGAGCGCCGGCGACCTCGTAGCGATTTTGGAAGCCCTTAAAACGGCAGGAGCTTTGGGCGCCGAACTCATCATTATTTAGGTTTGTGACGGCGATGAACGGGAGGGCGTGATGATCGAAAAACTCGTTGAACGGCCTGGGCTACTGTGGTGGTTGGGGGTTCCCATCGTGTTATCACAGGCGATGGCGTTAGCCGCGCTTCATGAGATTGCCGGTCGCGCCGCAACGCCAAATGAGCTCAAATCGTT
>CAZTIH010000206.1:0-2112 GCA_964613675.1 uncultured Candidatus Competibacteraceae bacterium
CATTTCGGAAGTAGCCCGTACCTTCTATTGAAGCCGGCTTACTGGTCATTTTGGTGATTTTTCTATTCTTGCAGAGCTGGCGTTCTACGGTGATTGCCCTCGTGACCATTCCCGTTTCCATTATTGGCACCTTTGCGTTTATGGCCGCGCTCGGTTTTTCCATCAACCTGTTGACGCTTTTAGGGCTGGTATTGGCGATTGGACTGGTGGTCGATGACGCGATTGTGGTGGTGGAAAACATCGAACGGCGATTTGCAGAAGGAACCGAAACCGATCCCATTGCCCTCACGGTGGCGGCCATGCGAGAGGTTCGCGCCCCGGTAATTGGTACGAGCCTGGTGCTATTTGCGGTATTTGTTCCCGCCGCGTTTTTACCGGGCATTGTGGGGCAGCTTTACAACCAGTTCGCCCTCACGGTCGCGGCAGCGGTTCTGATCTCGACGATTAACGCGCTCACTTTGAGTCCAGCGTTGGGGGCATTGCTGTTGCGCCCTCAACCCCCTACTTCGATTGTTCCGCTTCGGTTATTTAATTGGTTAGTCGAACGATTTAACGACTTCTATACCCTTCTGGTGCGCTATGCCATTTATCTGTGGCCGCTGACGATGGGAATTTTTGTTGCCCTTGCTCTCTTGACATTAGGGTTGCTCATTCGCACCCCAACTGGGTTTGTCCCCGACGAAGATCAAGGGGTTTTTATCGTGGCCGTTCAAGGGCGACCGGGCAGTAAGGTGGAGCACACAAATCAGATTGCTCAGCAGGTACAGGCGCGATTGTTGGCGCATCCTGCCGTAGAAGCGACGGTTACATTTAGTGGTTTTGATGTTCTGAACTCCACTTCCCAAGGTAGTAGCGCTGCTATTTTCGTCACATTGAAACCGTGGTCAGAACGCTCTTCCGTCGAACAGATTTTGCAACAAGTACAACGATCGCTATTTGATATTCCCGATGCGATTATTTTTGCCCTGAATTTGCCACCCATCCCGGGGTTAGGGGGGGTCGGCGGCTTTGAATTGCGACTACAAGACTTAGACAATCGCGGTTTGGCCAACCTCATGGCCGAAGTTCAACGGGTTGTTCGTGAAGCGAATGCACGCCCTGAACTGTCCCGAGTTTTCACCAGCTTTTCGCTTAACACGCCTCAGTTATTTCTGGAGGTAGATCGCGATAAAGCGCATTCATTGGGACTCAATTTGGCCGAGGTGTTTACAACCTTGCAGGCTGCGTGGGGAGGGATTTATGTGAATGATTTCAATGAGTTTGGGAGAACTTACCGCGTCTATTTGAAAGCTGATGCCGCAGAACGCGATGACGAAACAGATTTAAGCCGCATCCAAGTACGCAATCGAGACGGGTTGATGATCCCCTTAAGCGCGGTTGCAGAACTCAAACCAATGGTGGGGCCGTTTGTCATCCCCCACTACAACACCTATCCCGCGATCTCGATCAACGGCAATGCAGCCCCAGGATTTAGTTCTGGACAGGCCATTGAAGCGATGCACCAGATTCTCGCCGCCAGTCCCCGAGAGGTCGGTTACGAATGGACGGGCTTAACTTATCAAGCGTTGAAAACGGGAAATACCGCCGTAGTAGTATTCATTTTATCCTTTGTTTTCGTGTACTTAGTGTTGGCGGCCCTGTACGAAAGTTGGATTCAACCCCTTATGGTTTTGCTTGTCGTTCCTCTCGGGGTACTGGGCGCGTTGCTTTTTCTGAACGGTCGAGGGATTGATTTGGATGTGTACGGCCAAATTGGCTTGCTCATGCTGATTGGTTTAGTCGCTAAGAACGCGATTCTGATCGTCGAATTTGCGCGCGATCTTCGTCAACAGGGGGAGACCATTCTGAATGCCGCACTCACGGCCATGCGATTACGTCTACGGCCCATTCTGATGACCGCGCTTTCGTTTATTTTTGGGGTACTGCCTTTGGTCATGGCAACCGGGGCAGGGGCCGCAAGTCGGCAATCCTTGGGAACTACGGTGTTTGGGGGATTAACGGTCGCGACCTTGCTCATTCTGTTTGTCCCTGTTTTCTACTTCTTACTCGAACATCTACGCGAAGGGCGATATCCGTCTTGGGATCACGCCGCCGCCCCGACTTCTGATGCGT
>CAZTIH010000207.1:0-1998 GCA_964613675.1 uncultured Candidatus Competibacteraceae bacterium
GCAAAGCGATTCTCGGATTCACGCAAGTGAACGTTTCAATGCCCTTCAAAGCGGGCGTTCGAATTAGGCCTTCTGTGGATAAGTTTTTTCAGCAAAATCAAGTACTTGGCTCGATTTTTGTCCGCACTGTTTTGGTGCGAAATTTTTAGCTTTGGAGGGTGAAGCAGGAGACCAGGCTCCTGCCAAGGTGTTCTGCATCATTTTTATTCTAGTGACTCGCCGTCCTCGCGGTATCGCACCACGGAATGGTCGATTTCATGACGTATGTTTTTAAGGAGCAGCGCCAACGATTGACGCATCGAATTTCGCAACCAATTATCTACCGAATTAGCCCAAATGCCAAAATAAATTTGTCGCCCTTCTTGATTAAGTCGCGTGCCTTCTTGTTTTGAGTGACTAAAATGCGATGGCAATAACGCGCATTGCTCGCACAGTAATTCACGCACCCAATTGTCAATGACGGGACGCAGTGGTTCCAGTAAATCTAAAGCCAATGAGGGGCGATTTCTTTGTGGACCGTGGAGAAAGCCTAAATTGCTTTCTAATCCGCGACTCGCAAGTAAATGAATTACCTTCGTCGTCGCCATCGCGTAAGACAGAGATAATAACGCATTAATCGGATCCCCCGGCGGTTGTCGCTGCCGCGTGGTGAATTGCCACGGTGGCGTAATGAGTTCGCGCCAAATATGAAAATAACGCGCCGTCGATGCCCCTTCCGCACCCATTAACGACGCAATATCCGTCGTTCGACTCACGCTTTCTAATAAGCGCTCTAAAGGTAAATAGCGTTCTTGTGCCGCTAATAATCGGTATTGCCCAATCACTTTTGCACTCACAAATGCTTTCGCAATGGCTAATCGCTTCGCGTCATTCTGAAAAGCGCCGTATTGGGCCAGCCGTAATGCCATGCCCCCCGAATACATGGGCAGTAAATAAATCGGCGATTTTTTGCCGCGCCCCGATAACAACACTACTTCCGTTTGGGATTCGCTCAATGCCCGCAATACGCCCGCCGATAAATCCACATCGCCTAAAATGACCACGGTTTTTACGGCATTTAATCCCGCTTTCTCCGAACGCCCGGTCTCGTAATGCATTTGCAGCACATTCGGCGACGCTAATGACAGTCGGGTGTTGCGTTTATCGATTAATAACGTGGCGCCCATTATTCCACCGCCTTCCCGCGCGTTCCCCGCCAATAACTCACCAAACGCTCCCAAATGGTCGGTTGTGCCACGGTCGGCGGTGCGGGCAGCACATCCACCACGCTCGGCAACGGGCCACTCGCAAACCACAGGTTCTGCGCATCCCGCAGGGAATAGAGCCGCAAATCGTCCTCCCGCCGTTTGATGAGTTGCATCACGTCCCGCAGCAGCGCGACGAGCGTCGTCCCCTGGCCTTTGAAGAGGTACACGGACTTTTGCGCCGCCAGACAATCTTGGATGACGCGCTTTTGCACCCGCTGGAGTCGTTTGGGATCGGCCACATCGTACGCCACCAAATACCAGCCGTTTTTCAGATGGGTTGGCACGCTCACCACGCGGTCCCACCCCAAAATCGGCGTCTTGCGGGGCGATCGGGAAAACACCTGAATCGGGCGCTCGGCGGCGAGTTGGCCCACCAACAGTAAATCTTGATCCCGATCGAGTTTTTCCAGCAGCTCGCTCGTCAGCGCCTGCACCTGGTTATGGGTTAACAGGGTTTCGTGAACCGAATATTGGCCGCTCAAACGCCACCGCTGGAGGGTTTGCCGCACCCGTGCCGCGCGCTTGCTGCCTGGGGCGTCCGAGGGAATGTCGTAGGCGAATAGATACGTTTGCTTGCGCACCGTGAACGGCAATTTGTTGGTTATAGCGGACGGCGTCGCGGACGCGGCGGCTGTGGGACGATTAGGCGGGACGGTCACGGTTGAAACCTCGGTTTGATGTAAGGGAGGGAAAGTCCTAGGAAACTGTGGCGGGGATGGGAACGGATGATCTGGGTTTTGTCCGGATGGAT
>CAZTIH010000208.1:0-1295 GCA_964613675.1 uncultured Candidatus Competibacteraceae bacterium
CACCACGGTGATTATCGTGTTGCGGGTGTCGGCAGACAAAGAACGTACCGTTGGCATGGTGGTAGATGCGGTATCAGAGGTGTACAACATAGAAAATAGTACGCTTCAACCGACACCGAGCTTTGGAACCTACATTAGCAATGACTTTGTTCGTGGACTCGCCATGTTAGAAAAGAAAATGATCATCCTACTCGACATCGACCGCCTAATTGGCATGGGCATGTTGAACTGAGGAGCCATCGGTCATGACCCATATTTTCGCCTTACCCCCCCAACCCGTCGTCCGCGATGCCTCGACGTTGAAACAAAGTTTAACCGCCGAACTCGACCGCCAAGATATTACGCTGGATGGTACCGCCGTCACGCGCATTGATACGGCAGGGTTACAGCTACTGCTGGCTTTTGTGATTGATCGTCAACGAGCGGGTCTCGCCACACGGTGGCACTCTCCAACCCCCGCCCTACGGGACGCGGCAGAACTCGCTGGATTAGCGGAGGCTCTGGGGTTACCTCAGAGTTTACCTTGAAGTGGGAAGCACTTCTGCACACGATCCCGACTCATCGGCGCCGAGGGTTTCTCAGGAAGCGGCACGACTTATTCGCATTGCTCTCCATCAACTCCATGCTTTTTTAGCGCAGGGCGAGACCGCAACCAACCAACTGGCTTCAGCAGTTGGCCAGCTCACCGCCCACCTTCAGCGGGAAGACACGCTCCCTCCCCACATCGAACAAGCTGCACAAGATGCCGTGATGTCGATGCAGTTTTACGACCATTTAAGCCAACGACTCCATCACGTGACTGGGGGGCTGGAATTGTTGGCGGCCTTGCTGGAAAACGATCCGTTGTGTCAACAATCTGCCGCTTGGCCTGCTCTCCATGAAGCGATGAAAAACCTCTACTCCCTAGCCGATGAAAAGGCGACGTTAATCGAACTCTTAGAGGGGACACCCCCCTCCCAAGAGGATGGCGACGACATTGAGTTATTTTGACAATGCACGTCGAATATCCCATGACCGACCGCGACTTCGAGTTGTTACGTCAGCTCGTCAGTCAACATACCGGGATTCAATTATCTGCTGAGAAGCGCGAACTCGTTTACAGCCGTTTAGCGCGACGATTGCGAGCATTACACTTATCGAGTTTTGCGGAGTACTGCGAGTTACTTCAACAGGGCGATACCCAAGAACTCGAACAATTCACTAACGCAGTGACCACCAATCTCACATCGTTTTTTCGAGAAAATCACCATTTCGAGTTTCTCGCCAAAACCGTGATCCCCGAGGTTCGGAAAGAG
>CAZTIH010000208.1:1305-1998 GCA_964613675.1 uncultured Candidatus Competibacteraceae bacterium
CGGCGGAGGAACCTTACTCGCTCGCGATTGTGTTGGCGGAAGCGGGGTTGTCGCCGCAACAGGCCCAAATTACGGCGGGGGATTTGGATTCACAAATCCTGGCACGAGCGCAACAGGGGGTATATCGCTTGGAACAGGTAAAGGGGATGAGTACTGAACGGCTCAAGCGGTTTTTTTTGCGGGGAAGAGGAGAACAAGAAGGGATGGTGCGCGTGCGCCCCAATGTGCAGCAATTCATTAACTTTGTGCGCCTTAATCTCATGGAAAATTGGCATTGGGAACAGCCCTTTGACGTCATTTTTTGCCGCAACGTCGTGATTTACTTTGGAGCAGATCAGCGTAAAAAACTCGTCGAACGATTTGCCCAATATCACCGCGATGGAGGGTATCTCTTCATCGGTCATTCAGAGAGTCTGTTTCAGGTCACCGACCGCTACAAACTCATCGGTAAAACTATCTACCGCAAGGAGTCGCCATGAATCCTACTACGGGTTTTTCGCCCCCCGCCTCATTGCCGGGCTTTGAGCATGTGAAGCGTTTTTGGGACGCTCACGAAAATCAATTCGTCGCTCGCGTGTTGCCCGGCGAATATTATGTCACCCGTCATGCCGAACTCATCACCACCGTACTAGGCTCTTGTGTCGCAGCCTGTATACGGGACCCGATGGCTAAGGTAGGGGGAATGAACCACTT
>CAZTIH010000209.1:0-1993 GCA_964613675.1 uncultured Candidatus Competibacteraceae bacterium
TTGAGCTTTGAACGCGACGTGCCAAGCTCTGAACCGCTCCTCGTGTCGCCCTAAACACCGCCGTTTTTTGGGGCACTTTACGTATGATGCAGGATTGAGTGTTTCCCCAAACCATGAGGTTGTGCTGTGACTGCGATTAGCGAATTACTCGGTAACCAGGCCGAATTTCTCCTTAACCACCGTTGCGAAACCATTCCTGCGGATCAGATTTACGCGCCTGGCCCTGATTTTGTGGACCGCGTGTTGAGCGAAAGCGACCGTAGCCCTGCCGTGTTGCGCAACTTTCAACACATTTTGAATCATGGCCGTTTAGCGGGAACGGGTTATGTGTCGATTTTGCCGGTGGATCAGGGCATTGAACATTCGGCGGGGGCGTCGTTTGCTCCCAATCCCGCGTACTTTGATCCGAAGAATATCGTGGAACTGGCCATAGAAGGCGGCTGTAACTGTGTCTGTTCGACCTACGGAGTTTTGGGCGCTGTAGCACGACGTTACGCCCACAAAATCCCGTTTATGCTCAAAATCAATCACAACGAGCTTCTTTCCTTACCGCAAACCCCCGATCAAACCCTGTTTGCCCAAGTTGACAAAGCTTTCGACATGGGATGTATCGCGGTGGGCGCAACGGTGTACTGGGGTTCGGTGGAAAGTCGGCGACAGCTTCAGGAGGTTGCCGAGGCATTTGCCCGTGCGCACGAACTGGGGATGGTGACGGTGCTGTGGTGTTATGTGCGCAACAGTGCCTTCAAAAAGGACGGCGTGAATTACGAAGGCAGCGCCGATTTAACCGGTCAAGCGAATCACTTAGGCGTCACTTTGCAAGCAGACATCATCAAACAGAAATTACCTGAAACCAACGGCGGTTATAAAGCCATCAATTTCGGTAAAACCCACAAGGCGGTGTACGAAAAGTTGACCACCGATCACCCCATTGACCTGACGCGCTATCAATTGGCGTGTTGTTACATGGGCCGTAGCCCGCTCATCAATTCCGGGGGCGCTTCCGAGGGAGAGACGGATTTGGCAGAAGCGGTACGGACAGCCGTCATCAACAAACGCGCCGGCGGCATGGGGTTAATTTCAGGGCGTAAAGCGTTTCAAAAATCCCTCAAGGACGGGGTGGAACTACTTCACGCGATTCAAGCGGTCTATCTTGATAAGAGCATTACGCTCGCTTAACTCGGAATCCCCATTTATGCGCTCTATTTCACTGCTACTACTGTGGCTACTTTTTTTGGTTCCTGCGAGCGAGGCTCAAGAACGGGTTGATTTGCAGGAGATGACCTGCGGCGAAGTTATTTCCCTTGCGCAAGAAGAAGGCAACGAAGAAAGTATTTTCCTCTTTGTGTTTTGGATAGACGGCTATTTGTCGGGCATTTCGGGGGAAACCACCGTTAATTTTGATGAATTAAGTGAGTTAGCCGAAAGTTTAGCGACTTTTTGTGTCGCGAATGAAGCCACCGATATTCTTACGGCGGCGCGTCAGGTGGGGCTAGCAACGCCATAATGTTATGGTCATGCCTCGTTTTTCGGGGCGCTAACGTTGTGTCGATGACACAAAAATGTATCATCTTGTCCTATTCGCAACGCAATTGCGCTAAAGTAATGGATCATTCGCACCCAGCAATCGTGAGACGTTGGGCGGGCCGATGGCCTTGTGAATAACCCGAGCAGTCACGCACCCTTTTCCCTTTTAGCCCTTCTTTAATCTTTGGAGATTTCGCAGATGAAAGCAAAACTCGCATTCCTGACCGCCTCCTTACTGGTTGGCGTCGCACAAGCCCAAAATTTGTATTTGCAGTGTGGCGCGGGCGGCCCCGTGAAAGATCCTTTTGGGGATTGCGTATTGACGATGAGCGGTACCAACTTCCCCGAGTGTGGTGGTGCAGTTGCAGAAGTCACCCCACCTGCGCCGCCCCCGGCACAAATCGTCGAATCGGGCCCGATTTTCGCGAGCTTAGGCGCAGATGCGAACTTCGATTTTGACCGTTCT
>CAZTIH010000210.1:0-1936 GCA_964613675.1 uncultured Candidatus Competibacteraceae bacterium
GTCTCCAGCACGCGCCCAACGGTTCGGGCCAAGGATAGAGGCAAGCGACGTTTTACGGGAGGAATCGACAGTTTAGTCAATAACCCATTGATCCAAGGCCATAATTTTACGGGCGAACCCTGCGTAATAAAATAAGCCTGGCCCGCCAATGGAGACCCTACCGTCAAGGCTTTCCAAGCGAGAAGGTGGGATCGCGCCGCATCCTCGACAAAGGTGAAGTCCACTTCGTTGTCACCGTTACCCACTTGAATGAGTCGCCCTTGCTTGGCGCGCGCAATTACCCGTGGGAGTAAATGGGTGTCTCCGGGACCAAAAATGAGATGGGGTCGCAAACTCACCGTCAACAAATTCGCGTCATTCGCAGCGCGAACTCGTTGTTCTGACAGGGCTTTTGTGTGGGGGTAGGGACTTTCAAAATGCGTTGGATAGGGCATCGCTTCATCAGCAAGACGATGAGAATGGCCGTCAAAAATGACACTTGGCGAACTCGTAAAAATCAGTTTGGGCACGTTATGGGTTCGGCAAGCGGCAATGACATTTTCCGTCCCCAGGACATTGGGTCGGTAAAATGTGTCCCATTTGCCCCAAAAACCCGCTGTGGCGGCCACATGAAACACGGCATCTACCCCTTCACACGCCCGTTGTACCGCATTCAGATCGGCAATGTCGCCGCGAATCACTTCTACACCGAGTTCGGCAAGTTCTGGATAATCGCCACGACTAAAGCTACGTACCGATTCTCCCGCCGCAACGAGTTGTTTTACCAGCGATTTTCCGAGAAAACCGCCGCCACCTGTGACTAATACTGTCATGTAAACCTCTGCTTATGGGGTATCTATATCCGCTTGTTGGGTCGCCCAAACGGCGATCTTTTCCCGCAAAATCTTGGCGTTGTGCCGAATATCCGTGGGCAGTGCGCCGGGATAAAACAGCAGTTTGCGGATTGGTCGCGTGTATTCTGAAGCAAATCCAAGTTCCAAAAGCTCGGTTTTCAGCGTCTCTTTTTCGAGCTTTTTCAATGGTTTAACGGTCTCGATGACGATTACGGGAAGTTGGGGCACAGGGCCAATACCCACTAATGCCGATCGGCGCACGGCGGGATGTCGGTTAAAAATCGTCTCGGCGGGTGCTGATAACAGAATGCCCGATAAGGTCTCCACGCGATGCGCCGCCCGTCCCCCAATCCACAGTCGCCCCTGTTCATCCAACGCGCCCAAGTCACCCATTCGATGCCACCGCCCCTGTTCGTCAACAAAACGCGCTTTTTCAGTCTGTTCGGGGCGGTGCAGATAGCCCACCGTGATTTGCGGCCCCTTTACTAATACCTCTCCGACCTGACCCGGTTTACAGGGCGTGATTTTTTGAAAGGAGGCAATCGGACCCTCATGCCAAGGAATAACTTGAACAGTGGTATCGACAACTGGGCGACCTACGCAAAAACCCAAAGGTGAAAAATCGGGCAGCGACAACAGTTCTTCGTGGTGAATCCAAGTGGTCGGTAAGGCTTCCGTTGCGCCGTAGGGTGTTGAAATGATTGCATTTGGCATGACCGCTACGAGATCGCGCACCAATTTAGGTTCTACAGGCGCACCAAAAAGATGCAGGCGTCGAATTGCGTGCACTTGGCACTTTTGTTGTTGACAAAAATCGGCGACATTCCGCCAAACTGTCGTCGAACCCATACTCACGGTGACATTAAATTCTTCAATGGTTTCAACGAGTTTGGCTGGATTGGCTTGTCCTGGACGACGGACATCCATTTCGGGAACCACGGTTGTCGCGCCGAGGGCGGGGTTATAGAGCGCAAACGCATAAAAAACCGCAAGATGAGTATCATTTTCAACGATTCCTCCGGTCTGCCGCAACGCATTGAGTTGTGCCCGCAGAATGCCTTGGGTGTAGATCACGCCCTTCGGAATCCCCGTACTTCCCGAAG
>CAZTIH010000211.1:0-1388 GCA_964613675.1 uncultured Candidatus Competibacteraceae bacterium
GATAATGCCAAGGAGTTTATTGTCTTGCCCAATGACAGGTAATCCGGAAATTCCGTGATTGCGCGTCAAAGTCATGACTTCCCCGATAGTCGAATCAGGCGATACGGTAAGGGGATTGCGAATAATCCCGCTTTCGTACTTCTTAACCCGCCGTACTTCGGCTGCCTGACGTTCTGGCGAAAGATTTTTGTGGATTACCCCCAATCCGCCATGTTGCGCCAAGGCAATCGCCAAAGGAGCTTCCGTCACCGTATCCATCGCGGCCGATAGCAACGGGACATTCAAAGTAATGCGACGTGTGATCTGTGTAACTAAAAGGGCATCTTTGGGCAAGGTTTCAGAATAGGCCGGCAGTAACAGCACATCGTCAAAAGTAAGGGCTTCATAGGCAATTCGCATAAATCACTCTCAATGCCCTAAAAACGGGCGTAAATTCAAATCGTTGATGTTAGTGAAGCGGCGTGAAACCCGCAAAATCCTATGAACGATACATCGGGCGTTATAGTGCAAGGTGGTTCGACTTTAAGGCTATGCAAACAGATGAATGGTGTACCGACTTTACCCCTGCCAAGGCTCGTTTGGCGGGTGGCACAATTGAATCTTCAGGTTCGCCGGTGTTTAGAGGGCCATTTTCCCGAATGGGTGTGGGTTGAGGGGGAGGTGTCGAATCTCTCCAAACCCGCGTCCGGACACTGTTATTTTACCCTCAAAGACAGTCAGGCGCAGGTACGGTGTGCGTTATTTCGCAATCGGAGCGCGGTGCGAGTACCGATCAGTAATGGGCAACAGGTGGTGGTAGGCGGTTCGGTCACCCTATTTGAAAGTCGCGGCGAGTATCAAATTATCGTGGAAGCGGTCGAGGCGGCGGGCGAAGGAGTGTTGCGCCGCAATTTTGAGGCGTTGCGACAGAGTTTGGGGCGGGAAGGGCTATTTGATGTGAGTCGCAAACGGCGGTTACCGACCTTACCTCAGCGGATTGGGGTGGTGACCTCGGGGACGGGCGCGGCGTTGCGGGATGTATTGAGCGTGTTGAAACGGCGCTGCCGACTGCTCCCCGTCGTGATTTACCCCACGTTGGTGCAGGGGGAACAAGCCGGTGCACGAATTGCCACGGCGTTGAATGCAGCGGGGCGGCGGGCCGAGTGTGATGTGCTGTTGTTGGTGCGAGGTGGCGGGAGTTTGGAGGATTTGTGGGCTTTTAATGAGGAGGTTGTGGTGCGGGCGGTGGCGAATTGTCCCATTCCGATTGTGAGCGGGGTAGGGCACGAGACCGATGTGACCCTGGCGGACTTTGCGGCGGACATTCGGGCTCCCACGCCCTCGGCGGCAGCGGAGTTGGTCAGCCCTAATTTGCAGGATTGGGCGGTACGGCGGGAAAAGCTGGCGCA
>CAZTIH010000211.1:1398-1895 GCA_964613675.1 uncultured Candidatus Competibacteraceae bacterium
GCCAATTGATGGAAAATCGTCGACGACAGGGGATGTTGATGCAGCGATTGCAGCGCCAGCAGCCGTTACGCCGACTGCGCGAACAGAGTCAGCGGCTCGATGGATTGGCGTTGCGACTCCAGCGCCCCTTACCGCAGCGTTTGCAGTTACAACGGCAACGATTGCAGCACTTGACGCGGCGGCTGTCTTCGGTAGGCGTGAACTGTTTGCGTCAACGTCATGAAGTGCGGTTACTCGTCCAGCGCTTGCGGCGGAGTGGCCCGCTGTTGTTACAGCAGTTGCGCGAACGGGTGGGGCGTTTGGGCCACCAATTGCACACGGTCAGCCCGCTAAACACCTTGGGGCGAGGCTATGCGATCGCGCAGAAGATGCCAGAGGGGGAAATTGTGCGGCGGGCGGATCAAGTGAAAGTGGGTGATGCGCTGCGTTTACGGCTGTCGCAGGGGGAATTGCACTGTCGGGTCAGCGAGAAATGAAGCCTTCCACCACCAACATTC
>CAZTIH010000212.1:0-1869 GCA_964613675.1 uncultured Candidatus Competibacteraceae bacterium
TTTTGGCGGGCTACACGGCGGAGATGCAGAATCTGTTGGCTATGGATGCGGGCCTTGCGAGTCGATTGCCGCCGGCGAATCATCTCTATTTTGAGGATTATGCGCCGACAGAACTCGTCGAGATTCTGTTTGGCATGGTGAGGTCGCAGGGGCTGGTGTGTGACGAAATGGCGTTGACTGCCCCGCTAATAGAAGCATTTTCAGCACTGGTCACGCGAGAAAGGGCGCATTTTGGTAATGCGCGGTCTGTGCGAAATGTTCTGGATGAATTGCTGAGTCGGCAAGCTACGCGGCTGTCGGTGAACGGTTTGGTGAACGACCATCGCGCCAATCGACATCTGTTGTTTGAGGATTTTTCGGATTTTTTAGTTAATTGAGAGGAGTAGAGCCATGGCTTTTATCATTTCGGCAGTTTTGGCATTTCTTATCGCGGGCATGATTCGCACGAGCGGGCATCGTCACAAGCAATTTCTGAAGGGAAATAATGGAGGGCAGCTTTTTCTGGACTTGCTGCTCACGGGCTTCATTTTTATCGTTTTGATCGCGATTATCGGAGGTCGATAACGCATTACTACCCTCGCTTCAGAGATCTACAACGGTGCATTCGTAGAATTAGCGGGGCTTCTGGCGTGTGAAAGGCCATATTTTCTCGAAACATGTGAATAAGCAAATGTACCGTAGCGCCGCACGATCACCACCAAATTGCTTGGGTTGTCGCCACTGCTGAGCAGATCGCTGTCCAAGGGCAACCTTCACTCCATGAGCCACCACCATGACGCTTTTCCCGAAACATTCCCTCGCCGACCGTGCCGCCGGGGCATTAATGGGCGGTTTTATTGGCGATGCCTTGGGCGTTGGGCCCCACTGGTACTACGATCTCGACGAATTGCACCGCGACCACGGCCCGTGGATCTTCGGCTACACCACCCCTAAACCCCATCGTTATCACGCCGGATTACGGGCCGGCGACGCCGCGCAAAGCGGTTTTATCGCAGCACTCCTTCTGCAATCGCTGATTGACCGTCGCGGTTATGACGAAGCCGATTTTTGCGAACGTCTCGATACCCAACTTCTAGCCCGTTTGGACGGTACACCTCGCAATGGCCCCGGTGGTTACACGAGTCAATCCATTCGCGAGACATTCCAGCGGCGCAAACAACATCGGCCTTGGGGCGACGTAGGTGGGTATGCCGACACCACCGAAGCCGCTGAACGAACCTTTGTGTTAGCCGCGCTTTACCACAGCGATATAACACAACTTGCTGATTTTACTGTTAAAAATACGGTATTAACCCAAATTGATCCGACAGTAGTTGCGATGACGACGGCCTATGTCGCGGCAGTGGGACTGTGTGTCGCAGGATCCCCTTTTGATGACCAGATTTCTCAACGTCTGGCGCGGTCGCTCCCGGGCTTTTACGGCAAGCAACCACCGACGGTTCCACCCCGTTTTGGGGGATTTACCTCACCGGACGCGCTGTTGACGGCCGGCCCAATTGCCCAGGCAGCACGGGATTCGGCCGTGAAAATCGAACCGGCCTGGAAGGTTGCGACGGTTTATGGGATGCCGTGTGCGGTGTATCACCAGTTTCCGGCAGTGTATTACTTGGCAGCGCGATTCCGTGATGATTTTGAATCGGCGGTGCTTCATGCGATCAACGGGGGTGGTCAGAATTTGGCCCGTGCGATGTTAACGGGGGCACTGGTAGGCGCACAGGTGGGTCTATCAGGGATTCCACAGAGATTCATTGATGGTCTGACTGACAAGGAAATGCGAATTGCACAGATTGAGACGCTTTTGAAGTAACGGCTTGTGACCGACGCTGCTTACAAAGAACTGTTTTCGCACCGAGAGATGATCGTCGATCT
>CAZTIH010000213.1:0-1864 GCA_964613675.1 uncultured Candidatus Competibacteraceae bacterium
TGCCGCAATTTCCGCGACCAAGGTCGAAACTTGATGAACAGAGTCGAATAATTCTCGAAGATTTTTCCCCACCGCATCGACCAAACGCGTTCCATCATCGACCTTGTTCACGCTGTCTTGAATGAGTTCTTTAATCTCTTTCGCGGCAGTGGCAGACCGCTGGGCGAGATTGCGGACTTCTGCTGCCACCACAGCAAAGCCACGTCCCTGTTCACCGGCTCTGGCGGCTTCCACCGCTGCGTTTAACGCTAACAAATTGGTTTGGAAAGCGATTTCGTCGATAACGCCGATGATGTCGGCAATCTTGCGGCTGGCATCGTTAATCGCATTCATGGCGTTAACGGCTTCCGTCACCACGCTACCGCCCTGTTCGGCCAGCTTTTGCGCTTGATCGGATAAATCGTTCGCTTGTTGAGCATTTGCCGCGTTCTGTTTCACCGTAGAGGTCATCTGCTCCATCGACGCAGCGGTTTGTTCCAGGTTAGAGGCTTGGCTTTCAGTGCGTTGGCTGACTTGCTGGTTGCCTGCCGCAATTTCAGTGGCGTCCTGCATGACGGATAACGCGCTTTGGCGAATCTGTTGCATCGTTTCGACGATTCGATCCTGCATCTGGTGAAGGGCATGGAGCATGTCGCCAAATTCGTCTTTGCGAATGACCTTGAGGGTTTGGGAGTAATCGCCCTCCGCCATGCGATGAATCGACGCCAATACCTGCGATAACCCCCCCTTGAGTTCGTTGAGCAGCAGTATGGTGACGGTCAAAATCACCAGCGATAGCCCAATGACCACCACTAATATCCCAATTCCATGCTGCATAAAGTAGTCACCAAATCGCGCAATATCTTCGACATGTGCCCCTGTTCCGACGACCCAATTCCATTCTGGAATCGCCATGACATAAGACAATTTGGGTGCCGACCCGCTTCCCTCTCGTCGCGGCCATTCGTAGGTGAAAAACCCGCTACCTTGTCTTTTAGCCAGCTCGGTGATTTCCATCACAATTGGGCGCCCTGAGGTATCGCGCAGATGACTGGCATCGCGGCCCTCTAAACTCGTGTCGTTAGGGGTCATCACCGCTACGCGATCTAGGGTGTAAATGAAGAAGTACTGGTCATGAACTTGGCGGATGGGGCGTAGCATCTCCACCACCTCTCTTTGAAGCTCTGCTTGCGTTCCTTTGCCGTCTCGCGCCTGTTTCACATGGGTGTCGATGATGGTCTTGATGACCTGCATAAGTTGCTCGATGCTGTTGTGCCGCTCCTCCTGAACGGTGGTTTGCAACATGCGCATCGACCACAGCATGGACAGAATTAGGCTGATCAAGGACGTGGCGAGCAAAAACCACAACTTTTGTCTAACGGATAGGTTCATGGGGGGCACTCTCAAATCGTGTAGGGGTCGTCCAGGCTCACCAAGGATCGACATGAAATTGTCGGCAGACCCGACAGCAAAATAAAGAGGCTAAAGCGCCCCAACAGAGTTCGGGGATCGTGGTTCCCCACCAACGAGTCTGCTGCTTAACCTCTAGGGCCGCGATTTTTGAGTAAATTAACGAGTTGCGGGGCGACTGCGTTTAAGGGCGTCACGTGACTGGCGCCGTTGAGACGTACCGCTGACCCGGGCATCCCCCAAACCACACTGGTCGCTTCGTCTTGGGCAATGGTGGTCGCGCCACTTTTGCGCATTTCCGCCAGGCAAACCGCGCCATCATCACCCATCCCCGTCAACAACACACCGACTGCGCTCGCACCGGCCGTTTGAACTGCGCTTCGGAACAGAACATCGGCGGAGGGACGATGGCGGTTAATAGGAATCCCCTGGTTGAGGCGTGCTCGGTATTTTCCCCCGTGAAGTTCGAGATACA
>CAZTIH010000214.1:0-189 GCA_964613675.1 uncultured Candidatus Competibacteraceae bacterium
TAAAATTCACATTAGCGGCGCATCCGCTGCGTTGGCGCCTCCTAGCATGGGGGACCATGCGTCGTCGTTGCCGCCTTGCGGCTACACCACTACTGTGGATTTTAGGGTGCTAGAATTGAACGATAGTACGAATCCGCCATAGGCGGCCGGACGCCCGAGGGGTGGTGGCTGGATATAATCGCGAAGCGA
>CAZTIH010000214.1:199-1828 GCA_964613675.1 uncultured Candidatus Competibacteraceae bacterium
TCCAGCCACGATTTCTGGCAACTTGTTGCCAAAATCGAACCCCGACCAAGTCCGCGGGGGTTTGGGGGCAGCGCCCAATGGCGTTAACCAAATCCCTAAGCCATTTATTTATCATCGCTTAGATCCTCTTTTCATGAATCCGGTGCGGGGGGATTTACATTTTCTGTCGTATACTCTCCCTGGCCTTCTCCTGACGCGGTAGCGGTAGATATCGTAAATCGCTGCATCGAGGTATTCTTGAAGTTCGGATGGACTCTGGGTTGCCACGGCGAGAAGCCTGTTCACGGCATCACTAATGAGCCTGCGGTTGAATCGAATATCAGGCAATGCTTCGGGTGTTTTCCCCTGTTTTTTGGCGGCCTTGCGCAGGTCATAAACTTCTTTTCTGGCGAGCGCTTCAAGTTCGGCGACTAAGGTTTGGAAAATAAAGGCCGCGTAGATTTCCTGGTGAATACCCAGCACTGACTGGGAACTGAATTTCTGCATCGCATGCCAATTTTTGAGTTCATCAAATGCGGTTTCGATACGCCATCTCGTCTTATAAAGTTTCGCCAGACGCGAAATAGTATGTCCATCTTTTTTGCGCAGACTGGTCAGATAAACAGCCGTTTCTCCGTTCCTGGTTTGCACCCGAATGGCGCGTACCGAAAAGGTGGGAGCGCTCATTTGTTTCTCTTTCGCCCACTTGTCTGGTGGTGGTATTGAGATGATGGCTTCATTGGTGACACCAGCGACAAATGCCTTGATTTCACTGCATGCAGAAACGCTGACTCTCATTAAAAAATCGCGACCACGCGTGATGATTTTTCCCAGCATGTCATAGGAATAAAAGCCACGATCACAGATGACGATGCCGTTCTCAGGGATACTTTCTAAGAGTGGCGTGGCCTGTTTCCGTTCATCGTGTTTGTAGGGAGACAAGTGGTAATCAATGGGGCATTGCGTACTCGCGTTCCAGAGCATGACCATGTGGGCAGCCGGAACGTTGGTGGGACCGTGCCCGTTTGACGGACTGCCAAATTGCTCAAGGAGTTCATTGGAGCAGGGCAATGACAAACCAGTGCCATCGAGTAAATAAATATCGCGGTCGCCGTAACGGAATTCAGGGCGCCGCGAAGCCTTTTTACAGAGGCCGCGCACCGCATCAAAACCGGTCTTACAATGCGCCAAAGTTAACTTCGGACGAGCACGACAATAAGCGGTAGCAGATGGTTTTTCCACGTCATCCCAACCCAGTTGACGAGCCGTTGCGGGCGATTGGCTGGCAAGCATGCGCCGATATCCCGCTTGGCCAAGTGCAGTCTGATCGACCAGGCAGTACAACGTCTGGGCAGGACCAAACAGCTGATTCGTACGGTGACGAAAGTGGAGGGGAAGCGCCTCTTTCAAACAGGGAATGAGGGTCGGGAAGGAGTAAGATTTGCTCATAAGGCCCGAAAAATTCGGCCCATAAGAAAGTCAAGTCATTTTATTGCAACAACTTATGTCTATTTGGTTAACGCCATTGGGCATAGCCCCCAAGCCCCCGCCGACTTTGTCGGGCTTCGATTTTGGCAACAAGTTGCCAGAAATCGTGGCTGGATCGCTTCGCGATTATATCCAGCCACCACCCCTCGGCGTCGGGCCGCC
>CAZTIH010000215.1:0-1798 GCA_964613675.1 uncultured Candidatus Competibacteraceae bacterium
CCGTTGCACAGACACCGCGTGCCGAATCGTCGAGACCTCAGCCCGTTGCACAGACACCGCGTGCCGAATCGTCGAGACCTCAGCCCGTTGCACAGACCACTCCGGCACCCCGTCAGAACAATTCGGCGCGTTATTTAATTCAGGCCGGGTCCTTTGGTAACGAGCAGCAGGCCAACCAACTCCGTCAACAGCTTGCGTCGATGGGGTTGTCGCCACGATTACAGGTCGCGCGGCGGGCGACTGGGCAGGAAGTGCGGATTCAATTAGGGCCGTTTGAAGATTCTCAACAAGCGGAACAGGTCAGAAATCGTCTGCGCGGCGCGGGCATCCCGGCTATCACTGCACGGGTGCGTTGAGTTTTACGGGATCTTGACGACCTCAGTTAGACACAAATCAAAGGTAGAACCCCAGCTCATCCCCGATTCGGGACGCCGATGGACTGGGGTCTGCTTTTGGGATCGAATCTCTAAAAGATCTACTTAGCGCGATTGTTCGTCACAGCGCGGGGAAACTCTTTGAATTGGGCTTGCTTGAGTCGCACACAATTAAAATGATTTGCTTGCCCCATGAGCTTGCTTCCTCGTTATGAACTACTCCCCTCGCACCTTCGACTATTTCGAGCGGCTCCCCCATGTCTATCAAACGGGGACGCCGTACTCGCATACCCTCCGCCTCGATCATGAAATCACCTGTGAAACCGTCCAACTCTTCGTCCGTTATGCGGATGAACGCTTGGTCACAGCGCAATTTTTGGCTCGTGGAAGCATTCCCACCCTGGCGACCTGTGCGTGGAGCTGTGAACACTTGACGGGGCAATCCCTCGACGCCATTCGTGCCCTCAACGCCCCCTGCCTCGCCGAGGCGCTCGAACTTCCCCCCTTGAAAATCTACAGTGCGGTCTTCATTGAACGGGCTTGGCATGCGCTGTTGACGGCGTTAATCGCGTAATGTGCTCGGTTAACCTGTGAAGCGAGAGATGCAGTGATTACGCTTCTGAACGGGAAAATATCCAAGAATGTCTCGTCAATGCGCTGCTTTAGTTTCACCCCCCCTTAGGAGTCTTCTCATGGCACATATTTCCTTAACCTCCGACGCCCTTGAGCGCGTAAAAAGCTATCTCGTCGAACAACCCGAACGCCTCGGCTTACGGTTGGGCGTGCGCAAAACCGGCTGCTCCGGATGGGCCTACACCATCGACTTAGCGAAGTCCATTCACGATGACGACCATCTGTTTGAACAGGACAATGTCAAAATCATCATCGACGAAAATAGCCTATCGTTCCTCGACGGCATGGAGGTCGATTTTGTTAAACAGGGGTTCAACCACAAATTTGAGTTCCGCAACCCCAATGTGTCCGACACCTGCGGTTGCGGCGAGAGCTTCAGCGTTAAAACCGACGCCTAAATTCGTTGAATCGGAACGAGCGTCTCGCCGTCCTCATAGGTCAGTCGCACCACGCGAATACCGTAACTGGCGGCGAGCAACTCATCCGTCAACACCGCTGACGGGGTTCCCCAAGCCAAGCATTCCCCGCAGTGCAGTAGATAAATGGCGTCACAGCGCGCTGCCAAGCTGAGATCATGGAGAACCACCGCCACCGCCATCCCCAAACGCGCCTTCTCCTGCAATAATGTCAGCAGCCCCAATGCACAGGCAGGATCGAGATGTTGCGTGGGTTCGTCGGCCAATAACACCTGGGGATCCCCCGCCAATGCCCGTGCTCTGAGGGCGCACGACGGCAAGGGCCAACGAAGTAGCAATGGCTGCATCAAAAGCGTTTCCTCCTTTAATAAGCAT
>CAZTIH010000216.1:0-1721 GCA_964613675.1 uncultured Candidatus Competibacteraceae bacterium
GGTACGTTCTTTGTCTGCCGACACCCGCAACACGATAATCACCGTGGTGCGATCAAAGGGCACGTTGGGTAGGCCAAACCGACGGCGTAAATCCACCACCGGCACGACGGCCCCTCGCAGATTGATGACGCCCAGAACATAAGGCGGTGTGTTGGGGAGCGCCGTCACTGAGTCCCATCCCTTAATCTCCTGCACCTTCAAAATATCGACCCCGTATTCTTCACCGGCCAATAGAAAGGTCAGATACTGTTGGCTATCGCCTTGGATTTGGGCTACGGACGAGGTCGGCGTGGCCGTCGAGGGGTTGTTGTTCATAGCGCAGGTCTCACAAAAAGGGGTTAAGCAGCCATTGCGCCGTTGCTGTCGCGGAACTGCTGCAAGAGGCCACCCATATCCAAAATCAACGCTACCATGCCGTCTCCCAAAATGGTTGCACCCGATAAACCGTTGATTTGACGGAAATTGGTTTCCAAACTCTTAATTACAACCTGTTGTTGACCAAGTAAATCGTCTACAAAAATTCCCACCCGTCGGTTATCCGCTTCGACAATCACGATTAATCCCTCATGAAGGTTCGTTTTGGCTTCGGAAACGCCAAAGGTCTCGTACAGCCGCAACACGGGAATATATTCGTTGCGTACGCGGAAGAGTTCGGCGCCTCCTGCAATGTGGCTCACCATATCTGAGGTGATTTGCAGCGATTCGACGATGGCGATGATGGGAATGATGTAAATCTGGTCGCCGACTTTGACTAATTGGCCATCGAGAATGGCTAATGTGAGCGGTAAACGGATGGTGAATGTGCTGCCTACCCCCTGTACAGAATTGACGCTGACCTGTCCCCCTAACTCCTTGATGTTATTGCGTACGACATCCATCCCTACCCCCCGCCCTGAAACATCACTGACCTGTTCAGCCGTCGAGAAGCCCGCTTGAAAAATCAACTGGTGAATGCGTTCTTCGGTGAGTTCTTCATCGGGATTAATCAGTCCGCGGGACACGGCTTTTGCGTAGATTTTTTCGCGATTCAAGCCCGCGCCATCGTCTTTGACTTCGATGATGATGTTGCCGCCTTGGTGGTACGCGTTGAGTTCGATAATGCCCGTTTCGGGTTTGCCGGCGGCTTTGCGAATTTCGGGGCGTTCAATCCCGTGATCGAGAGAGTTGCGTACTAAGTGGACGAGGGGGTCGTTAATGCGTTCGAGTACGGTTTTGTCGAGTTCGGTGTTTTCGCCCGACACCCGCAACTCCACTTTCTTGCTGAGTTTACCGCTTAAATCGCGCACCATTCGCGGAAAACGATTGAACGAAGCCGAAATCGGTAACATGCGGATCTGCATAGCAGTTTCCTGCAACTCACGGGTATTGCGCATGAGCTGGTTGAGGCCATCGCGAAGGGCGTCGAGCTGATCTTCCTGAAAACTTTCCCCAAAACGCTGCAACATGGATTGGGTAATCACCAACTCGCCCACCAAATTAATCAGCGCATCCACTTTGTCGATGCTCACCCGAATCGAGGTGGTGCCCGCCTCGCTTTTCCCCGTTTCCGTTGGGGGATGAATGCCCACGACATTCGTCGGTATAGCAACAGAAGGAACGCTGATCGGCGGACTACTGAGTAATTCAGGGGTGACATCGAAGGTGCTATCGGGAACCGGTGTCGGTGCGACGGGCGGCGGCGGGGGGGCAACAGGGGCTTGTGCGACGGGCGGCGGTGGGGG
>CAZTIH010000217.1:0-1690 GCA_964613675.1 uncultured Candidatus Competibacteraceae bacterium
GCGCATTTAGATCAATGCCTGTCTCACCCCACCCGTAAAGATCGTTCCCAACCCTCAGTGATTAACCCGATTTACATTCGGAATCGCCTCCAAAACCCACTTATGAAACTCATTTGCATTTGCATCCTCCTATTATTCAGCTCACCTAACGAGGTCTTACCATGTTTATTGCCATGAACCGTTTTCGTATCAATGTCGGATTTGAGCAGGCTTTTGAGGACATTTGGCGCAATCGCGAATCCCGTTTGAAAGACATGCCGGGGTTTCGCGCCTTCCATTTGTTGCGCGGCGCCAGCGACGATCAAATTACGCTGTACGCCAGCCACACAATTTGGGAAAGCGAAAAGCATTTTGATGATTGGCGACACTCCGATGCGTTTGTCAAGGCGCATTCCCAAGCAAAGGCACCCCAAGGCACCTATGCCGGCCCCCCGCAATTTGAAGGTTTTACGGCCGTTGTTGAAGAGCTCAACCCTTAATTGCACTTAGGACGACGATGAACGCGCTGTACGCTAAGTTTTATGAATTAAAACAAAAACATCCCCATTTGCGCATGCGGGACGCCGCCGCAAAGTTGGGCATAGCCGAAGCCGAACTTGTGGCCTGTCAACCCCACAGCATCTTATTACTCCCTCAGTGGCGCGACTGGTTGATCGGATTGGCGAAGGTCGGCCCAGTCATGGCTTTGACGCGCAACGAAGCCGTTGTGATGGAAAAAACTGGCCCTTTTGAATCGGTTGAGTGTGATCAGGGGACTGTCGCAGGGGTTTACGGTCACGCCATTGATTTACGGCTGTTTTTTTCCTCGTGGCACAGCTTGTTTTTCGTGGATGGGGAACGCCCCAGCTTTCAAGCCTACGATCGGGAGGGAACTGCAACCCTCAAGGTGTTTGCCGTGGAGAAAACCCATCAAACCCCATGGCTTGAACTTAAAAATTCCCTCACACCACCATCACCACTGACCTTCGCCCTCGAACCGACCGCGCCGAAACCCGCACCGTCAACCCGCCCTGACCGCGTCGCGTTTAATCGGGCGTGGCGCGAGATGACCAGTCCTCACGATTTTTTCGGGTTACTCGACACCTTTGGCGTGACGCGCTATCAGGCCATGACCCTGGCCGACGAAGCGTTAGTGTGGTCAATGGATCGCTTGAGTCACCGTGTGTTGTTCCCTCGGTTGGCCGCCGAACAACATCCTGTGATGATTTTCGTCGCAAATCGAGGCGTTACGCAGATTCACAGTGGCCCCATTCACGAGCTTAAAACCGTCGGTCACTGGTACAACATCCTCGACCCAGACTTCAATTTGCATCTCAAAGAAACCGCGATTTATCAGGCATTTGGGGTACGTAAACCGCTTCGCGAAGGGTGGGTGACGGGAATTGAGCTATACGACGAGACGGGACAATTGATTTTGCAGCTCTTTGGCGAACGCAAACGCGGTCAGGCAGAACCGCCATTTTGGCGTGCATTGGTTGAGCAACTTCCAAAGGACACCACCCCATGTTTAAGCTGAAGGTTGGGGGGTTGGAGCGCGGTCGGGAAATTCGGTCAAGTCACCTCGCTTTGGGGGCGTGTGTCGGCAGTAAACAGGGAAATTGGGCACGGAGTATGTGCCGATCACTGGCCCTAGGAGCATTCGTCGGCAGCTTAACGACCGTGGGTATGGCCGATGACCGCTTAATTTCCA
>CAZTIH010000218.1:0-1645 GCA_964613675.1 uncultured Candidatus Competibacteraceae bacterium
CGCGTGACCCGCCTCGTTTAAGTGACGCAAAAAGGCCAAGGCTTCCAAGTTTTCTCGCCCGCCGTAGCGATTGGGAATCCATTCCGTAGAAGGCCGCGAGTAGTCGAGGTACAGCATCGACGCCACCGCATCCACCCGTAGCGCGTCGATATGAAATTCGGTTATCCAAAATAAAGCGTTACTAATCAAATAATTAGCCACTTCATGGCGACCATAATTGTAAATGAGGGTGCCCCAATCCTGATGGCTGCCCTGACGAGGATCCGCATGTTCGTAAAGATGGGTGCCGTCAAACTCTGCAAGCCCAAAGGCATCTCGCGGAAAATGCGCTGGTACCCAATCCAAAATGACGCCGATATTGGCTTGATGTAGCGCATCCACCAGAAACTTGAAGTCGGCGGGCGATCCCAGCCGCTGGGTGGGGGCAAACAGTCCAATCGGTTGGTAACCCCATGATCCATCAAACGGATGTTCGGTAATCGGCAACAGCTCTACGTGGGTAAACCCCAGATCCGTCACATACTCGACGAGGTGTGTTGCCAATTCGCGGTAAGTTAAGTAGCGATTGTGGGCCTCGGGCACCCGTCGCCACGAACCTAAATGCACCTCGTAAATACTCATGGGCGCGTCGAGGGCCTGTTTACATGACCGTTGCGCTAACCACGCCTCGTCCCGCCAGGCATATTGATCCGCATATACGCGACTGGCGAAATGCGGACCGCCCTCAAAGTAAAACCCCAAAGGGTCGGTTTTTAACGGCAATAATTGGCCGTTACGTCCGAGGATTTCGTATTTGTACAACGCCCCCAGCGCCACTCCGGGGATGAAAAGCTCCCACACCCCACTATTGGGATGAAATCGCATGATATGAACGCGCCCATCCCAATGATTAAACTCGCCGACGACGCTCACCCGCCGCGCATTGGGTGCCCACACCGCAAACAACACCCCCGCAACCCCATTGATCTCCGCCATGTGCGCCCCGAGCTTGTGCCACAGGTTGTAGTGACGGCCCTCGCTAAACAGGTGGTGATCGAGATCGCCGAGTACGCTGGGAAACGCATAGGGATCGGCGATGGTTTGCACCGTGTCGTCGTCAAGGAAAAGTTGCAATTTATAGGATTCTGTCGGTAACGGGCCGCCAAATACCCCTTGAGAGTGCAATTGGGCAAGGACACCGAGGTCGCGGCCTTGTGCGTCGAGCAAATGCACCTCCCGCGCTGTGGGTTGGAAGGTACGCACCACGCGACCTTGAGGCGTATCGTGGGGGCCGAGGATCCCGAAAGGATCGCCAAATTGACCGTTGACCAGGGCGTTCAGGAGGTCACGAGGGAGGGTCGGCATAGGGGGGCCTTGACCTGTCATCAATACAGTTTTAGGGGATTTAGTTCACGCCGAGCAGTTCGACTTCAAAGATGAGCGTCGAATTGGGGGCAATCACGGGGGGAGCGCCTCGGGCACCGTAAGCGAGGTTTGAGGGGATGAAGAGCTTGTATTTGCTGCCCACGTTCATGAGTTGTAGGGCTTCTGTCCACCCAGGGATTACCTGGTTGACGCCAAAAGTCGTCGGTTCACCACGACTGTAGGAACTATCAAACTCGCGCCCGTCGATGAGGGTGCCGCGATAATGAACCGTTACCGAACT
>CAZTIH010000219.1:0-1635 GCA_964613675.1 uncultured Candidatus Competibacteraceae bacterium
TGCCCGCCGATTTAACAGCCCCGTCAAGGCATCATGAGCGGCTTGGTGAGTCATGCGCTGGAGCGTGCTATGGCTTTCGGTAATGTCGAGGGCGGTTCCGCGAAATCCGACGATCATCTGCTTTGCATTGCGCAACGGTTGGCTGTTTAACCGCATCCAATGCGACGTACCATCAGGCCATACCACCTCGCTTTGATACTCCTGAAGGGGCCATCCTGCTTTTAGTTGCTCCCGTAAACTCGATTGATGGGGGCCAGCCGCATCGTTAAACAACTCTACGAGGGATAGCTTAAGAAGCTGTTCAATCGAACGTCCAAAGAGCTTAGGCGCTTGTTTGGAGAGGTACACGAGGCGGAATTGTTCGTCGATTTCCCAGAACACTTCGGCACTTAAAGCAGCAAAATCGTTTAAGCGACTGATCTGTTGTGCGAGCTGGCGTTGACTTTGGTGATAGTCAGAAACATCCAAGAAAAACGCCAAGATTGCCCCCCCCTGCCGCTGAAAATGCACTGTGAATTGACGCCCTTCTTCGTCACAAAGCGCCTGTTCGGCCGTCTGACCTTCTTCGAGCTGTCCCCAAACCCGTTCTCCCCGCAGTCCTAACTGTTCCAACCGTAAATCGAGCGGCAACGCACTTTCCAATTTCCGCCACTGCTGCAAAGCGCGATTGGTGTAACGCACCAGCCCCTGTCGATCCGCCAGTACCATCGGTAAAAATAGCTGATCCCAAATGAGCTGTTGTTGAGCGATCTGCTGGCGCAACCCTTCGATTTGCTGTTGATACAATTGTTGTTGAAGCTGTTGTTGACGGTAAAGCTGTTGACGAAATGCTTGGGCCTCCTGCCATAACGGCGGCGGTAATGCCTCGAAACTGACGCCGTTAGTCAACCATCGTTGCAAATTCTCTTGTTCGATGCGCCAGTACGCCTGAATTCCCCATTGGAGCAGTTGCCGCAACCCATAAAACGCCAAAATCATCCCCACACCGACTAATCCCCAGTGCCATTGAGGGGTTAGCGCTTCAGGGGTGATCCAAAGCAGCGTCATTCCAATACTCGTAAACACGATAAGTAGAATGAAGAGCAGTCCCCGTAAAAGCAGACGATCGAGCCGCACAGCGAGGGAAGGAGGAGAAGGGTGTTCCATTAAAAGTCATCGAAGAAAGCGAGAAGGGAATGCGGAATGTTACTACCAATCGGCGTTATAACCTTGATGTAGGGTAAATTCTTTTGCAGTTTTATTTCCCTCTTGCCGAACGAGTCGCTCATGACAACTTTTCGCGCTGTGTATCTCGACCAGTTCAATCACCCCCCGAAATGGCTCGATCTTTCCCCCGAACAGCTCCCTCAAGGGGAAGTCCGCATTGCCGTTCAGTATTCCAGCCTTAATTACAAAGACGCCCTCGCCTTAACGCATCGCGGAAAAATTGTGCGGCAATTTCCGTTTGTGCCGGGTATTGATTTAGTGGGAACCGTCATCGAATCCTCAAACCCTCAATTCTCACCGGGGATGAATGTGTTATTGACCGGGTGGGGCGTCGGCGAACGACATTGGGGCGGATTGTCACAACAAGCCCGCGTCGAGGGGGCCTGGTTACTGCCTCTGCCCGAGGGACTCACGCCCCATCAAGCCATG
>CAZTIH010000220.1:0-1581 GCA_964613675.1 uncultured Candidatus Competibacteraceae bacterium
TTGGGGGATCGGATTTGGGTCCCAAAATGGTGTGTGAAGCGCTGTCGAGTTACGGCCATTCCGCACTCCAAATGCACTTTATGTCGAGTGTGGACGATCTACACGTTCAGCGTATTTTGCGAACCTGCGATCCCGAAACCACCTTATTTATCATCGCCTCCAAGACCTTCACGACCCAAGAGACTGTGCAAAATGCGCAGACGGCGCGGGCGTGGATTACGGCGGCGCTGGGCAATCAATCCGTCGCTAATCATTTTGTTGCAGTCTCGACCAACTTAGCGACCGCAGTTCAGTTTGGCATTGATCCTAAACGGGTTTTTGGATTTTGGGACTGGGTGGGGGGACGATATTCCCTTTGGTCGGCCATTGGCTTACCCATCGTGTTATGGGTGGGTCTGGCGCGATTTCAGGAATTTTTGGCGGGGGCACATTGGATGGACGAACATTTCCAACACACCGCCCTCGACGACAATTTACCAGTCATTTTGGCGCTGCTAGGCGTTTGGTATAACAATTTCTTTGACGCTCATACCCACGCTATTCTGCCGTACGATGACCGTTTGCGTTACTTCCCCGATTATCTCCAGCAGCTCGATATGGAAAGTAATGGCAAACAGATCGACCGCAATGGTCAGGAACTCGCCGTGAGTACGGGACCGATTGTGTGGGGCGGACTAGGGATTAACGGGCAACACGCCTTTTACCAACTGCTTCACCAAGGAACTCATCGGGTTCCCGTGGACTTTTTTGCGGCGACACAGCCACCATCGTCGATCAGTGACCCACACGCGATTTTGTTAGCCAACGCATTCGCACAGGCAGAGGCGTTGATGCGAGGCAAAACGGCGAAGGAGGCAAGACAAGAGTTGGAGGCCCAAGGACTTTCGGGAAGTGCCTTAGAAGCGTTGCTGCCCTACAAAACATTTAGTGGCAACAAACCCAGTACGTTTTTCCTCTACAAACAATTGACCCCTCGGGTATTGGGGATGTTGATTGCGCTTTACGAGCACAAGGTTTTTGTCCAAAGCATCGTGTGGCATATCAACCCGTTCGATCAATTTGGGGTAGAACTTGGCAAGCAGTTAGCCAAGGGACTATTACCCGCATTGCACGGACAAGCGCTGCCAAAAGACCGAGATGCGTCCACGCAGGCCCTGCTACAGTTTTGCCGATCGTAATTCATCCAATTTCAGGAACCCACTGAACCGTTTTAGCAAAATCCTATGGACTGGCTTAAACAACGCCGAAATCCCCGTCCGTTAGGGCGGGGAGGATGTCAGGTTAGGGCGCAAAGCGAGGAAAGTGGGAAAATTTCGACATTGGGTTTGTCCCAACCCCTTCCTGCTGAAAATCATTACTTCTCTTCGGTAAAAGGCGCATCGGGGGTTGGCGGCGATCTGATGTGGGGGCAGGTGGGTTTGAGAGTGATGCGCTTCGCCGATCAGCTCAGCACATCCTACGAGCTTCCCCTACACACCCGAGTTTCAAGGCAATGTCGGTCACTTCCCAAGCGCCCCTCGTGATTCTGGATCGCGATGGCGTCATCAACTACGAACGCGACGATTACATTAAGTCGCCAGA
>CAZTIH010000221.1:0-1577 GCA_964613675.1 uncultured Candidatus Competibacteraceae bacterium
TGTCGGGAGGGTCGATGAACGGAAAATTCTCTACGTCCCCCAGCTTTAACGCCGTCATCTGCAAAATGACCGCTGCCAGGTTGGTTCGTAGGATTTCGGGATCTGTAAACGCGGGTCGTAGCTGGAGATCGGTTTCGTCGTACAAACGCACACAAATCCCCGGCCCTACCCGTCCACAACGCCCCGCTCGCTGGTTCGCCGAGGCCATCGAAATCGGCTCAATGGGGAGTCGCTGAACCTTGGCACGAGGGCTGTAACGACTCATTCGCACTAAACCACTGTCGATCACAAACCGAATGCCCGGCACGGTCAGCGAGGTTTCCGCCACGTTCGTCGCCAAGACGATCCGTCGACCGGTATGTGCGCTGAAGACCTGATTTTGCATCTCAAAGGTGAGGCGGGCGTACAGCGGCAACACGCTGGTGTGGGGAATCATGCGCTTGTTGATGGCGCGTTCCGTCGCCCGAATCTCCCGTTCACCGGGCAAAAATACCAACATGTCCCCCGGGCCTTCCCGCGCAAGCTCGGCGGCGACTTCGGCGATGTGTTCGGGTAAATCGACATCGCGGGCGTCTTCATCCTCCTTATCGCGCTCGGGCAACGGACAGTAGCGAATTTCCACGGGGTAACTACGGCCCTCCACCTCAATCACGGGGGCGTCGTTGAAATGTTTGGAAAAGCGCACCGGATCGAGGGTGGCCGATGTGATGATGAGCTTCAAATCGGGGCGACGGGGCAATAAACGGTGCAAGTAGCCCAACAGAAAGTCGATGTTGAGACTGCGTTCGTGGGCCTCGTCGATGAGGATCACCTGATAGTTGCGCAACTCAGGGTCACTTTGCGTTTCGGCGAGCAAAATGCCGTCCGTCATCAACTTCACGAGGGTATTTGGCCCGATGCGTTCGTTAAATCGCACCTGATACCCCACCAGTTGACCCAATTCCGTGTTGAGTTCCTGCGCAATTCGGGACGCCACCGAGCGCGCCGCCAATCGTCGGGGCTGGGTATGTCCGATGAGGCCCGTCGCGCCTAATCCCAACGACAGACAGATTTTAGGGAGCTGTGTCGTCTTCCCCGAACCCGTTTCCCCGCACACCACGACGACTTGGTGCTGCTGAATCGCCGCCGCCACCCGTTCGCGATGCGCCGCAATGGGCAAATTTTCGTCGAACGTAGGTTGAGGCAGCGCGTTGAGACGGTTCATCACGATCTGTTGTGCGGCAAGAAGATCCGCCGTGAGGTATTTGAGTTCGCGTTCCACGGGCTTGCCTTGCGACAAACGATGCGCAATTTGATCGAGACGGCGTTGTAATACGGGGCGTTGACGGCTTAAACACGCCTCAAGTGCCGCCTGTAACGGGACGAGTTCGGGAAACTCATGGGGGGGTCGCATCAGCGACATACTTCATTCACTCCACAAATCGGTTAACGCTAATTCAATCGCTTCAAAAGGACGGATGCGGGCCACATCGTTTGCTCGCCAAGTGCCCAGCGGTGCCCACGAAGAGTTGCTGCGTTCGTAGGCTTCGAGGGTTTTTTCGATGGGATCGACCAGCCATGCAAATCCGACGCCGTAT
>CAZTIH010000222.1:0-1520 GCA_964613675.1 uncultured Candidatus Competibacteraceae bacterium
CGACATCGAGATGCCGCGAATGGACGGTTTTGAGGTGATGCAGCACATCCGCAACCAGTCCCACTTGAAGCAGTTGCCCGTCATCATGGTGACCTCGCGCAGTGGGGATAAGCACCGCGAACGGGGTCGCAAATTGGGTGTTAATGACTACCAAATCAAGCCGTATAACGAGGAAGAGCTATTGATTTCAATTCGCGGTGTCCTCGGGGATCGGGCTTTGGACATGACGGCATAGGGGGGGGCGATGGCGGAAAATTTAAAAGTCATGGTTATTTCGTTTCAGGGCGGTCGTGCGGTACTTCCCAAGAGCGTTGTCACCGAAATTTTGCCTTATGCCCGCTCGTTGCGTATGGAAAATGCACCGCCGTGGGTGGCAGGGTCGATTTTATGGAAAACCGAACCTATTCCCTTGGTGAGTTTGGAACGGCTGGTTTATCGCACGAGTCCCGGGCCGGGCGCTCACACGCGGATTGTCGTGATTCATGCCTTGAGCGATGACCCCCGCGCCCGCGATTTCGCCATCCTAAGTACGGAACCGCCACAGTTAGCCGATTTAGAGCGCGATGGGATTAGTGACGCGGGTAACAGTGAGGAACCGTTAAATCAAGGGGTTTTGCGTCGCGTTTGGATTTATGGCAAGGACGCGATTATTCCCGACTTGTTGGCGATTGAGACGGCATTAAGTCGCGTTGGCCGTAATTAGGGTTAGGAATGCGGGTCGGAAAAATAAACCGACTCGCAAAATTAACTGAAATGCGCGACAAGCCCCGTCCCTCAAGGCGGGGAGGATGACAAAAATTGCGCGATGGATGTGGTCTAACTTGAATCGCTCCGCCGCTTAATTTGGGAACCTAATTTCATGAATATCACGGTTAAACTGTACGCCACATTGGGCAATTATTTGCCGTCCAACGCGCAACGCAACGCCATTCCCTTTGAAATTGAATCAGGCGCCACCGCCGACACGATTATCCGCGCCTTTCATCTGCCGAGAGATCTCGTGCATTTAGTGCTCGTCAATGGGCAATACATTAGCCCGGAAGATTGGGTGAGTTGTGAATTAAATCCTAACGATGTGATTGCGATGTGGCCTCCCGTAGCCGGCGGGTAAATTGATGATTATTGAACGCGATATGGCTTTGAATCGACAGGAATTTTTGCGAATCCTGCCGCGTGCTTTAGTGGGTCAGACTTGGCAATTAAATGAACAACTTATCCTTATTGAATGGCGCAACGAAACCATCAAAATAGAACTCGGCGAAGAGCGCGTGATGCAAGTCGCAAAGCTGACGATTCCCCGATTATTGTTGCGTTTTATCTTGCCTCACGACAGCGATGAACTACGGCAATGGCTGGTGAGTTTTGAGCGGCATTATTTTCGGGGCGGCGGATAGGGCATTTTTAAGATCCAGGTATTGCTGGCTACGCTTTGCCCCAATTAAATACTCCGCCCCAGCAATTTACTTAGCGATTTTATGATTCGCCTGCCGAATGGCGATTTATTTGATAGTGCGGGCCAT